>JACRKA010000347.1 GCA_016219905.1 Verrucomicrobiota bacterium
GTAGGAGCGCCCGTTCGACATCGGGTCGCACGCGCGCTGAAGCGCGCTACTACGAACCTCGGAGAACGGCGGGGCCAGTTCAGCGCTGCCGCCGCACGCAGCCGGGGCACTGCCAGTCGTCGTCGCAGAAGAAGCGGCAAACGGGCACGCCAATGTAATCCGCGAGGGCCCGTATCTGGTCCGGCTCGGGGAACCGGTCGCCGCTCTCCCACCGGCTCCACGTCGCCCCCGTCACGCCGAGATCGGCGGCGATCTTCTTCAGGGGCAAGTGGTTTCTCCCGCGCCAGTCTTTCAACAGCCGGCTCATGCGCGCGCGGCTGCCGTTCGGGGGGTTGCTCTCCTTCTGCTTCATGGTCGTCTCTCCTTGGCCCGCGGCAGAATGCCGGTGGGTGATGGATGGTTGGAGGGCGGCCTTGGCTTGGGAGCGGAGGCTAACGGCGGCGGGGTGGGGCGCCAAGCCGGAAAGACGAAAGGCCCCGGCGTTTCCACCGGGGCCTTTCGGAGTCTTGGGTTGGAGGGAGGGTTACTTCTTCCCGTCCTCGTCCTTGCGAGCGTTCGCAGGCGACCGGCGGGCATCGGCCGACGGGCTACGGCCTTCCCGCCAACCCCGCCGGCCCCACCGGGCCAGCAGCCCCGCCCCGCCGAGGGCCAGCAGGACGGCGCTCGAGGGTTCGGGGATGCCTTGCAGCGAGAAGATAGTGCCGCCGCTGCTTGTGCCGCCGCCTTCGGTCATGCCATAGAGGGTGGAGCCGTCGAAGGCCAGGGAGCCATAGGGGTTCACTCCGTCATTGGCCACGGAGCCGAAGCTATGCTCGACGGTAAAGCCGGTGCCATTCGTGTTGATGGAGAACAGGACTCCCTTGTTGCTGCTGCCACCATAGGCGGTCATGCCAAAAAGTTTCGAGCCGGCATAAGTGAGTGAGCCAAAGGGCGTGATTCCACCGCTGCCAACCCCCGCGTGGCTATCGCCAGTGAAGGTGTGCAGGAGGGTGAAACCCGTGCCGTCGGTCTGGATGGAGAAGATCACGCCGCCGTCGCTGCTGCCGCCGTCTTTGGTCATGCCGTAGAGAGTCGAGCCGACGAGCGTCAGATCGCCCAAGCTGCCTGCGCCACCCGTGGCATCTCCCCAGAAGGTATGAAGTGCGGTGAAGCCGGTGCCGCTGGTGTTCATGGAGAATATCGTGGAGCCGGCCATGCCGTAAAGGGTCGAGCCGGAGATGAGCAGGGAGCCTCCGGGTGAGGAACCATTCCCCCAACCAGAGAAGTTGTGCAGGATGTTGTAGCCGGAGCCATCCGGGTTCATGGAGAACACGATGCCATAGTCGCTGCTGCCCCCCATGGAGGTCATGCCATAGAGGGTGGATCCAGAGAGCGTCAGCGACCCGTATGGATAAGCACCGTCTGTTGGTGGGGGCTGCAGGGCATCCATGAAGCTATGCAAGAGCGTGAATCCGGTGCCGTTGTCATTTAGGGAAAACACGGTTCCCAAGTTGATCGTGGGACCGCCCGAAGGAGCCACACCGCTGCCCTCTATGGTCATGCCGTAGAGGGTCGAGCCGGAGATTGTCAACGAGCCTTTCGTATAGGCGCCATCGCTGGAGCCGCCGGTGAAACTATGCAGGACGCCGAATCCGCTGCCGTTGATGTTCATGGAGAACACCGCGCCTTGGCCGCTGGTGCCGCCATAGTAAGTCATGCCATAGACCGTCGAGCCGGAGACCGTCGGCGTGCCCATCGGACCGGCCCCGTCATTCGCGCCGCCGGTGAAGTTGTGGAGGATGTTGTATTGCGCGCGGGCGCTGCCGGACAGCAGGAGGAGCGAGACGACGAGAACGATGCCCGCGCTACGCGCCCAGCGGCGGCGTTTTGCCATCAACCCCGCCCCGCCGAGAACCACCAGCAAGGCGGCGGATGGCTCGGGGGCCAGTTGTAACGAGAAGATGGTGCCAAGACCGCCAGAGCCGCCGCTGGAGCCCATGCCGTAGAGGGTGGAGCCATCGAACACCAGCGAGCCATAGGGATTGCCACCGTCATTGGGCACGCTACCGAAGGTGTGCTCGATATTGAAATCCGTGCCATTGGTGTTGATCGAGAAGATGCTACCGGTTAAGTAGTTGCCAGCCCGGGAGGTCATGCCATAAAGCTTTGAGCCGGCGAATGTCAGTGACCCATAGGGCAAGCCTCCCTCGCTGCCAGTCCCAGTGAAGCTATGCAGGATGCCATAGCCCGTGCCATCGGTGTTGATAGAAAACACGACGCCGGAGTTAGAACTGCCGCCGTAGGTGGTCATCCCATAGAGCGTCGAGCCGACCAGCGTCAGGTCGCCGTGGGGAGCACCGCCATCACCGGCGCCCCAGGTGAATTGATGCAGGGGGTTCAAGCCCGTGCCGTCGGTGTTCATGGAGAATATCGAGCTGTATGTCATGACGTAAAGGGTCGAACCGGAGATTGTGGGTGTGCCAAAGCCGCTGCCTTGGGAGCCAGTAAAGGTATGCAGAATGTCATATACTGCGCCGTCTGTGGTTAGAGAGAACGTGACACCATAGTCGTTGGCGCCCCCCATCCAGGTCATGCCATAGAGCGCCGAGCCGGCAAGCGTCAGGGATCCCAGAGGGTCAGACCCATCATAGAAGCTATTATAGGCAGGGCCATTGGTGAAGCTATGCAGGAGGCCGAAGCCGGAGCCATTGACGTTCATGGAGAACACTGTGCCTTGGTTGGCGATGCCACCCGATCGAGTCATGCCGTAGAGGGTGGAGCCGGAGACTGTCACTCCGCCCTTCGTGTAAGCGCCATCGCTGGAGCCGCCCGTGAAGCTGTGCAGGACGCCGAAGCCGGTGCCGTTGACGTTCATGGAGAACACCGTGCCTCGGTCGCTGGTGCCACCGTTGTAGGTCATGCCGTAAAGCGTCGAGCCGGAGACCGTCGGCGACCCGTAGGGCGAGGCGCTATCATTGGCCCCGCCGGTGAAGTTGTGAAGGATGTTGTATTGCGCTCCGACGTTGCCGGCCAGCAGGAGGACAAACGCAGCGAGAACGATGGGCGTCCTACGCCGCATCAACCGAGAGAGAGAAGCAGGCCACGAGCCAGAGAGAGCGGAGCCGTCCTGAATCCAGCCAAGCCGGCGCACGCGGGAGGCGTGCAGAACTGGCCAGTGTTTCTTCACCTTGTCACCTTCAAAGACAGCGGCGCGGTGTTAACAAAACCCCGCGCAGGCTGTCAACAGCCAACCGTAGCGGAACGCGTGAGCGTTCCGAGCCGACACTGAATGCGGGAAAACGAAAGGCCACGGCGTGTCCCCCGGGGCCTTTCGGAGTCTTTGGTTGGACGGACGGTTACTTCTTCTCGTCCTCGCCCTTGCGGGCCTGCTCGGCTTCCTCAATCGCCTCGCCCAAACCGACCATGTCTTCGCCGGGCTTGAGCTTGTCGTATTCCTCCTGCGCAACCTTGAGTTGCTCGGGGGAGTAGTTGGCCGCCTTGATGGAGAGGCCGATGCGGCGCTCGTTGCCGTCAATCTTGATGACGCGGGCGCGGACGACGTCGCCGACCTTGAGCACGCTCTTGATCTTCTCGACGTGGTCTTCGCTGACCTGGCTGATGTGGACCAGCCCGTCAATGTCGTCCTGGAGCTGGACGAACGCGCCGAAGCTGGCCAGTTTGCTGACCTTGCCCTCGACGATGTCGCCGACCTTGTATTTCTTCTCGATCAACTGCCACGGGTCCTCGGCAAGCTGCTTGAGGCCGAGGGCGATGCGCTGCTGGGCGGGATCCACCTCGAGCACGACCGCGTCCACCTTGTCGCCCTTCTTGAGCATTTCGCTGGGGTGGTTGATTTTCCGGGTCCAGCTCATGTCGCTGACGTGGACCATGCCGTCAATGCCTTCCTCGATCTCGACGAAGGCGCCGTAGCTGGTGAGGTTGCGGACGATGCCGCTGACCTGGGTGCCGGTGGTGTATTTGCTGGCGACCTTGGTCCACGGGTTCTCCTCAAGCTGGCGGATGCCGAGGGAGATTTTCTTGTCGTCCCTGGCGATGGAGAGCACGACCGCCTCGACCTGGTCGCCGACGGCGAGCACGTCGCTGGGCCGCGCGATGCGCTTGGTCCAGGACAGTTCGCTGACGTGGACGAGGCCCTCGACACCCTCCTCCAGCTCGACGAACGCGCCGTAGGGGACGATGTTGACGACCTTGCCCTTGACCTTGGTGCCGACGGGATACTTGTTCTCGATGCTGTCCCACGGGTCGGGCGTCCGCTGCTTGAGGCCGAGCGACACGCGTTCCTTGTCACGGTTCACGTCGAGGACGACGACCTCGATGGTGTCGCCGATCTTGACGACCTCGGTGGGGTGGTTGATGCGGCCCCAGCTCATGTCAGTGATGTGCAGGAGGCCGTCGAGGCCGTCGAGGTCAATGAACGCGCCGAAATCGGTGATGTTCTTGACGATGCCGTGGATGACCATGCCGGGCTGCAACTCGGCCAGCAGCTTCTTGCGCTTCTCGCCGCGCTGCTGCTCGACCAGTTCGCGCCGGGAGAGGACGATGTTGCGGCGGTCCTGGTTGATCTTGACGACCTTGCACTCGATGGTCTGGCCGACAAATTCCTGGAGGTTCTTCGGCGGGATGACGTCCACCTGCGAGCCGGGCAGGAACGCCTCGACGCCGATGTTCACGAGCAGGCCGCCCTTGACGACGGCCTTGACCTTGCCGGCGACGGTGCCGCCTTCGTTGCAGATGGCGACGATGCGGTCCCAGTTCTTCTTGGCCTCGGCCCTCTCGAAGGAGAGGACGACGATGCCGTCCTCGTTTTCGAGTTTCTCGAGCAGCACCTCGATCTCATCGCCCACGTTGACGGCGGCCGCATCGGCAAACTCGTGGGCGGGGATGTTGCCTTCGCTCTTGTAGCCGATGTCCACGACGACGGCGTCGGGACGGATTTCGATGATACGACCTTTGACGACACTGCCTTCCGCGAAAGTCTGCGCGCTCTTCGCGAAAAGCTCCTGCATTGGGTTTGACATGTTGGACTTGTCCCTATCGGTTGCCATAAAGAGGGTGGACGCTCATCCGAGCGCCCAAGGAAAGGGTGGATACACCTGGTTTATGGTTCTGCGCCCTTTTGCGTTCCCGCGCGGCGTCCTGCCGCCAGCAGCAGTCGGCCACGACCGCTGAGAAAAGGAGCGCGCTATATAGGCCAACCCGCGCGCAATGGCAAGGACTGTTTTTCCGCTCTTTGACGCGCGGGAGCGGGGACGCTCAGGAGGGGCTGCCGCCCTTGTCTGGCACTTGATGGCGATACCGCCTCCATGCCGTGCGATACCTGCTGACCCACTCCACCAACGCCTTCTCGAATCCAATGTCGTGGCCGGCCTTTTCGCTCTCCAGCCACTTGTGTCTCAGAATCTCCTCCCGCTCGGCAATGAATTCGCGATAGAGGCTGGTTTTCTGAACCCACTCGTTGGTGGGGCCTTGCTTCACATCCGGTCGTTTGTCATGCTCTGCCATGAGATGGTCAACCATGCTGCGGGATTCAATTCCTCGAAATCCCGCATGACACTACCAGAAGTCCTCTTTCTTGGCAACGGTTCTGACGGCCGGTTCTGACGGCCGGGAATCAACGGCGCCCGGCGCGCGACCGTTACGAGCACGAGCCGAAACCTTGACACAGCCGGTCAGTTGAAACGGCGCGACACGGGACTATAGTTCGGCGTCTCGGGCCTTGACGGGCCACGCAGCGAACCAACGACAGGGAGAAACATGCCATGAACAGTGGGTTCTGCCGGTGCTTATGTTGGGGGGGTCTTGTCCTTTTTCTGGCGGCCCCGCGACTCCACGCCGCCGATCCGGTCGCCGCACAACCGCCGGAGCGCGAGTTGGCCGCCGCCTACATCGAAGGCGTCGAAGCGCTAGAGGCGGCCGACTTCAAACGCGCGGTGGACCTCATCAGCCGCGCCGTCGCAGCCGAAGAGGAAAACGGCGACTATCTCCGCGCGCGCGGCGTGGCAAACACGCTCGCCGAGAATTTTCCTGCGGCGGTCGCCGACCTCCAGCGCGCACTGCGGCTGCGCGGCGACGACCGCGAGGCCAAGCTCTGGCTCGCCGCGGCCTATCGCATGGGTGGCGACCCGGCCACCGGTTCGAAATACTTCTCCGTCAGCGGCGTGCCGCCGAACTACGCAAACATGGTCTATAACCTCATGGCGATGGACTACTGGTCCTCGCGCACCCACGGCACCTACTATGACCGCGAAACCAAGCAGCAGGTGACTGTCCGCGAGCCGGTAAAAAAGCTCTTCCCCGAAGCGGCCCGCGCCTATGCCGAGCGCCACAAGGCAACCGGCCCTGCCGCGAACAAGCTCGTCATCGCCCGCATGAAATCGGCGATGGCGCGAGGCGATTGGGCGGCGGCGTTGAACGATCTGGGCGTGCTGCGACGAACCGAACAAGACGACCCCGCGTTGCGTGGCGACATGGCGCGGTGTCTCTTGGAGGCCGGCGACGCGCTGCACGCACGGGAGGAATTCACCCGCGTCCTGTGCATCCAGCCGCTCTGGGCCGACGGCTATCTCGGCCGCGCGCAGGCCGCCGCGATGCTCGGCGACGCCCGCCGCGCGGGCGCGGACTTGGAGACGGCCGCCGCGCTCGGCGCGAAGACTGAAGATGCGAAAGCGAAAACCAGCCGCGTCGCCGGGCCGCGCATCGGCGGCGAGGCGGTCACGGAGTTTGGGCGTCGGCTGGAATCCGACGCCGCCACGGATGCGCTGGTTGAGGCGGCGCTCGCTCTGCATCGCGGGTTCAACGCGGTCCGGATCCGATACGACGAGGCTTACCAGGACCGCATTTGGGCGATGAGCGACGCCATTCGCGGCGAACCGCAGAACTCCAGCCGTCACGAGATGCTCGGCCGGTTTCTCTTCGATCACCACATCGCGCCGACAGTCTGGAACGGCCCGCGCGACACCGAGCAACTCCGGCCGCAGAGCAAAGGCGAGCGCGCGCAGGAGCTGCAGCGCGCGCTCGAGTCGTGCGACGCGGCGTTGAAACTGGACGGCCGCAACGTCAACGCAATGGCAACCAAGGGCTGGGTGTTCTACAGGCTCAAGCGATCCGGTAATCCCGAGCCGCTCGCCGACCAGGGCCTCAGCATCGAGCCGAGGAACGTCCGCGTGATGGCGCTCAAGTCGGGGATTCTGCTGGACCGCGCCGCGCAGTTCGAGGCCGGAGCGTCGGCCCTGCGAGCGGGACACACCGACGAGGTGCGGTCACAGCGATCGGATGGCAGCACTGTGGTGACGCGCACCCACTATCCGCCGACGGCGCAACAACTCGCCGAAGCCTCCCAGCTCGACAAAAAAGCGGCCGCGTGCCGCAAGGAATCGGGCCGTCTCGACAGCGAAGCGGCGCGCGTGAAGTCGCAGGTCGTTCCCGCGCTGGTGAGCGACGGCAACAAGGCGCTCGGCTCGATGCTGCGCAGCCTCAAGTCCGCGCGCCACGCGTTCGAGGAGGCCTACGGTTGCGACCCGGATAACCGCGACGTGCTCAAGGGCCTCGCCGAAGTTTTCAAACGACAGGGCGACGCCCGCGCCTCGCGCGCCTTCGCGCTGCTGGCCGAGCCGATGCAGCACACCACGGCGGTCGAGGCGCTCAAGCCCGCGTGGGACGCCTGCGTCCGCACCGCATGGAAAAGCGCCAGCGAGGCGCTGGACCGCGCGGCGCAGTTGGACCCGGCCGACGCGCGCGTGCCCGCGTATCGCAGCGTCGTTGCGGAGGGCCGCGGCGATGCGCGCGCAAGCGGACGCCAACGCCGCGCGGCGATCGCGCTGGAGGAGGCCCGCGCGCGCTTGATGGGCACCAGTTTCGTCACAGCCAACAATGTTCCGTTGCGCCTGCACGAGCCGGGGTTGGCGGTCGTCGTCCGTCTGCAACACGGTAACGCGTTGTCCGCCGCCGGCCAGCACGAGGAGGCGCTCCAGACTTATTCCGCCAACCTCAGCATCGAGAAACGGTTCACCAAGGACGAGTGGGTCCAGTTGGTGCCGACAGCGATGTTGCCCGACCCGCAGCAGGATCCCACGACGATCCCGGACGCGCCGTCGTTGGCGAGCCTCATGGCGTGGTCGCGCCTCGGTGCGGCGCGGACGTTGATCGCGGTGGGCCGGCCCGCCGAGGCGCAGCAGGAGTTCCGCACGATCCGCACCTACCTCGCCAACTGGCCGGCGACCGCGAAGGACCGGGAGACGATGAACGTGGTGGACTCCTGGGCGCGGCTGGGGATCGCAGAGGCCGCCTACGCCGCGAAGGACTACGACACAGCGTTCAAGCTGCTCATGAGCGGCGAGGGCTGGCCGTGGGGCTTGCCGCAAAGCTTGGAGACGAGACGCAAGGCGCTTGCCGAACAGGTCCGCCAGGCGCGCCAGCAAGCTTCGACGGACGAGATGAACGCCCAAATGCGGCTCTCGCCGGCCGAGCAGCGCGCGCGGCGGACGCAGGATGACATCGCGCAGTTGCAGAAGCAGCGCGACGGGATGGCCGCAGAACTGGAGAACCCTAACCTCCCCGCGGCCGACCGGCGCGCGCTCCAAATGAGCATCGCCGAATTGGATCGGCAGATCGCCGCGCGCAAGGGCGGCACGTCCCGTTACCGGCAGGTTCCGGAGGAGTCGGAACAGCCGCCGGCGCAAGGGACGCGTGGCCGCCGGCGTTGATCCGGCGACTCCGCTAACGGGATAACTGGAGGCGCGCGCGGACCTCGGCGGGCGTGGCCGGGCGGCGGCCGACGGCTTTGCCGACGCGCACGACGCGCTCCACCAGCTTGAGGTTGGTGGCGTGTTCCGTTTTCCCGGCGTCCATGAAGATGCTGTCCTCGATCCCGACGCGGACGTGGCCACCCATCGCGATGGCCCAGCTTTGCACGGGGAATGCGAACTGGCCGATGCCCGTGGCGGCCCACGTGAC
>JACRKA010000349.1 GCA_016219905.1 Verrucomicrobiota bacterium
CGAAGCTGATCGAGCCGGTGATGGCCTCGCTGACCTCCGGCGCGGACCATTGGAAGCAAGAGAACAAGCTGGCCGCCGAGATCGAATCGCTGCGCGCCGAGACGGCCCCGAGGCCGCGCGGCCGCATCGCTGTGTTGCCGACCGGCCCGCGCGGGCCGGCCCATCGTTACGCGCGCCGGATCGGGCTGCTGGAGAAGGCCGACCTGTTGACGCCGGAACAGCTGGGGGAGCCGGGCGTGCTCGACGCGAAACGTTACCCGGTGGTGCTGCACCTCGGCGGCGAACACTATCCCTTCAGCGTCCGCGCCGACGGCGACGGCCGCGACGCGCTCGTGCGCTATCTGCGCGGCGGCGGGTTGGTCGTCTGCGCCGGCTGGGAGCCGTTCCCGTTTTTCTATGCCGACGACGCGCGCCATCCGCAGGCGGAGCCGCGCGCCCTTCCGCTGCTGCCCGAACTGGGCGTGCCGATGAAGTCGCAATTCGCGAAGCCGCCCGCCGGCCACGTGTATCGGGTGGATTACGCCAGCTCGCAGCGCGTCGTCCCCGACCTGCCGTGGCAACTGGAGTTCCCGGCCGAGGGCGACCTGCGGCTGCGGAGCATTGACGGCGAAGGCGTGGACGACAAATACATCCGCTACCAGCCGCTCTACTCCATCACCGACGAACACGGCGACGACTATGGCGACGCGGCGGCCTCCCTCGAGTGGCGCACCGGCGAGATGCGCGGCGCGCGGCTGCTTTACTTCTGGCACCGCTTGTTCGACCTGCCCGACACCGGCAACCCGACGCTGGCGGCGCTGTTCCACTACGTGATCCAGCAGGCGAAGAAGACGAAATGAGATGAAGGCCGAAATCCGAAGGCCGAAGGCCGAAGGAAATCCGAAGATCGAAGTCCGAATCGCTGAAGGTCCAAATCAACGCGATTCTTTCGGCCTTCGGATTTCGGTCTTCCTTCGGCCTTCGGCCTTCGGCCTTCGGATTTCCGGTCCGCTCTTGGCCGTTGCGGTTCTCTGCCTCGCGCCCGCGCTGGCGCAGCAACCGGCCACCGTCATCGTCGAGCGCAACGTCATGGTGCCGATGCGCGACGGCGTGAAGCTGGCCACGTTCATCCGCCGGCCGCAGACCGACGCGAAAGTCCCCGCCATCCTCTCCCGCACGCCCTACAACGCGAAGCTGCCCGGCAGCCTCGACCGCGAAGCCGTCCGGCCTGGCGATCCGTCGGCGCGGTTCGCGATGGTGTTCCAGGACACGCGCGGGCGCTACGCCAGCGAGGGCGAGTTCTACCCGATGAAGAACGAGGCGAACGACGGCTACGACGCGGTGGAGTGGGTCGCCCGCCAGCCGTGGTGCGACGGCAACGTCGCGATGAACGGCGGCAGCTACGTCGGCTTCACGCAGCTCGCCGCGGCGATGGAGCGCCCGCCGCACCTGCGGGCGATCTGGGCGCAGGTGCCGCCCGCCGACCTCGGCAACGGCACTTTTTTCCAGGGCGGCACGATGCGGCTGGAACTGGCGCAGGGCTGGATGATCGGCCAGGCGTTCAAGAGCAAGCGCGTGCTCCGCAACGAAGTGCTGCCCCCCGAACTGGACCGCTGGCAGGAGAAGGGCCAGTTCAGCGAGTGGTGCTGGCACCTGCCGTTGCGCGACGCCGGCGCGATCGCGCTCGGCGGACCGGGCTACGTCCAGGCATGGAACGACGTGGTCGCGTCGTGGGACAAGCCCCGCGCGTGGGATGCGATCAGCGCGCTGAAGAACATCGAGAAGCTCGCCGTCCCCGTCATGGTCGTCGGCGGCTGGTATGACATCTTCAGCCAGGGCAACCTCGACCTCTGGGCCGCATTGCGCGCGCGCGGCGGCAGCGACGTCACGCGCCGCGAGACGCGCCTGATCATGGGGCCGTGGATCCACAGTTGTCGCGGGCCGACGGGCGCGGTGAGTTTCCCGAAAGCGGACCTGCAGCTCCAGCAGTTGCAGGTGGAATGGTTCGACCGCTGGCTTTGCGGCAAGACCAACGCGGTGGTGAACTGGCCGGTGCTGCGCTACTACGAGATGAACGGCCGCGGCTGGGTGGACGCCGCGGAGTTCCCGCCGAAGGAAGCCGCGCCAGCAAAGTTCTACCTCACCTTCGACGCCGCGTCGCGCCGCCGCGCGCTCGCCGCGCAGCCGCCGGCGGCCGATGCCGCGCCGTCCGCGTTCACCTACGACCCGACGCGGCCCGTGCCGACGCTCGGCGGCAACAACCTCACCATCGTCCGCGGCATCCAGGACCACTGGGACCACAGCCAGCGCGCGGACGTGGTGGGCTTCGAGACGGCGCCGCTGGAAAAGGACCTTACTGTTGCTGGTCGGGTGCGCGTGCATCTGGTGGCCGCCTCCAGCGCACTGGACACCGATTTCACGGCGATGCTGCTCGACGTGAAGCCCGGCAAGAGCGACGACGAACGCGCCATGCACGCCAACGTCCTCGACGGCATCGTCCGCTCTCGCTTTCGCCACGGCCGCGAGAAGGCCGGGACGCTCGAACCCGACAAGCCCGTCGAACTGGACATGGATCTGTGGAGCACCGCCTACACCTTCAAGGCCGGGAACCGCATCCGGCTGAACATCAGCAGTTCAAACTTCCCGCGCTTCGACCGGAACCTCAACACGGCCGACGCCTGCGGCCACGGCACCAGCTTGGAGAAAGCGGAGAACAGGGTATTCCACGACGCCAGCCACGCTTCGTTCGTGGAATTGCCGGTGGTGCAGTAGTCGCAGACGGAAGCAGTCTTCAACCTCAACGCATTCAGCCCCTGTCAATCGTCTGAAAGAAGCCATGGACACATCGCAGATGAATGCTACAGGTGCAGCGTTGCGTTGCGAACCGCCGCCCTTGCCTCCGATGGCGAGTTGCCTTCTTCGGGATGGCCCGGCCCTAGGCGGTGGGAAGCTTGACCACTTTCCCTGTGCGGGCGGATTCGTAGCAGGCAGCCAGCACGCGCTGGCTCTGGAGGCCGATCTGCGCGTTGTTGGACGGCTCGCGATTGTCGAGGATGGCCTGGCTGAACTCCTCGACTTCGGCGCGGTAGGTGTTGATGGGAGGAGGAGCGATCACCACGCCGCCATCGGCCCCACGCGCTTGTTGCGCGTCGTAGCCGCTGGCTCCTTGTTTCAGGAACGCGATCATCTCACCTGATGCGCCCTGGCCGATGGTGCCCTTGGCCAGGATGCTGCCGAGGGAGCCGTAGAGTTCGAGACGATTCTGGCTCGCCTCGTCCGGCATGCAGAAGAACGTGTCCACCGTGCCCAGCGCGCCGTTCTCGAAGAACAACGACGCGAGGGCGCTGTCTTCCGACGTGTAGCTGTGGACGGTGCGGTTCGTGAAACAACTCACGGCCTTCACGGGGCCGAGGAACATCTCCAGCAGGTCAATGCAGTGGCCGCCCATGTCCATCAACGAGCCGCCGCCGCCCGTCGCCGGGTCCTGCCGCCACGCGCCGGGCATCGGCGGATACCAGCAGGAGAGTTGCGCGCGGCCGAAGACGGGCTTGCCGAGCTTGCCATCGCGGATGAGCGCCAGCGCCGCCTGGTGCTGGGCGAGGAAGCGCATCAGGAACGCCGTGCCGAATCGCACGCCGGCTTTGCGGCAGGCGGCGATCATCGCCTCGGCATCGGCGACGGTCATCCCGAGCGGCTTCTCGCTCAAGACGTGCTTGCCGGCCTTGGCGCACGCGACGGCCTGGTTGGCCTCGGCGTTTGGATCGAAGACTGCGACCAACTCGGCGTTCGACGCCTGTGTGATGCCTTCAGGAATTGTCCGCCGGCGGGCGATGCCGCCGGAACCGATGACGCCCCATTCGA
>JACRKA010000344.1 GCA_016219905.1 Verrucomicrobiota bacterium
AACTGATTGGCGACGGCATCAGCATCCACTGGACGCTCATGGACGAGGACATCGAGGTCGCGAGCTTGCTGGCGACATGAGCCCGTCGCCGGAACGCGCCTATGCAGCGGGACGGCGTGGGTGGCATCGCAACTGTGATGTTCTGGCAGCCGGCTGCGTTCACGCGGGATTGTGATGGAGCCGCCGCAATCCGGCTCTTGTTGCTACTTGCTCGGCGCCCGCGGCTTGGAGGCTTGGAAAGGGCCGGTGTCCATGAGTTTGGGGGCCTTGATGTTGCCCACGGAGGAAAGTTCGTTCTGGATCGGGTGCCGGCCGAAGTAGTAAACGGCCAGCACGGCAAGCACTGTCACCCAGAATAGTCGCCACCACGTCATGGCGGAGCAATCTTACCTCCGACACCCGCCATGTCAACCAGCCAGGTTGTTGCCCCGCCGCGCCGCTTCTCCGCGCTTGTCTTCGGCGTGTCGCTCGCCTACGGTGCGCGCCGACACAGCCGGCATGAACCTGCGCCTGCCAAATATCTCGCTCACGTGGAAGATCATGATCGGGCTGGCGCTGGGCGTCCTGCTCGGCTGGCTGCAGCCGGATTGGGGCGTGGCGATGCGGCCGCTCTCGATCCTCTTCCTGAACCTGATCAAGTCCATCATCGCGCCGTTGATCTTCGCCACGCTGGTCATCGGCATCGCAGGCACGGGCGACATCAGGCAGGTGGGCCGGATCGGGCTGAAATCGCTGATCTACTTTGAGGTCGTCACGACGTTTGCGCTCTTCATCGGGCTGGGGGCCGTGAATCTCACCAAACCGGGCGTGGGCGTTTCGCTGGCTGGTATTCAGAAGCTGGAAGACAAGGCAATCTTGGCCGCACGTGCGCAAGCGTTCGCCCAAGAAGCGGGCGAGGCTGCGAAGCGGGCCGCCGACTACGCTGCCGCATCGCAGGGTGGAACCCAGGCGGATGCCACGAACCGCGCCGTGGCGGAGGCCGTGGTCGCGGCGCAGAAATCGTCCGCTGCCGCCGCCGCCGTGGCGAAAGGGTTGACCGCGCCGGAGCCGCCGATGAAGCCGCAATCGTTCGGCGACATCATCGGGCATCTTTCGCCGTCGTCCATCATCCGCGCGATGGCCGATGGCGACGTGCTCCAGATCGTCATCTTCTCGGTGCTGTTTGCGCTCGCGGTGACCAGCATCGGCGACAAGTCCCATGCGGTCGTGACCTGGTGCAGGTCGCTGGCCGATATCATGTTCCGGTTCACCGAGTTCATCATGAAATTCGCGCCGATCGGCGTCGGCGCTGCGATGGCGAACACCGTCGGCCACAGCGGGCTGGGCGTGCTCAAGAACCTCGGCATCCTCGTCGGCACGCTCTACGGCGCGCTCGCGTTTTTCCTGGTCTTCGTGCTGCTGCCGGTCGCCCTGCTCTTCCGCGTGCCGCTGCGGGATTTCCTGCGCGCGGTGCGGACGCCCGCTACCATCGCATTCGCCACCACGTCGTCGGAGTCGGCACTGCCGCGCGCCATGGAGAACATGCAACGGCTGGGTGTGCCGCGCCGCATCGTCGGCTTTGTGCTGCCGACCGGCTACAGTTTCAACCTCGACGGCACCACGCTCTACCTCTCGCTAGCCACCCTCTTTGTCGCGCAGGCGGCCGGCGTGCAGCTTTCCTTCGGGCAACAGATCGCGATCCTGTTGACGTTGATGCTCACCTCCAAAGGCGTGGCCGGCGTCCCGCGCGCGTCGCTGGTGATCCTGCTCGGCACGCTGCACTCGTTCGGCCTGCCTGCCGAGGGCGTCATCCTCATCCTCGGCGTGGACGAGTTGATGGACATGGCGCGCACAGCGGTCAACGTCATCGGCAACTGTCTGGCCACGGTGGTCGTGGCCCGCTGGGAGCGCGCTTTCCGCAACGCGGAATGGCAGGCGGAGGAAAAAGAGTTGGAAGCCGTCACCGGCCAGAAAGCGATTGTCTCAGTAGGCTAGCCGTTCCTGATTTTGACTGGCGGCGGCGGTTCGTGCACAATAGCGATCATGAACTCAGCCCTTCCGCTGCTGGCGCTTGTCCTCCTCATTCTGCTGGTCGGGAACGTTTCTGCGCTTGCCGCCGCGCAACCGAAACAGTTCCGCGCGGGCGCCGCGACGAGCAACATCACGCCACCGCTGGGCATCTCGGTCAACGGCAACTTCGCCGAGCACAAGGCCGCCTACATCCACGATGAGTTGAACGCGCGCTGCCTGGTGCTCGATGATGGCGCCACGAAGCTCGCCATCGCCGTCTGCGACAACACGCTCATCCCGCGCGACGTGCATGACGCGGCCAAGGAACTGGCCAGCAAGGCGACCGGCATTCCCGTCGGCAACATCCTCATCTCGGCGACCCACTCGCACTCGTGCGGCTCGGTCGCGTCGGTGTTCGGCTCGGATGCGGATGAGGACTACAAGAAGTTCCTGGCCTTGCGCATCGCGGACGGCATCCGCCGCGCGCACAACAATCTCGCCCCGGCCCGCATCGGCTGGGCGGTCGGCAGCCTGCCGGGACAAGTCTTCAACCGCCGCTGTCGCATGAAGCCCGGTGTGCAACTGCCGAATCCGTTCGACGGCTTCGACCAG
>JACRKA010000350.1 GCA_016219905.1 Verrucomicrobiota bacterium
CGCGTGCTGGTCATTGACGCCGGCGCCAACGGCGTTGCGGATTCGCCCGACCACAATGGGAACCCGATGGGCGACGACATCCTGATCGCCACGACGACCATCGGCGAAGGCATCGCGCCCGACATCGCGCTCAGCGGACGATTTTCCACCTCCATCTATCCGCCGCCTGGCGCGGGCGCGAAAGTCTATGTCCGCGTTCTCAACGTCGCGGCGCCGGGCCAGGCCACGCACTACGGCCAGTCATCCCTTTTCACCGTGGCGGGCGTGGACGTGCTCGACGTCAGCGCGCTGGGCCTGGCCGCCACCGCCCAGGCCCTCGACATCGCCGCCCCCTCGTTGCTGGCGGCCGTCTCGCGCAAAGTCCACGGGGCCGCGGGAACCTTCGACCTGCCGTTGACTCTGGACCCGCTCCTCAGTCCCACCGTCGAACCCCGGCGCTTCGGACCGGACCTCATCGTGCTCACCTTCAGCGAGACCATCGCCGCGGCCGACGGCACGCTCAGCGGCAACGAGTTCACTCTCACCAACGCCACCTTCAGCAGCGCCACCATCGTCAGCAGCAACCTGACATTGAACCTGACCAACGTGGTGGACCAGGCGAAGGTGACGGTCGTGCTCAACGGCCTCACCGACCTCGCCGGCAATCCGCTCGCCGGCGTCAACGCGGTGAAAATCCGCGTCCTCTACGGCGACGCGAACCAGAGCGGCTCGGTCAGCGTCGGCGACATGCAGGCGGTGAAGAACAAGCTGTCGCAGGCACTTTCTTCGGCGAACTTCCTGAGCGACGTCAACCTCAGCGGCACCATCACCGTTGGCGACATGCAGGTGGTGAAGAACAATCTCACGCACAGCGTTCCGCTCGGCGACACCAGCGCGCCGGCACTGGCCGGGACGACCACCATCGGCGGACCCAGCCTGCTCGCGCCTGCCCCCGCCCCTTCGCCCGCCGCGACGCTCGGCGAAGCGCTGGGCGCGCCCTCGCTGGTGTGGAGCACCAATGGCGACGAGGTGTGGGCGCCGACGATCGCGCCGGACGGTTCCTCGGCGGCGTGGAGCGGCAGAATCGGCAATCTGAACGTGTCGTGGGTGGAGACGACCGTGATCGGCCCGGGCACGCTGAGCTTCGAATGGAGCGTGTCCTCCGAACTCAACGCCGACTTCCTGACGTTTTCCGTTGATGGCGCGGACCAGCCCGGGCGCATCTCCGGCGAGGCAGGCTGGCTGCCACTCTCCTTCAGCATCCCCGCTGGCACGCATCGGTTGCGCTGGACCTACGGGAAGAACGGCGCCAACGCCGCCGGCCTCGACGCCGGCTGGCTGCGGCGGGTCGGTTACGGCGCAGGCCCGTAGCAGCAGACTCCGCGGAGTTTGGGTAAAGAAAACGGTTGTCAAATCGAGCCTGAATCGGGTATGGGATGCGGCGTTCCGAGAACTAATAGGGTTCCAATGAAGCGCGTGAAACTGATGCTGACTCTCGCTGTCCTGAGCGGAGCCGTGTTCGCCCAAGCGGCGCCACGGTTGGGGTTGGTCAAGAGCGGGACCGCGGCACAGGCCGCCGACAGCGTCCTCCTCGGCACTGCCACTTACACGATGGATCTGCGCGCAAACACGGACGGTTTTGCGGTCGGCGGGTTGCAGTATTACCTCGTCACCACACCCGGCAATGTGGTCACCTACGGCGCGACACCGCTGACGGCGTTGAACAATCCGTTCGTCGCAGCGGACCTGACCGGCTTCGGCCAGCCGCCGACGGCCGGCGCCACGGTCAACTCGGCTCTGGCAGGCACGACCATCTGGTTTGCCGGCAGCGATTACGCGGCGTTCCCCGAGCAGTCCATCGGCACCTATCAGTTCAATGTCTCTTCGCTCGGCGGCGGCACGTATGTCTTCACACCGGGTGGCGAGGAGCTGTCGAACGGCAATGGCGACAATCCCGCGTTCGCCTCGCCCGGCTCGTTCGCGCTCAGCGTGGTGCCGGAACCCGGCAGCGCGCTGTTGATGGGCGTGGGCGTGCTGGCGCTTTCGTTGCGGCGGCGCGGACAGCGCCGGGCAGCGTGAGGGTCCTCCATCGCGGTCGTTGCCACCGCCAATCCTGTCGCTGGATCGTATCCGGCAGGCTCCAATCAACGCATTGTTGAGCAAGGCGACTTGTGGGCGTTTCCTTTCAACGAGATCCGGCAGACCGGGAAGCCATCCTGCGTGAAGCAATGGGCGTCTTCAAGCTGGGGGCGCTGCTGACGGTTGTGGGCGCGCTGTGGCTGCTGTTCTGCGTGCATCGGCTGTTCTGCGGGCTGAATCATCCCGAGGCGATGGACCAGGCCCAGCTCGCGCGCAATCTCGCCCGCGGCGACGGCTGCACCACGCGGTTCATCCGGCCGCTCAGCGTGTGGCTGGTCGCGCAACATGCCGCCGGAGGCGATCTCATGCTCGGCCGGCACCCGGACCTCATGAACCCGCCGCTGTATCCGGGCGTGGTGGCCGGCCTCTTTCAAGTCCTGCAAAAGGGCGACGTCCGGCCGATGATGGCGGGCAAGGACGGCCCGGGCGCCGGTTTTCGCTGCGCCGTGGCGGCGGCGAGGGTCCTGTCGTCGCGCGTCTGTCTCTGGTTGTGGGTGGCGCTGGCGGTGGTTTGGTTTCTCGTGGCGTGGATCCGATACATCTTCGACCGGCTGCGGCCCGGAGAGATTGGCTTGCACGCGACGGGCACGGTGGCGTGCCTGCTGCTGGCCGGCCTGGCTTACGCGCCGAAGTTGTCTTTCGGGGTCCTGAGCGTGGAGATGTTCAAGGGCTATGCGCCGGACTTGTGGATCGTGTGCGGGTTGGGCGTGCCGCTGACGGTGCTGAACGGCTGGCTTGTTTACCTGATCGGGCGGCGGTTGTTCGACCGGCGGGCCGGGGCGCTGGCGGCCTGCTTGTTCGTCCTGTCGGACACGGTCTGCCAATACACCCTCTCGGGGCTGAGCATGACGCTGGCAATGACGTGGACGCTGGTGGCGTGGCTGGCCCTGCTCGTGGCCGACCCGTGGCAGGAACGCGGCCAGCGCCGCGGCGGCTCCGTCGCGCTGGCACTGGCGGCCGCTGCGCTGCTCGGCCTGGCGTTCCTGACGAAATACGCCGCCGGCTGGCTGTTGCTGCCCGCGTGCCTGTTGGCGTGGCGCGGGCGCGGCGCGGCGCGCGGGGCGCTGCTGGCGGCAGCGATGGTCGCCGTGTTCGCCGCGGTCACAGCGCCGTGGCTGGTCCGAAATCATGGGCTGTCCGGCAGCGTCCTCGGTCTGGCGAAATACGCGCTGCTCGAACAGACCGGCGTTTGTCCCGGCCAGATGCTGGAACGGACGCTGCAACTGGGCGAGGTGGCGCTGTCCTGGAAATCCCTCGCAGCGAAGGCCGCCCGGACCGGGCACGAGCTTTGGGCCAGCGGCGGCTGGATTTCGGGAGCGATGGTTCCCTGGGCGCTCTTCTTCGCGGTGATCTTCTACCGTTTCCGCAGCGCGCGGGCGAACGCATGGAAATGGTTCGCCGCCGGCGCGGCGGCGCTGCTGTTTGGGGTCACGTGCATCGTCGGGCTTGAACCACGCCTCCAGGAATCTCCCGCGCTCTCCGGCAACCTCGTGGTGCTGATGCTGCCGCTGGCGGCGGTGCTCGGCGCCGCGGTGCTCTGGGTGTGGGTGGACACGCTGAATCTTCGTCACCCGATGTTGCAGAAAGTGGTGGTGGCCTCGCTCGTGATCGCGGCGGCTTTTCCGCTGCTGCTGCGCGTGACGGGCGCGCCGGCCGGGCGGATGGCCTATCCGCCGTATCATCCGCCGGTGCTGCGCCAGGTGGCCAACTGCTTGAATCCGGACGAGTTCATGGTCAGCGACCTGCCGTGGGCGGTGGCGTGGTATGGCGACCGGTCCTGCCTCTGGCTGCCTTGGACGCCGGAACAGTTCTACCAGATCACCGACCGCCATCAGCACATCGCCGCGATGCTGTTGACGCCGCTGACGTTGAACGCGCGGTTCCTGACCGAGATCAGCGGCACGGAATGGTCGGCTTGGGCGCCCATCCTGGGTTACCTGCAATTCCCGGCCGACTTTCCCCTACGCGCGGGCATGGTCTTCGTCGGCCCGGGCCTCTCGCTGGTCGAGTGGGATCTCCAGCAGACACTCGACATCGGCAAGGTGGGCGGCGGCGTGCAGATGGTGCTCGCCTGCGACAAGAAACGGTGGCGCACGCAACAACACGACGCGCCGGCGCGGCAGTGAGCGCGGGAATCGAAGCGGACGCAACGCCGGCATCCCCGCCGGCTTCCAACGGCGGGTTTCGGATTCACTCCAGCGGCAGCCAGCGCGTCTCGATGACGCCGCCGGCGCCGATCTCCGCGACCGCGACGCTGCGCGGCTGGCCGAAGCGCGCGCGGCCGGCCCCGCCGGGGTTGAAGAACGTCACGCCGCCCACGACCAGTTTCTCCGCGTGGTGCGTATGGCCGAAGAGGACCATGTCGGGCTTGTCCTCCTCGAAAATCATCCGCTTCACATCGGCAGCCAGGTCGTGCGGCCGTCCCACGTGCACGACGAAAAACTTCCGTCCCCCCAGCGTGCGGCGCTCCACCTCGCGGTAGCCGGAGCCGCGCAGTTCATGGTCGGTGTTGCCGAGCACGGCGGTGACCGGCGCGATGGCGCGCAGTTCGTCCAGCACGGCCTCGCGGCCGATGTCGCCCGCGTGCAGGATGTGCGCGACGCCGGCGAACAGCCCCGCAATCCGCGCGTCGCAGTGGCCGTGCGTGTCGCTAAGAAGTCCAATCTTCATGGCTTGAGGGATGGACCGGCAGATCGTGACCTCGCCCCACAAGACCAAACACCCCTGACGCGGGGCTTCCCGTTGGCAGCTGCCGTTGACCGTTGGTTGTTCGAATCAGAAAACGCGCTGTTTTCCCGGCATAACAGAATTGGCGACCCCGACGGGATTCGAACCCGTGTTGCCGGGATGAAAACCCGGAGTCCTGGACCTGGCTAGACGACGGGGTCGCCGGAAGAACGAGCGGCTAATATAGCGGGCGCGCTTGGCGTGTCACGCAGGAAGTTGGAGTGTGCATCCAGCCATCCAGCCCTACATCAGCCGCGCCTTGCCGGTGCCGCGGATGGTCTGGCCGATGAGGTAGGCGTCCTTGCCGCAGGCGCGGCAGATGGCGTCAGCCTTGTCGGCGGCGACGATGAACGTCATGCCGATGCCCATGTTGAACACCTCGTGCATCTCCTCGTCGCTGACGTTGCCGCCTTTCTGCATGATCGGGAAGATCGGCGGCACGGGCCACGAGCCGCGGCGGATGACGGCGTCCACGCGCTTGGGCAGGACGCGCGGGATGTTGCCGGTGAAGCCGCCGCCGGTGATGTGGGCGCAGCCTTTGAGCGCGTCGGCGAATCTGCCGCCGCGCAGCTTGAGGATGAGCGGGCCGTAGTTGCGGTGGACCTTGAGCAGTTCGTCGGCGAGGGTGCCGCCGAGTTCGTCGAGCCGGTCGTCGAGGCGATACTGGAGCTCGGCGAGCAGGATGCGGCGGGCCAGCGTGTAGCCGTTGGTGTGGAGGCCGTTGCTGGCCAGGCCGATGATGGCGTCGCCGGGCTTGATGCGGCGGCCGTCGAGGATGCGGTCGCGTTCGACGACGCCGACGATGGTGCCGGCGAGGTCGTATTCGCCGGGCGCATACATGTCGGGCAACTGCGCGGTCTCGCCGCCGATGAGGGCGCACTGGGCCTCAGCGCAGGCCTTGGCGAGGCCAGTGATGAGTTGATGGAAAATCTCCGGTTCGAGTCTGCCCAGCCCGATGTAGTCGAGGAAGTAGAGCGGCTTGGAGCCGAGGACGGCGATGTCGTTGATGCAGTGGTTGACGAGGTCCTGGCCGACGGTGTCGTGGCGGCCGGTCATGACGGCAAGCTTCAACTTCGTGCCGACGCCGTCCACGCTGCTGACCAGCACGGGCTTCTTGTATTTCTTGAGGTCGAGCTGGAACAGGCCGCCGAAGCCGCCGATGCGGCCGAGGCAGCCGGGCTGGCGGGTGCGGGCGACCAGTTGCGGCAGGCGGGCTTTGAGGGCGTCGCCGAGGGCGATGTTGACGCCGGCGGCGGCGTAGGCGGAGGTCTTTTTCACAAAAGTTTTTGCTGGGTGTCCTCGACGACGAGGTCGCCGACGCGCGCGGGGCGGTGGCGGCGTTTTTCGAGGATGAGTTTGTCGAAGGTCTCGTCAATCTTGACGGGATACTCGCCGGTGTAGCAGGCGGCGCAGAACTCGCTCGCCGGCAGGCCCGTGGCGCGGATCATGCCTTCGACCGACAGATAGCCGAGGCTGTCCACGCCGAGGAACTCCTTGATCTCGTCAATGGTGTTGTTGGCGGCCATGAGCTGCGTGCGCTGCGGAAAATCAATGCCGTAGTGGCACGACCACTTGTGCGGCGGGCAGGAGACGCGCAGGTGGACCTCCTTTGCGCCGGCCTCGCGCAGTTCGGTGATGCGGGCGCGGCTGGTGGTGCCGCGGACGATGGAGTCGTCCACGACGACGACGCGCCGGTCGCGGACGAGGTCCTTGATGAGGTTGAGCTTCACGCGCACGGAGAAGTCGCGGATGAGCTGGCTGGGCTGGAGGAACGTCCGGCCGATGTAGTGATTGCGCACGAAGGCCATCTCGTAGGCGATGCCGCTCTCCTGGCTGTAGCCGAGCGCGGCGGAGTTGCCGCTGTCCGGCACGGGGATGACGATGTCGGCCTTCACCGGATGCTCGCGGGCCATTTCCTGGCCGAGCCGGACGCGGACCTTGTGGATGGTCTGGCCGTGGATATTGGAGTCGGGCCGGGCAAAATAGACGAACTCGAAGATGCACAGCGCGTGGCGCTCCTGCTCCCCGAACGGCTTCACGCTGCGGACACCGTTCTGGTCAATGATGACGATCTCGCCCGGCTCGATGTCGCGGACGAACGTCGCCTGGATCTGGTCGAGCGCGCAACTCTCGCTGGCCAGCACCCACGCGGTGGCGCCGTCGCCGAGCGGCGAGATCATCTTGCCGAGGCAGAGCGGCCGGAAGCCGAACGGGTCGCGCACGCCGATCAGCTCGGTCTCGGTCATGATGACCAGCGAGAACGCGCCCTGCAGCTTGCGCAACGAATCCACGAGGTTGCTCTGCGAATCGTCCTTCATCCCGTGGGCCATCAGGTGCAGCACGATCTCGCTGTCGGTCGTCGTCTGGAAGATGGAACCCTGTTGCTCCAACTCGTCGCGGAGGCGCTCGGCGTTGACGAGGTTGCCGTTGTGGCCGACGGCAATCGAGCCGCGGCCGGTGTCGGCGATGAGCGGCTGGGCGTTGGCCAGATGCGAGGAGCCGGTGGTGGAGTAGCGCACGTGGCCCATCGCGATGTGGCCCTTCAGCCCGCGCAGGACATTCTCGTTGAACACCTGGAAGACCAGTCCCATGCTCTTGTGGAAAAGCATCTGCTGGCCGTCGGAGGTGACGATGCCGGCCGACTCCTGGCCGCGGTGCTGGAGTGCGTAGAGGCCGTAGTAGGTCAGCTCGGCGGCGTTGGGGTGGCCATATATTCCGAAGATGCCGCACGCCTCGCGCGGATAGTATGCACGGTTGTTGAAGGCCACGGGAACACCCTGGCCCGGACGCAGAGGCAAATCGGAAAAGCCGCTCATCGGAGACGAGCGCATCATAGCGGCGAGGCACGCGAAGTCAAACGGCGAGTGGCAGGAACCGTCGCGGGCATCACCGCGTCATTCCGAAAGCAGCAGCCGAATGATTGACTTTCGAAATCAAACAGGCATGGTCGGGGCATCTGCAATGTCCCGTCATCTGCCATGAAGAACCGTCCCCCTTCGCGTTGGCAGTTTGTTTCGCTGGCGGTGGCCGTCCTGTTGATGCCGGCGATGCTGAGTGCCGCGCCAGGCAAACCCAACATCATCTTCATCCTCGCCGACGACGTGCGTTGGGACGACCTCGGATGCGCGGGCCATCCGTTCTCCAGGACGCCGCACATGGACCGGATTGCGCGGGAAGGCGTGACGTTCCGCAACGCTTTCGTCACCACGCCGCTGTGCTCGCCGAGCCGCGCGAGTTTTCTCACCGGGCTGTATCCGCACGCGCACGGCATCACCGACAACACCGACCGCAGCGCCGCGAGCCACAAGCTGGCGACCTTCCCGCAGTCGCTTCAGCGCGCCGGCTACGAGACCGCGTTCATCGGCAAATGGCACATGGGCAACGACGATTCGCCGCGGCCGGGCTTCGACCACTGGATCTGCCTCAAAGGCCAGGGGTCCACGTTCGACCCGGAGCTGAACGTGGACGGCGCCGCCGTGCGCGCCACGGGTTACGTGACGGACATTCTCACCGAGCGCGCCGTCGCCTTCCTGAACCGCCCGCGCGCCAAGCCGTTCCTGCTTTATCTCGCGCACAAAGCGGTGCATCCCGAGACCGTCCAGCGTGCCGATGGCAGTTTGTCCGATCCGAACGCGTCGAACTTCGTCCCGGCCCCACGGCACCGGGCGCTCTACGCGGGCACGAGCGTGCCGCGCCGGCCGAACTGCGCCGACACGCTCGAGGGCAAGCCCGCCTTGCGCCGCGCCATCCCCGGCCTGCCGCCGCTGGGGCCGGCCACCGGCACGAGCGACGCGTGCATCCTCGACCGGCTCCGGATGTTGGCGGCGGTGGACGACAGCACGGGCGACTTGCTCAAGGCGCTTGAAACCAACGGCCAACTGGACCGCACGCTCCTCGTGTTCACGAGCGACAACGGTTACTTCTACGGCGAACACGGCCTGAGCGTCGAACGCCGGCTCGCCTACGAGGAAGGGATTCGCGTGCCGCTGCTGGCGCGGTTGCCGCCGCTCATCAAAGCCGGTTCGGTTCGCGACCCGATGGTCCTGAGCATTGACATGGCGCCGACGCTGCTCGAACTGGCCGGTGTCCGCGCGCCGGGCGGCCTGCACGGGCGCTTGCTGGTGCCGTTGCTGAAGCGCGACGGACGCGGTGTGCGCGACGCGTTTCTGGTGGAGCATTTTTCCGACAACGTGTTCCCCCGCACGCAGCAGATGGGCTACCAAACCGTGCGTTCCGAACGCTGGAAATACATCCGCTACGTGGACCTGCCCGGCATGGACGAGTTGTATGACCTCCGCGCCGACCCGCACGAGATGAAGAACCTCATCGCCGACCCCCGCGTCGCGCAAACGCTCCGCCAGATGCAGAACGAACTCGCCCGCCAACTGCGCGCCACCGGAGGCGTCCGCAAATGAAGCGGCTTCGGCGACGTCAGCCACGCGACCCGCAACCGTCACCGCGCCCCTTTGCATCCTCCACATCCGCCTTGACGCCAGCAGACACGCCGGCTTCCAATCCACGTGTCACCAGCGGCCCATGGCAGCAACGAAAAAAGTCTGTGCTGAGCAAACCCTGAATCCACAACCATGAATTCATCGCGCCTCTTCATCCTGGTTCTTGCGGCCTCTTGTGTTCTTTGCGGTCATTCCCGCGCCGCCGAGCGCAAGCCGAACATCATCTTCATCCTCGCCGATGACCTCGGCTGGACCGACCTCGGCGTGCAGGGGTCGAAATACTACGAGTCGCCGAACATTGACCGGCTCGCGTCACAGGGGATTCGGTTCACCAACTACCACCACTGCCAGAATTGCGCGCCGACGCGCGCGGCGCTCATGAGCGGCCAGTATGCGCCGCGCACCGGCGTTTATACCGTCGGCGGCATCGGGCGGTTCAACTGGCAGATCCGCCCGCTGCGGCCCGTGGACAATGTCGAGAACCTGCCGCAGGAGAAGATCACCGTCGCGCAGGCGCTGAAGTCCGCCGGCTACGCCACCGCCATCTTCGGCAAATGGCATCTCGGCCAGAATGGCGACTATCATCCCGGCAAGCGCGGTTTCGACGAAGCCATCGTCACGATGGGCAAACACTTCGATTTCAACACGCAACCCAAGGTGGACTACCCGAAGGGCACCTACCTTGCTGACTGGCTCACCGACAAGTCGGTGGACTTCATCAAGCACCACAAGGACAAGCCGTTCTTCCTTTACCTCGCGCACTTCGGCGTTCACTCGCCACACGACGCAAAGAAAGAACTCATCGAGAAATTCAAGCCGAAGCCCGGCGTTGGCGGCCACAACAACCCGACCTATGCCGCCATGATCTACAGCGTGGACGAAAGCGTCGGCCGCGTCATGGCGACGCTGGACGAACTCAAGCTCGCCGACAACACGGTGCTCATCTTCTCCAGCGACAACGGCGGCGTCGGCGGCTATGACCGCGAAGGCATCGCCAAAGCCGGCGGCATCACCGACAACGCGCCGTTGCGCAGCGGCAAAGGCAGCCTCTACGAAGGCGGCACGCGCGTGCCGTTCATCACGCGCTGGCCTGGCGTCACCAAGCCTGCCACCACCTGCGGCACGCCAGCGATCCACGTGGACCTTTACCCGACGTTCCTCGAGATTGCCGGAACGAAGCCGCCCGCCAACTATCCGCTCGACGGCGAGAGCCTCGTGCCGTTGCTCAAGCAATCCGGCCCGCTCAAGCGCGAGGCGATCTTCCATCACTTCCCCGGCTACCTCGGCGCGGGCGCGAACACGTGGCGCACCACGCCCGTCGGCATCATCACCGCGGGCGACTGGAAGCTCATGGAGTTTTTCGAGGACAACCGGCTCGAACTCTACAATCACAAGGACGACCTCGGCGAAAAGACCAACCTCGCCGCCACGATGCCGGAGAAGGCGAAGGAGCTTCACGACAAGCTCGTCGCGTGGCGCAAGTCCGTGAACGCGCCGATGCCAACGCCAAACAAGCCCGACAGCACCGCGCAACCCGCCGACGGCAAGAAGAAAGGCCGCGGCAAAGGCAAGAAACGCGCGAGCGAATAACCAAAAAGATCACACCATGACACGACGCCAGATGCTGGGTTCGCTCGCGGCGGCCACCGCGCCGCTGATGTTCGGCGGCGCAGGTTTCGTCCACGGTCAATCGGCGCCCGCACGCAGCCGGCTCGGCATCGTCATCTACGCGCTCAGCATCCACCAGCGAAGCAACTGGGCGGGACGGCACGCCGGCCTCGCGCCCGCGCTGGCGTTTCTGGAGGAATGTCATCGCTTCGGCGCGGGCGGCATCCAGTGTTCCTTCGGCCCGAAAGATGCGCCACACGTCGCCGAACTGCGCCAGCGCGCGGAGAAATACGGGATGCACGTCGAGGCCATCCTCAACCCGCCGGGCAACGAGGCCGATGTCGGGCGATTCGAGAAAGACGTGAAGCTCGCGAAGGAGGCTGGCGCGAGTGTGGCGCGCACGGTCATCATCCCCGGCCGGCGCTACGAGCGGTTCAAGACGCTGGCCGAGTTCCGCGAGTTCGAGGTGCGCGGTCTGAAGTCGCTCCAACTGGCCGAACCGGTGCTGGCGCGGCACAAGTTCCGTCTCGCCGTCGAGAACCACAAGGACCAGCGCATCGCCGAGAAGCTCGACACACTCAAGCGCGTCAGCAGCGAGTGGGTCGGCCTGTGCGTGGACGTGGCCAACAACTTCACGTTGATGGAAGACCCGCTGGAGACCGCACGCGCCTTCGCGCCGTTCGCGCTCACGGTCCACATCAAAGACCAGGCGATCCAACCCGATGCCGACGGTTTCCTGCTGACGGACGTGGCGTTGGGCGACGGATTCCTCGACCTGCCCGCGATCGTGAAG
>JACRKA010000351.1 GCA_016219905.1 Verrucomicrobiota bacterium
CGACGCGATGCCGGATTTCTTTCTCGCTCATCGGGCGGCCAACGGCTAGATTGCGCGGCATGACGGCGATCAAAGCACATTTTGACGGACGGGTTTTGGTGCCGGAAGAACCGTTGAATCTGCCCGTGAACAAGACGCTCAACGTCTATGTGGAGGCTAGCGAGGGGGACGATGCTCCGCTGAAGGAACTGGCGCGCATATTGAGTGAGATGCCGGACAACCCGAACACGCCTGCCGATCTCGCCGCGCAGCACGATCATTACCTTCACGGCACGCCCAAGCGGCCATGATTCTCCTCGATTCCGGCTTCCTGATCGCCCTGGCCAAGCCGAAAGACGCGCTTCACGCGAAAGCAAAGGCATGGGCGGCACAAGTGCGGGAGCCTTTGGTTGTCACCGACTACGTCCTTTGCGAAACCGTTGACGCCTTGTCTCTGCCGACCGACCGCGAGAAAGCCCACTTGCTCGTGTCCATGCTCAAAGCCCGTCCCCGCTGCCAGATCATTGCAGGCTCACCCGGTCTCTTCGAAGCGGGACTCAAGCTGCACGCGGCTCGCACGGACAAGGAATGGTCGCTGACGGACTGCATTTCGTTCCACGTCATGCAGCAGATGGGCATCAGCCGCGCTCTCGCCTACGACCTCCACTTCGCCCAAGCCGGGTTCGATCCACTCCTGCGCCGCGACCCGTCGCAGTGAACCGCGCGCAAGACATTTCCCGCCTGCCGGCGGCGACTGCCGCGAAATGAATGAGTTGATGAACACGTTGAGGGGACGAGGTGACATTGTGGAGTGCGGTGGCTTGACACCGCCTTGGGTTGGCCGCGGCTTGACGCGGCGGGGAGCTGCGGTGTTTGAACGATGTTCGGCCCGTCAAGCCGGGCCGAAAGAATGGCTGCGTCAAGCCCCGGCACTCCAAGAACGGACTGGTCAACGCGCTGTGGCGATGAGGCAAACTCCAGCCGTGCTCTGACGAGCGCAGCAATGTTGCGCAACGGGGCGGGGTCGCTTAGAGTGCGCGCCACGCAGGATTAGCAGGGGTTATGACACAATTGCCGTTTGCCATGCCGCGCGACGCGGCTAGGCTTTTTGAAACTGAAAACCACGAACTGACGACGACGCCATCATGAAAATCGAGACGAACAAGCTCAGCACACTGTCACTCCACGCCGGACAGGAGCCGGACCCGACCACCGGTGCGCGGGCGGTGCCGGTCTATCAGACGACCTCCTACGTGTTCAAAAGCACGGAGCACGCGGCGAATCTTTTCGCGCTGAAGGAGTTCGGCAACATCTACACACGGCTGATGAACCCGACGACGGACGTGTTCGAGAAGCGGGTCGCGGCGATCGAGGGCGGCACGGGCGCGCTGGGGGTGGCGTCGGGCCAGGCGGCGATCACTTACTCGCTGCTGGCCATCACGCGGCTCGGCGACGAGATCGTGTCGGCGAACAATCTCTACGGCGGCACCTACCAGCTCTTCAACCACACGTTCCCGAAGCTCGGCCGGACGGTGAAGTTCGTGGACTCGCGCAGCCCGGAGGCGTTCAAGCGGGCCATCACGGAGAAGACGCGCGCGATCTATTGCGAGACGGTCGGCAACCCGAAGCTGGACGTGCCGGACTTCGAGGCGCTGGCGAAGATCGCGCACGACGCGGGCGTGCCGCTGGTGGTGGATAATACGGTCGGCATCGGGCTGGTGCGGCCATTCGACCACGGCGCGGACATCCTCGCGACGTCGGCGACGAAATACATCGGCGGCCACGGCACGTCCATCGGCGGCGTGATCGTGGACGCGGGGAAGTTCAAGTGGAACAACGGGAAGTTCCCGGAGTTCACCGAGCCGGACCCGAGCTATCACGGGCTGGTGTATTGGGACGCGCTCGGCAACGTGCCGGGCATGGGCAACGTGGCGTTCATCCTGAAGATCCGCGTGACGTTGCTGCGCGACATGGGCGCGCCGCTCAGCCCGTTCAATTCGTTTCTGTTCCTGCAAGGGCTGGAGACGCTGGCGTTGCGGCAACGGCAACATTCGATCAACGCGCTGGAGATCGCGCGCTGGCTGAAGAAGCATCCGCTGGTGACGTGGGTCGTGTATCCCGGCCTCGAAGACGACCCGAACCACAAGGTGGCGGCAAGGTATCTGAAGAACGGTTTTGGCGGCCTCGTGGGCTTCGGCATCAAGGGCGGCCTGGAGGCGGGCAAGAAGTTCATCAACGCCGTCCAGCTTCTTTCGCACCTCGCCAACATCGGCGACTCGAAGAGCCTCGTGATTCATCCGGCCTCGACGACGCACCAGCAGCTCACGCCTGCCCAGCAGGAGGCGACGGGCGTGACGGCGGATTATGTCCGGCTCTCCATCGGCATCGAGGACATCGAGGACATCCGGAAGGACATTGACCAGGCGCTGAAGAAGTCGCAGGGCTGACCCGCCGATGACGAAGCCGCAGGATACCTTTGAGAGCAGCGACAGCGTGCGCACGGCGCAGCCGTTGCGCCACGTGCAGACGGTGGAGTTCGCCGGGCCGATCAAGCTGGAACTCGGCGGCGAGCTGCCGGGCGTGACGGTCGCGTATGAGACCTACGGCCGGTTGAGCGAGCGGCGCGACAACGCGATCCTTGCCTGCCACGCGCTCAGCGGCGATTCGCACGTGGCGCAGCATGACGCGGCGGACGATCCGGGTTGGTGGGACGCGGTGGTGGGGCCGGGCAAGGCGATGGATACGGACAAGTATTTCGTCGTCTGCCCGAACATGCTCGGCGGCTGCCGTGGCACCACCGGGCCGAACTCGACCAATCCGGCCACCGGCAAGCCGTATGGCGCGGATTTCCCGAACATCACCACCGGCGACATCGTGGACGTGCAGCGGCGGCTGGCGGACCATCTTGGCATTGAGCAATGGCTCGCGATCGCCGGCGGCTCGATGGGCGGCCACCAATCGCTGGTCTGGGCGACGCGTTACCCGGAGCGTGTGCGCGGGGCGATCCCACTGGCGACCTCGCCGCGGCTGACGTCGCAGGCGCTGGCGTTCGACGTGGTCGGGCGCAACGCCATTTTCCGCGACCCGCACTATCACGGCGGGCAGTATTACGACAAGAGCTGCGGCCCGCACGTCGGCCTGGCGCTCGCGCGGATGCTGGGCCACATCACCTATCTTTCGCCGCAGGCGATGCAGGAGAAGTTCGCTGCCACGAAACTTCGTCCGCGCGACGTGGCCACGGAGTTCGAGAAGAAGTTCTCGGTCGGCTCCTATCTCGCCTACCAAGGGGACAAGTTTGTGGAGCGGTTCGACGCGAATAGCTACATCACGCTCTCGATGGCGATGGACCTGTTCGACCTCGGCGCGACGCCGGGCGAGCTGGCCGACCGGCTCGCCAAGAGCCAGTGCCGCTGGCTGATCATCAGCTTCACGAGCGACTGGTTGTTTCCGCCGGAACACGCGCGCGAGATCGTGGACACACTGATCGCGCTGGGCCGGCCGGTGAGCTACTGCAACGTCCGCAGCGACTGCGGCCACGACGCGTTCCTGCTGGAGGACGAACTGCCGATCTACGGCGGCATGATCAGCGGGTTCCTGGAGAACCTGCGCGGTGAAGGCCCGGCAACACAGGTGCCGGCCGAACTGGACGGACTGGACCGTTACCGGCCCCAGAGCATCTTCAGCACGCGCCGGCTCGACCACGACCGCATCGTGGAGCTGATCCCGCCGCAGGCGAGCGTGCTGGACATCGGATGCGGCGGCGGCCCGGTGTTGAGCCGGCTGCGGCAAACGAGCCGCGCGCGGCTGATGGGTTTGGAACTGGACGAGCAGGCGCTGCTGGCGTGTGTGCGGCGCGGGCTGGACGTGGTGCAGGTGGACGTGAACAAGGGGCTGCGGATTTTCGCCGACGGCCAGTTCGACGTGGTGGTGCTCTCGCTGACGTTGCAGAGCATCCGCAACGTCGAGCGCGTCATCGCCGACATGCTGCGCGTGGGCCGCAAGGCCATCGTGAGTTTCCCGAACTTCGGCTACCACAAGCTGCGCGCGACGCTGGCCAACGAAGGGCGCGCTCCGGAGCCGTTCAACTGGATGGGCTTCCGCTGGTATAACACGCCGGCGATCCGCTTCCTGACCATCGCGGACTTCGAGGAGTTCTGCCGGGAGCGGAACTTCATGGTTCACCAGCGCGTGGCGTTGAACACCGAGGAAGGCCGCGAGGTCGCCGACGACGCCAACCGCCATGCTGACATGGCGATCTTCGTGCTCAGCCTGTAGCGGGAGCCGGGAGGCTGCCGATGGCGCGGCGTTCGATGAATGGCGGAACGCTCACGCGTTCCGCTACCGTCGCTCGCCCCGCGCCGGTGGCGACGCTTCTTCGGGCCATCGTTTGCGGTCGGCGACCAGCACCATGTTCACGCCTTCGAGGCGCGTGCCTTCCTTGAGCGGGAAGTCCTTCGGGAAGTTCAGGAACCGGATGATGGGCGACCAGTCCACCCATTCGCCCAGCATGACCTCCGAGAGGAAGCGGCGGTTGAGGGTGATCGGCGTGAGCATGAACGCCGAGATGTGCTGGTAAAGGTCGTTGATCTTGTAGAACTCCTCCGGTTTCTCCGTGATCCAGATGCAACGGCGGTCGCCATACCACGCCACGGCCCACGGCTGGTCGCTGACCATGAACTCGGTCGGCGTCAGGTAGCCGGCGGCTTGCGCGATCTTCGGCGGGTAGTAGGGCGGATACGCATACTTGTCGGGCGCAGGCCCAAACAGCCGCATCATCAGCGGCAGCGCCGCCAGCAGGACCACCACCACGATCACGCACGTGCGCCAGAGGGCCGCGTGGAGTTGCAGCCGATCCAGCAGCACGAAGAACATCGCCGTGCCATACATCGTCACCAGCGGGGCGAGCAGCACCAGGAGGTTGCCCGCCTGCGCCAGCGAGCCGTCGGGCCGCGCGTCCATGCCCGCCACGCACGTCACGATGAACAACACCACGCCGGACCAGAACATGGCCCATTTGAAGCGGTTGACCTGCAGGCGGCGGAACTTGTAGAGCAGCGCCGTCACGCACAACGCCGCCGCCAGCGTCGAGCCGAACACCCAGCCGCCGTCGGCGCACAACGATTGGGCGTTGGCAGCGGCCTTGTGCCAGAGGTGTCTCATGGCCACGGCATTCAGGTTCGGCGACAACTGCCGCTCCAGCGTGTCGCCGCGCAGCGGGCTGGTCTGCAATTGATAAGTGTATTGCGCCGTGCCGAGCAGATTGCTGTTGACCCAGACGTTGCGCAGGATCCACGGCGAGACCACCGCCAGGAACACGACGGCCATGCCCAACGCCATCCATCGGCCGCGCGACCAGCCCCACATCCGCCAGCCGAGGATGCACAGCGGCAACAGCAGCCAACCGGCGGCGTATTTCGTCAGGAACGCCAGCGCCACGAAGAAAGCCGCCAGCAAGCCCAGCAACACCGCCACGACCGGCCGCCGCTCCTGCACCCGCAAATCCTGCGCCACCACCAGACACTGCCACATCAGCCCCGCCCACAACATCAGCAGCATCACGTTGAGGCCGGAGATCGCATACTGGCAGATCGTGTCCGACAACACGAACAAGCACGCCGCCATCACCCCCACGCCGCGGTCGAACAACCGCCGCGCGATCAGATACGTCAGCCAGCCGTTGGCCAGCGTCAACGGCACGCCCAGCCCATACACAATCCACATGTCCGGGCCGTAAACCGTGAACGCCTCCAACGGCCCGACCTCAAACGCCGTCTTCGGCGTCCACGACAGGCCGAAGAGAACCAGACAGACCGCAATACCCGTCCCGTGCCAGGCCACCTCGCCGCGTTTGAGCCGCAACCGCCACGCCCGGCTCACCAACCACGAAACCCACGCCAGCACGCCACCGCCCCACACCCACTTCCACAGGCCCCACGATACGACCCGCTTCACCACCTGGCTGGTCGTCACCGGCGCGTCCGGTTTCGGCGGCGACGCGTCCGGCGCCGCCATGTCGCCCTTCTGCACCAGATACAACAGTCCGCCGACCAGCGCCGGATACAACGGCGGATTCGCCAGGTCCGGATGGTTCTTCAACATCGGGTCGCGCCACCGGCTGCGCTCATTGAGCCGCCAGATGCTCATCGGCCGGATGAACCGCGTCGTGTAGCCCTCGCCCCGCACCAGGTTGCGCCCCAACTGCGCCTGGTCCATCGCCTCGCGCTGGTTCAGGCCGCGGAACTGGCTGCCGCCCATGTTCACGCCCATCAATGCCAGGTTGCCCGCATAAAACAACAGCAGCGCCCCGGCACAGACCGTCAACAGCAACGCGCGCAGCCCGCGCTGCCCGACCCCGATGTCGAAAAAATGCACCGTGTCCTGGATCGTGGCGGTCACCGACTGCGGCGTCGGGGGTCGCGGTTCCAAAGGAGGAGGTTCAGCGGGAGTGCTCACAGGTCTTCGAGGTTGAATTCGTGGATCTTGCGGTGCAGCGTGCGCCGGCTCACGCCGAGCCGTTTGGCCGCCTCGGTGCGGTTGCCCTCGCAAGCCCTGAGCGCGTTGATGAACATCTGCCGCTCCACTTCGTGCAAGGGCAGCACGCCCTTTGCGATCTGCTCCGGCGACAGCATGCCTTGCTCGCGCGCCGCCTCCGTGCCGGCCCGCACCGCCGGCGGCAGGTCCTTCAGCGTGATCTTGTCGCCGCGCGCCAGCACCACCGCGCGCTCGATGGCCGTGCGCAACTCGCGCACGTTGCCGGGCCACTGGTAAAACAACAGCGCGTTCATCGCCTCCGGCGTGATCTCCGTGATCGGCTTGTTGTTCTCCCGCGCGAACTCCGTCAGGCACGCCTTCGCCAGCAGCACCACGTCGTCGCCCCGCTCGCGCAGCGGCGGCATCGTCACCGTCACCACCTGCAAACGGTAGAACAAATCGTCGCGGAACTTCCCCGCCTTCACCAGCTCGTCGAGGTTCTTGTTCGTCGCGGCCACCAGCCGCACGTCCACGTCGAGGGTCTTGTTCCCGCCGACGCGCTCGAATTGCCGTTCGCCGAGCACCCGCAGGATCTTCACCTGCACCGACGGGTCAATCTCGCCGATCTCGTCCAAGAAGATCGTGCCGCCGTCGGCCTCCTCGAACCGCCCGATCCGCCGCTCCAGCGCGCCGGTGAACGCGCCCTTCTCGTGGCCGAACAGCTCGCTCTCCAGCAGGCTCAGCGACAGCGCCGCGCAGTGGACCGCGACGAAGCGGCTGGCGCGGCGCGGGCTGAGCTGGTGGACGGCGTGCGCCACCAGTTCCTTGCCGGTGCCGCTCTCGCCCTGGATCAACACCGTCGCCCGCGTCGGCGCCACCTGACGCACCGTGTCGAGCACCTCCACCATCGGCGCCGACTGGCCGATGATGTTCTCCAGGCCGAACCGTTTGTCGAGTTGCTGCCGCAGCGCGACGTTTTCACTTTCGAGCCGCCGGCTCTTCAGCGCGCGGGCCAGCACCAACTCCAGCCGTTCCAGGTCCACCGGCTTGGTCAGGTAATCGTAAGCGCCGCGACGCATCGCCTCCACCGCGTTCTCCACCGTGCCGTAGGCCGTCATCATGATGCACAACGGCGGGCGCGGCAGTGCCTGCGCGCGCTGGATCAACTGCAACCCGTCCATGCCCGGCATCCGCAGGTCCGCCAGCACGACATCGAAGCTCTCCGTCTCCAGCAGCCGCATCGCCGTCGCGCCGTCCTCCGCCAGCGTCACGGCGTAGTCGCCATCGAGCGCGCGGCTCAATCCCTCGCGCGTGTGGCGTTCGTCGTCCACGACCAGCACGGGCGGCAGCGGGGGTTTGGCAACGGGGGCGCTCATGTCAATTGCGCGCGGCCAGCTCCAGCCGCCGTGACGGGGCTTGCGCCGCCTCCAGCACGCGCACGCGCTTCTCTCGAACCGGAAGCCGCACGCGGAAGACGGTCCCCTTGCCCACCGCGCTGTCCACGTCCAACGCGCCGCCGTGTTCCTGCACGATGCGGCGGACGATCATCAGGCCCAGACCGGAACCGTCCGGCTTGGTGCTGCGATAGGGGTCGAAGATCCGCCCGATCTGGTCCGGCGGAATCCCCGCGCCCGTGTCCGCGACGCTGATGACGACATGGTTGCCGGCCGCCTCGGTGGCCACGGTGAGCTTGCCGCCGCGCGGCATCGCTTCGAGGGCGTTCTTGATGAGGTTGAAGAACACCTGCTTCATCTGGTCGTGGTCGAGCCAGACGCGCGGCAGGCCGCGGGCCAGCTCCGCCTCCACCGCGACGCCGGCGTTGGCGATCTCGCCGCTCATGAACTCCAGCGTCTCCCCGACCACGGCGTTGACCGGCTGCAGCTCCATGTGCACCGGCGTCGGCCGGACCGCCTCCAGGAACTGCGTGATGATCTTGTCGAGCCGCGCCACCTCGGCCTTGGCGACGCGGAGCGACTCCTGCGTCGAGGCGCGCGGGGCCTCCGGCAGCCGGCGCAGTTCGCGCTCCAGCAGTTGGAGGTGGATGTGGAGCGAGTTGAGCGGGTTGCCGATCTCGTGCGCGACGCCCGCCGCCAGCAGCGTCATCGCCTCGACGCGCTTGCTCTCGAGGGTCTCGGCGGCCTGTTTGCGCGATTCGGTCACGTCGCGCAGGATGAGCACCGCGCCCGCCCCGCCGCCGCCGGCCAGCGGCACGGCGTAGAGGTGCAGGTAACGCTGCCGCGGATAGAAGACCTCCAGTTCGCGGCTGAACGCGCGCGGCCGGCTCGCGCCGTCGGCGTCCCATTTCAGGTCCGGCAGGTAGCGGCCCAGCGGCAGCCCGAGCGCCGTGTCGCGCGGCACGCCGAGCAGCTCCGTGGCGGCCTGGTTGAGGTAGCTGATGCGGCCTTCGTCGTTGGTGACGATGACGCCCTCGTGGAGCGAGTTGAAGACCGCCTCCAGGAACCCGTGCTCCCGCGCGAGCTGGCTGAAGTAGCCCTGCACGCTCTCCGCGTCGAGCCAGTTGAGCTTGCCGAGCAGCTTCTGGTGGAACTTCTGCTTCATCCTAGAACCAGTTCTTGCGCTTGAGCCAGATCAGCAAGCCGAACGTCGTGCCCAACATCAGCAGCCACGCCCACAGATAGCCGTAGGCCCACTGGAATTCCGGAATCTTCAGGTTCATCCCGTAGATGGAAGCGATGACCAGCGGCGGCAACGAGATGGCGTTGAGGATCGTCAGCACCTTGACCACCTCGTTGGTCTGGTTGGCGGAATGGCTGAGATAGACCTGCAACGTGTTGGTCAGATGATCGGTGTAAGCGTCCGTCGTGTAACCGATGCGGACCAGCGCGTCATGCACGTCGCGGAAATACGGCAACAGGTGCGCGCGGATGATCTTGAACTCCCCGCGCGCCAGCCGGCCGATGACCTCGCGTTGCGGGCCGACGGTCTGCCGGAACAGCGTCACCTGCCTCCGGATCGCCTGGATGTGGTTCAACGTCGCCCGCGTCGGCTGGCTGAACACCTGGTCCTGCAACGCCGCGATCTGCCCCGCCAGCGCGTCCACCGCCGGCTGATAGCTCTCCACCAGGAAATCCACGATCGTGTGCAGCAGCCGGTCCGCCCCGCGCGGCCCGGTCTTCACGCAACGATCAAACGCCTGCGCGATCGCCTTCATCGGCTGCTCGTGCCACGTCACCAGGAAGTTCTTGCCGATGAACGCATCCAACTCCGGCGTCTGCACCGTCTCGTCCTGCGGCGAATACTCCACGCCATGCACCACCAGGAACGTGCAGACCCGCCACGGTTCCACGTCCTCATAAGGCTCGATCTTCGGCGTGCTGATCGCCTCATGGCAGTCATTGATCGCCAGCGGATGGAAGTTGAACAGGTTTTCGCCGAGGACATTGTGCGCCTCCTCCTCGGTGGCGTTCTCGAGGTCCACCCAGATCAACTTGTGGTTCTCGGCAAGATAAGTGCGCAACTGGTCCAGCGAGGCATCGCGCCCGATGAACTTTCCCTGATCGTCGAAGATTAAGCTATGGACCATAGGAACAACTCGTCACACCGCCCGTCGCGCACCACCGCCGGCTGCCCTGTGGCAAACCTGCACACACCCAGCCACGCACCACCCGCAACGGAAAAAACGCGGATTTTGCCACGCGCAGATTAGCACACTCCACTCGCCGCCAGCAAGCGCGGTTTCAGCGGCTCACAGAATGCAAGTCGTCCGGCAGGCAGGCCCATCACTCGCCCGCCTCACCGCTCCGCCGCTCAACCATTCCCTCGTTTCAATCACTCCATCGCCTTCAACAGGTCGTCCTTCGGCATGCGCAGGACGAAGGACTGGAAGCTCTCGCCGGCGTTGCGCCGGGCCTGATACACATCGAGCAGCTTCGTGATGGCAGCCGGCAGGGCGTTCGCGGGGATTTTTCCTTTCAGCAGCTTGTTGAACGCGCGGTTCCTGCCAAGCTGGTCGCCGGTGAAGAGGTCGAACGCCTCGACCTGTTTGCCGTCCACGCGCGTCAGCGCGCCGCGCAGGCCGATGTCGGCGATCCAGCTCTGGCCGCAGTTGTTCGGGCAGCCGCTGAAATGGATGCGGATCTTGTCGCTGTAGCCGGGCCGCGCCTTTTCCAGTTGCTCGACGAGCCACATGGCGCGGTTCTTGGTCTCGGCGACGGCGAGTTTGCAGAACTCGATGCCGGTGCACGACACGCAGCCGCGGCGGAAGCTCGACGCCTCCCAGACCAGCCCGCGCGCGGTCAGTTCTTTCAGCAGCGCATCGAGGCTGGCCTTTGGGATGTTCGGGATGAGGATGTTTTGCTTGTTGGTGTTGCGGATCTCTCCGCTGCCGAACTTTTCCGACAGCTCCGTGATGGCCAGCAGATGCCCGGTCGAAATCCGGCCGCCGAGGCACGAGATGCCGACGTAGTAAAGGCCGGCTTGTTTCTGCTCGTGGACGCCGAAGTGGTCGCTCTCCGGGTCCTCCGGCTCGTCGTAGTCCGCGGCGCTGAACGGCTCCAGCTTGCGGCCCAGGCGCTTCTCCAACTCGGCGGCGAACCGTTCCGCGCCCCAATCCGCCACCAGGAACTTCAAGCGCGCCACGCGCCGGCCGGCGTCGCGGTAGCCTTCGTCGCGGTAGAGGGCGGCGATGTGGTGGACGACCTCGATCAATTCTGATTTCACCGGCGGGATGAAGACCGGCAGCAGTTGGGCCATGTGCGGCGCGGTGGAGAGGCCGCCGCCGACCTTGATGCCGAAGCCGGCCTGGCCGTTGCTCTTGCGCCGGAGGGCGAAGATGCCGACGCAGTTGATGTCGGGCTGGGCGCAATGGATATGGCAGCCGCTGACGGAGAACTTGAACTTGCGCGGCAGGTTGGAGAACTCGCGGTTGTGCGTGAGATGGTCGTCAACGGCGCGGGTGAACCCGGTGGCGTCGAGGATTTCGTCGCGGTCCAGGCCGGCCGCGGGGCAGCCGACGACGTTGCGGGTGATGTCGCCGCATGCGCCGGAGGTGGTCATGCCGACGGAGGCCAGCCGGGCGAAGATGTCCGGGAGCTGCTCCACGCGCAGCCAGTGCATCTGATAGGTCTGGCGCGTGGTCACATCGAGGAAGCCGCGGCCGTAGTCGTTGGCGATGCCGGCGATGACGCGCGCCTGCGCGGAGGTGACCTGGCCGGCGGGGACCTTCAGGCGCATCATGAAATAGCCCTCGGACTCGGGCCGCTGGGTGTAAACGCCATACCACTTGAACAGCTTCAGGTCGTCGGGCGTGATCGCCTCGAAGCCCATCTTCGCGTAGCGGAAGATGTCGTGGACGATGTCGAGGCCATCCTTGGCGAGCTTGATCTGCTCGAAGGGGTCGGGCTTGACGCCGCCGACGGCCGCGTTGGCCTTGGCGGCGGCGAAATTGACGTGCGGTTTTGGCTCTGGCATAGGGCCGCGAACTATAGCCGGGCCGCGTGGTTTTGCAACCGCGCGGGCGCGCCATAGTTTTGCTTGCCAGCACCGGCGGCGACATCTACCAGTAAGCAGGCATGAATGAAAAAGTGGCGCACTTGATGGACCGCGCGGTGATCCGTTTCGCGACCAACATGATGCGCGACGGTCACAGCGATCACGAGAACCATCCCGAGCAGAAGGAGCTTTGGCAGGCCTACCCGCGCACGCTCGGCTCGTGGGAGACGCTCTTCGCGCTGCCGGAGCCGCTGACAGATGTGGAGCAATGCCTCAGCCGGCCGCTCTGGCTCGGCCCGGCCACGCACCGGTCGTTTCATTTTCCCAGCCCGGTCACGACGCCGTGGGAGATCAACAACCGCGTCGGGGGCGATTACTTCGAGGGTCACGGACCCGACGCGCGCCAGCGGCCCACGGTGCTGCTGTTGCACGGCTGGAACACAAACATCGCCTACTATCTTAATTACTGCCGCACCGGCCATCGCTTCGCGCGGCGCGGGATCAACTGCGCGTTGATGCACCTGCCCTACCACGTGGACCGCAAGCCGAACCGCTGGAAGGAATACTTCCTGACCGAAAACATCGCGCACACTGTGCAGGCCGTGCAGCAGGCGGTCATCGAGGCGCGCGTCGTGTTGCGCTGGCTGCGCGCGCGGCAGTCCGGCCCCGTCGGCATCTGGGGCATCAGCCTCGGCGGCTGGATCGCGAGCATCGTCGCCTGTGTGGAGAAGGAGCTGGATTTTGCCGTGCTGATGACGCCCGCGGTCCGGCTCGACCGCCAGGTGTGGGAACTCAAGTTCCTCGCCGCGATGAAGGAGAGCCTGCTTGCCCAAGGCGCGACGCGCGAGGACATCATCCGCATCGCGGAGCCGCTGCTGCCGAAGTTCCACAAGCCGCTCATCGAACGCGAACGCATCCTGATCCTCGAGGCGCTCTACGACCAGTTCCTCGGGCCGGAGACGATTGACGAGCTTTGGCAGGCGTGGGACAAGCCGCCCATCGAACGTTATCGGCACGGCCACATCAGCATCCTGATGGATGCCCGCGTCCTGGGCCGCACGGCGGATTTCATCAAGACCATGACGCGCCGCACGGAGCCTTGAACCACCCCATGGTCATCGAAGTCCGCGATCTGGTCAAAGTCTATGACGGCACCACGGCCGTGGACCGGCTGAGCTTCACCGCCGCGCGCGGCGAAATCCTCGGCCTGCTCGGCCCCAACGGCGCCGGCAAGACCACCGCCATCCAGACGTTGCTCGGCATCATCGAGCCGACCGCCGGCTCCATCCGGGTGTTCGGCCAGGACATCCGGACGCACCGCCAGAGCATCCTCCAGCGCACCAATTTCTCCAGCGCCTACGTCAGCCTGCCGCAAAACCTGTGCGTCATGGACAATCTCCGCGTCTTCGCCGGCATCTATTGCGTGGACAACTGGCGCGAGAAGGCGACGGGGCTGCTGCGGCTGTTCGAGATAGACCGGCTGGCCACGCGCAAGACCGGCCAGCTCAGCAGCGGCGAGAGCACGCGGTTGCATCTCTGCAAGGCGCTGCTGAACGACCCCGAGTTGCTCCTGCTCGACGAGCCGACTGCCTCGCTCGACCCGGACATCGCCGACAAGGTCCGCAAGCTGTTGCGCCGCATCCAGCGCGAGCGAGGCATCACCATCCTCTACACGTCGCACAACATGCGGGAGATCGAGGAGATCTGCGACCGCGTCATTTTCCTGCACCACGGCCGCAAGATCGCCGAAGGCCCGCCCCGCGAGGTCATCGCCCGCTTCAACCAGCAGTCGCTGGAGCAGGTCTTCATCCGCATCGCGCGGGACGGGGAGTTGCAAGAGGCAGAAAAGAAGCCGGCTTCATGAACCTCCGCCGCATCAACGCCCTGTTGCTCCGCTACCTGCTGCTCTACCGCCAGAGCTGGACGCGGGTGATGGAGATTTTCTTCTGGCCGGTGATGGACCTGCTGGTCTGGGGCTTCCTGACCAACTACCTCATCAACGTCGGCGCGGGCAGCGTGCCGGCGATGGTGACGTTCCTCATCGGCTCGATGATCTTCTGGGACCTGCTCTACCGCGCGCAACAGGGCGTGACCATCTCGTTCCTCGAAGATGTCTGGGCGCGCAATCTCCTGAACATCTTCGTTGCGCCCGTGACCATCACCGAGTTCCTCGTCGCCACGTTTGCGCTGGGCATCATCAAGGTGCTCGTCAACGGCCTGGTGCTGGCGCTGCTCGCATGGGCGCTCTACGCGTTCAACATTTTCCAACTTGGTTTCACGCTGATCCCGTTTGTGTTGAGCCTGATGTTGATGGGCTGGGCGATGGGCATGGCGACGGTGGCGTTGATCATGCGCTGGGGCCACGCCGCCGAGGCGCTCGCCTGGGGCATCCCGTTCCTGGTCCAGCCACTGTCCGCGGTGTTCTACCCCGTCAGCGTCCTGCCGCAGTGGTTGCAGCCCGTCGCGTGGGCATTGCCCTGCACCTATGTCTTTGAAGGCATGAGGGAGGTGCTGCGCAGCGGCCAGGTGCCGTGGGAAATGTTCTGGTGGTCGCTGGGCCTCAACGTGGTCTATCTCGCCGCCTCGGCGCTGTTCTTCCGCTACCTCTTCGGCGTCGTCCGCGTGCGCGGGCTGCTGGGCAAGTTGGGGGCGGAGTGAAGGCGGCGGCCAGCTTTTGCTTGAAATCGCCGGCGAGAACGGGTTTCCTACGTGGCTATCGAAAGGATCCTCTTATGAAAAAACTGAGCCGTTATCTCACACTCACCATCGCTGCCGCATTCCTAGCCGTTTCGGCCAGCGTTTATGCCGCCCCGTGCTGCGACGAGATCGTCGAAAAGGCCAAGAAGGGCAAGGCGTGCGCCTTCTGCGCCGAAAAGGACTGCTGCAAGGAAGCCGTCAAGAGGCTTGGCGAGGAAGCCAAGGCCTGCTCCAAGGCCCGCTGCAAGAAAAAGGCGGGTGCGGGCAAGGAAGGCGAGAAGAAGGAAGGCAAAGAGAAGAAGCAATAACCTCTCGCCGGGACAAGTTCCGGCACACAAACTCAACGGGCCGCTGGACGTGTCCAGCGGCCCGTTTGTTTTTCACACTTGTTGGACGCTCAGCGCACCACCGCTACCGCCAGAGCTTAACCCGCCGCGGCGCTCACAGCCTCGGCGGCCTCGTTCTTCTCATAGAACGTCGGCGGCTCGTAGGTCCAGCCATTGCGGAGGCGACGGTCTTCACGACACAGCATGAAGTAGGCGTATCGGCCACCCAACGCGGCCACCAGTCTCGCCTTCAGTCCGAACTCCCCGCAGATGTCCTTCAAAACGCGTGAGGCCCTGGCCGATACTCGCGGATTGGAACGGAACCACTTCCGGGGTGCCCACAGCGCGGCGGCGTAGGTGACCGCCAGGTCGCGTGCTTCCCACCGGAAGCGCTCGCGAATCCGATTGTCCGGGTGGTTCTTGTAGCGGCGCCAGCCCTGGAGGATGGTCCGGGCCATCCGCAGCGCGCTCGGCCCGTTGACCTCGAAGTCGCGATTGAAGGCGCGCAAGAGGTATTCGGTCTCCTGGCCGTCCTTGATGTGCGGGTGCTTGTAGTTGAACTTGAATTGGCCGTGGAGGTCGGCATCGAGATACTCGGGGTGCTGCAGGAGAGAGCCGTCGGCCCTCAGTTGCTCGTGCAACGGTGTGCCGGGGCTGGCCGAGTAAAGCATGAACTGGTGAAACTCGGTGTCGTGGCTGACGGCGTAATCAATCGCCTCGTCAATGTTCGCCGGCGTGTGCTCCTCCAACCCGATGATGGTCGAGCCGAGCACGCGGACTCCGTGGGACTGGAGCGTGCTGATCAGCGCGTGCGTGTTGGATCCCTTCAGCTTGTCATACTTCGAGTTCTTGCCTTCAAGGCCCATCCACACCCACGAGATGCCCAGCCCGACGATCTGCTCCATCGTGTAGGTGCGGAGCGTGTTGGCCGAACTGAAGATGTAGAGGGACCACGACTTGTTGTGCTCGATCATCAGGTCGAGCAACCGGAGCGCGCGTTTCTTGTGCAGCAGGAAGTTCTCGTCCATCACGAAGAACGAGCGGACTTTCATCGCGTCTTCCAGCTCGCACATGACCTTGAACAACGCGTCGCCGGTCTCGTAGAAGTGGACGAAGTTCCCCTTGCCGCCGAACATCGCCGAGGTCGCGCAGAAGTTGCACCCCATCGGGCAGCCCACCGACGGGATCAACGTGGCCGCCACGTCACCCGGTTTCTCGCTCAGCGGGACGCCCATCGTCCGCCCGCCGATGCCGGAGATGATGCGCGGATGGCGGATCGGCGCGTCCACGTCCTCGCCGAGGAACCGGCGCATCCAACGCACGCCCTCGCCCTTGACGATGTAGTCCGCGTCAATGCGCTGCTCCAGTTGGCGAATGTTGGACACATGCCCGCCGATCACAATCGCCGCCTTCGGCTGGTGCTGCCGGATCAGTTCGCACATCTTCTGCACCTTCGTCACGTTCGGCATGATCGCGCTGATGCCGATCACGTCGTAGGTCTTCGTGCGAATCTCCTCGATGAAGCGGTCCAGCGTCGGGAAATCCAGCAGCGTGCAGGGCGCGTGGATGTTGGCATGGATCAGCATCAGCCCCCACGAGCGATGGAACATCCGCACCGAAAACGCCTCCTGCGTCCGTGTCACCTGGCTGTGGTAAAGCTCCATCGGCTTGATGGCGCGGCTGCCGAACTCGTCGTCCGTGGCGTAAGGGCCAAAGACGCCCGTCAACAGCACGCGAGCTCGCGATCCCAAGGGATGAACCGGCGTATCCAGAACTTCCGTCGGCCCAGAAACAAAGGTTGTTGCCATAATATGATCCGGCCTTCGCACAGCACGGAATGTGTCAAAACGAAGGACTCACGCCCTGCATACGAGCGGCCAGACGCTGCAACTTAACACCACCGGGATGATTTAGAACAGACAAACTTTCTGCCATGTCTGCTATTTTGGGCGGGCGCCGCCTTCCGGCCCGTTCGCCTTTCATCAACCCTCGTTGAAACACAGCGTCGCGTGCCACTTCTTGTAAAGCTCCACCGTGGCGCGGCAGTCCCCCAGGCAGTAGCGTGCGATCTCCTTCTGGCGGCCCTCGGCGAAAAGCTTGTTCATGTCGAGGCCGGTGATGCCGCCCGCCTTCGGACTTTCGATGCCGAACGTCCTGCAATAATAATCGAGATTGAACTTCCGCGTCGCGCCATAGAACGAGAGCTGCTCCAGCAGGTCCACCATGTCCTTCGCGTATCGGTTGCCCATGAGATTGCGCGAGGGCCGCACGCCGAGGATCGCGCTGCGCAGCATCACAAACGGGCAATCGAACGTGCGCCCGTTGAACGTCACCAGCCGGTCGTAGCGCTTCACCACGTCCCAGAACCCGGCGAGGATGTCTTCCTCCATGCCGGAGGAAAACTCGACCAGGCCATCCTCGCTCGCCCACTCCTCCGCGTCGTCGGATTGGTAGAGCACCTTCCCCTTCCCCGTGTCCACGTTGAGCATGCCGATGGCGATCACCTGTGCAGTCGGCGCGGTCAGGTTGAGTTGCTGGATGACCTCGGCGCGTTTGGCCGCCCGCGCCTCCCCGGTCGGCTCGCGCTCGGCATAGCGCATCAGGTATTCCTTCTGCGCCTCGTCCAGGGAATCAAAGTCACACCCGGCCGTCTCGATGTCGAAGAGGAGAGTAGTCATGGCAGGAGGATTGTAACCGCGAATCGCCGCAGATAAACGCGGAAATTAGCCGGCCCTGCGTTCGTCCGCGGCCCCATCAAACCCCGAACGACTCGCCGCAAGAGCAACTGCTGGTCGCGTTCGGGTTCTTGATCTTGAACCCGCCGGCCACCAACGCGTCGGACCAGTCCAGCTCGGAGCCGGTGAGGTAGAGCGCGCTCTTGCCGTCGGTGACCACGCGCCCGCCACCGCTCTCCACAAGGATGTCGTTTGGCTTGAAAGCGTCCACGATGTCGAGCTTGTAGCTGAGGCCGGAACACCCGCCGCCCACGATGGAGATGCGCAACGCCCCCTCCGGCCGGGCCTGTTTGCCGAGCAGGTCGCGGATTTTCGCGCCGGCGCGCTCCGTGGCCTTGATGAGTTTCTCGTTGCCGAGCCGATACGGCGGCGCAGTGATCGTGTTCGCATCGTTCATGGTCCGCGGAACCTAGGCGAGCAATGCGCCGCGGTCAAGAAACCCGCGGCCGGCAACTCCGGCTACTTCGCTGCCGCGTGCGGGACTCTTTGGAAAAGCCGCAGCGCGTTCCCCTCCACGTCCTCGAATTCCGCCAGCCAGAAACCGTGCTCCTTGCGCGGCTCGTAGTGGAACTTCACGCCGCGCTCCTTCAGTTGCGCGGCGAACTTCTGGATGTCATGGACTTCGAAACTGAGCTTAAAGGCCCCAAGGGCGCCGTCGCTCCTGGGGTGCTTCTCGCTATGATGCAGCGCGAAATGCGTGTCACCATCCGCAAGCTTGAACTCCACCCAGAACTTGCTGTCAATCAGCGGCTGCCCAAGCCCCAGCGTTTCGCCGTAGAAGTGCTTCGCCTGCGCCATGTCGCGCACATAGACGAAGATCGTGTTGATCCTCCGAATCGGGTGCATCGTCGTTTCCCTTTCCCTTTACTTCATGAACCGGCCCGCCACGTCGAACGCCCACGCCACGAACGGCCCTTGATACACGCCGATCAGCAACGTCGCGCCCATCACGCACCACAGCGTGGCTTTCATCGGCAGGCTCACCGCGATCGCGCCTTCGTCCCGCGGCTCCTGCCAATACATCGCCTTGACCACACCTAGATAATAGTAGAGAGACGCCACAACGCCAACTGCGCCGACCGCCGCCAGCCACCAAAGCTGCTGCCCGATCACCGCCGACAAAACGAGGAACTTCGCGAAGAACCCCGCCATCGGCGGCACGCCCGCCAGTGACACCAGCGCCACCGTCATCGCCGCCGCCAGCAACGGCGACCGCCGCGCCAGGCCCGCGTAGCTCGCGATCTCGTCATCGGCCGTCGCGTGGGCCAGGCACACGATCACCAGGAACGCACCGAGAGTCGTGAACACGTATGCGAACAGGTAGAACAACACCGCGCCCGTGCCGAACGCCGTCGCCGCCGCCACGCCCAGCAGCAGGAAACCCGCGTGGCTGATGCTGGAGTAGCCGAGCAGCCGTTTGATGTTCTTCTGCGGGATGGCCGCAAGGTTGCCGTAGAGAATCGTCACCGCGGCCAGCACCGCAATCAGCGCGACCCACGTCGCCTTCATCGGCAGCAGGCCGCCGTAAAGCAGACGCAGCAGCAGCGCGAAGCCCGCCGCCTTCGAGCCGACCGCCAGAAACGCCGTCACCGGCGACGGCGCGCCCTGATACACGTCCGGCACCCAGATCTGGAACGGCACGCTGGCCACCTTGAATCCAAGCCCCGCCAGCACCAGCAGCACGCCGAGCAGCACGAGGCCGGTTGCGCCCTTCGCGCTCAGGAACTCCGCCAGCCCCGCGAAACTCGTGGTGTTGGTCGCGCCATAGATGAACGTGATGCCATAAACCAAAAACGCCGACGAGAGCGCGCCGAGGATCAGATACTTCACGCCCGCCTCCAGCGACGCCACCTGCCGCCGCAGGAAGCTCGTCAGGATGTAGAAGCTCACCGTCACCAACTCCAGCGCCACGAACAGCATCACAAAATCGCTCACCGACGCCGTCAGCATCATGCCCGTGCACGCGAACAGGATCAGCGCGAAGAACTCGCCGACGCCGGACTCAATCTTGCCGGCAAAACCAACCGACATCACTGTCACGAGGATCGTCGCGATCAAGAACAGCCGTTTGAAAAACAAGGCCAGCGCGTCGTTGATCCACATGCCGTGGAACCCGGCACCCTCCACCATCCCGCCCCAGAAGCTCCACGCCAGGATTGCCGTCAAACCGGCGGCGCTGATCGCGCCGAGGAAACGCTTGTCGTCGCGCCGCGTGAACACGTCGAGCATCAGCACCAGCATCGCAAGCCCGGCGGTGGCGATCTCCAGTTTGAGAAGCGAAAGGTTCATGTCACTTGGCTGGCTTCACGGCGCGCTTGGCTTGGACCGGTTTCGGCTTCGGCGGCAGCGGTTCCCTGGCCTTCGTCTTCTCCATCGCCTCGACCACGGCGATGGCCGCCGGCTTGATCGTGTCCACTAGTTCGCGCGGATAAACGCCCGCCCAGATCAACGCGCCGAGCAGCACGACGTAGGGCAGCTTGGCGGGAAAGTTTGCGTCGCTCAACTGCTGCCATTTCGCCGGCAGCACGCCAAAGCAGACATCGCGCACCGCACGCAACATATAGACCGCGCCGAGCACCGCCCCGCCCCAGATGGCCACGATCACCGGCCACGACAGCGTCGCCCCGCCCACTTTCACGCCCCAGGCTTTCACCTGCCACGCGCCGAAGAGCACCATCACTTCGCTGGGGAAGTTGGCGAAGCCCGGCAGGCCGATGGACGCAAACCCCGCCATCACGATCGCCGTGCCGATGAACGGCATCCGTTTGCACAGGCCACCCAATTCCGACATCTCCCGCGTGCCCGTCTGCGCGAAGAAAAAGCCGCTCAGCGCGAACGCCAGCGCCGCCGAAAGGCCGTGCGCAAACATCAGCAGCACCGTGCCGGTAATGCCGAGGTAAGTGAAGGTGGCGATGCCAAGAAACGCAAAGCCCATGTGCGCGACGCTGGAATAGCCAAGCAAGTAGTTGAAGTTCTTCTGCCGCATCGCCACGAGGCCGCCATAAACGATGTTGCCCAGCAGCAGCGCCAGCAGCAGCCAGTTCCAGTCCTCCGCGCCACTGGGCAGCACCGGCAGCACGATCCGCAGCAGCGCGTAGAGGCCGAACTTCTTCAGCACGCCGGCGTGGAGCATCGCCGTCGCCGTCGGCGCGCAGCCGTAGCCGATGGGCGCCCACGTGTGCAGCGGCACCAGCGACACCAGCGCGCCCAGCCCGAACAACAGCAGCGGATAGACGAGATGCTGGAAGCCCGCGCTGAACGGCTGGCCCTTGGCGAACGCGACCAGTTTCACCACGTCGAAGGTGCGCTCGTCCGCCGGCAGGCCGACATAGAGCGCGATGAGGCCGAAGAGCGCCACCAGCGCGCCCGCGCTCAGGTAGAGCGTCATCTTCATCGCCGCGTATTCGCGCTGGCCGCTGCCCCAGATGCCGATCATCAGGAACGTCGGGATCAGCGCCAGTTCGTGGAAGAAGTAGATGAAGAAGATGTCCAGCGACGCGAACATGCCCATCGCTCCGCTGAGGATGATCATCAGCAGGACGTAGAACTCCTTCTGCCGCTTCGTCACGTCCCACGCCACGAGCGTCGCCGCGAAGCCAACCAATCCCGTCAGCAGGATCATCACCACGCTGATGCCATCCACGCCGACGTGCCAGCTCAGGTCCAGAGGCGCGACCCACGTTATCTTCTGCACCATCTGAAACCCGGCGTCCGACGAGTTGAACCGCGTGTAGATCATCACGCTGAGCACGCCGGTCAACAGCGAGCCAAGAATCGAGAGCCACCGGATGGCCGCCGCCGATGTCGGCCGCAGACAACATACGATCACCGCAAACGCCAGCGGCGTCAGGATCGCGCAGTTCAGCAGGCTGTAGGAGTCGAAGATCATTGCATGACCACGTAGTAGAGAATGATGACCAGGCCGGCCGCGAACAGGAACGCGTAGGTCTGCAGGTTGCCGGTCTGGAAAAGCTGCAACATCTTGCCCAGCGTTTGCGCCACGGCCGCCGTGCCGCGCACGCCCAATCCCGCGATGACCCAGCGGTCCACGAGGTCGCAGAGCGCGGCCAGCCCGCCTTGCACGTATTTCACCAAGGCGAGGTAGAACTCATCGAAGCCGAACTTGTGCCACAGGATCGTGTGCAGCAGCGGAAACTTGGTCTTGATCGGGTCCTCCGCCGGCTCGCCATAGTAAAATGCAAACGCCAGCGCCAGGCCCATCACAAACGCCAGCATCGCCAGCGCGAGGACGTTGCCGCCGGCCGGCACTTCGCTCAGTCCCTTCTCGCCCACCAGCCAGCCGGGAATGCCCATCCACGTGTAGCCGCCGATGACGGAAAGTATCGCCAGCACAATCAGCGGGCCGAGCACCACCCACGGGCTTTCCTTCACCTTGCCCGCCGCCTCGCTGCGCGGCTGGCCGAGGAACGCGACAAACAACAGGCGGAACATGTAGAAGCTCGTGAACCCGGCGGTCACCGCCGCCAGCACGAACAGGTCGTCGTTGCGCTCGTGCGCCAAACCGAGAATCGTCTCTTTGCTGAAGAACCCGCTCAGTCCCGGAAACCCGGTCAGTGCCAGCAAGCCGACGGTGAAGCACGCGGTCGTGATCGGCATCTTTTTCCAAAGCCCGCCCATCTTCCAGATGTCCTGCTCGCCGTGATGGAAGCCGATGATCACGCTGCCGGCGCTCAGGAACAGCAGAGCCTTGAAGAACGCGTGTGTCGAGAGATGGAACATCGCCGGCATGTAGCCGTTGACCTGCGGCACGCTCAGGCCCACCGCCATCACCATGTAACCAAGCTGGCTCAGCGTCGAGTAGGCCAGGATGCGCTTGATGTCGTTCTGCTGGCACGCGATGACCGCCGAGAGCAATGCCGTCAGGCCGCCGATCCATGCGATCACATCCATCGCCGCCGGGCTGGCGAACACCAGGAACGACACGCGGCACAGCATATACACGCCCGCTGCCACCATCGTCGCCGCGTGGATGAGCGCGCTGACCGGCGTCGGGCCTTCCATCGCGTCCGGCAACCACACGTGCAGCGGCAACTGCGCGCTCTTGCCGACCGCGCCGCAGAAGATCAACAGCGCCGCGATCGTCAGCACGCCGCCGCCTATTTCGTGCGAATGCACCTTCAGGTAGTTGCGGATGTCGCTGAAGTCCACGCTCCCGGTCACGTTCCAGACCAGCAGGATGCCGAGCAGGAAACCGAAGTCGCCGATGCGGTTGACGATGAACGCCTTCTTGCCGGCCTCGGCCGCGGCGGGCCGTTGATACCAGTAGCCGATGAGCAGGTAACTCGACACGCCGACCAGCTCCCAGAACACAAACATCATCACCAGGTTGCCGGAGAAGACGATGCCGAGCATCGAGAACACGAAGAACGACAGCTTCGCGAAGAACCGGTTGATGCCCGGATCGCCGTGCATGTAGCCGACGGAATAGACGAAGATGCACAGCGACACCACGCACACGATCATCGCCATCATCACGCTCAGGCGGTCGAGCGACCAGTTGACGTTCACCTCCAGGTCGCCCACGTCCAGAAAGCGATAGGTGGGCGAGGTCATCACGTTGCCGGCCTTCACCGCGTCCAGCGCGAGCCATGCAAACACCGTCGAGCCGAGCAGAAACGCAATGGCAATGACAGGCCCGGCTGTCCGCTCCATCACCGGGCTGAAGTCGGCGTAGAACGGCGACCGCCGGCAGATCAGCACGATGACCACCGCCGCGCAGAGCGGCCCGGCCAGGATGCGCCAGAGTAGTCCAGTGACGTCGTCCATGCTTCAGAGTCTCATGCTTGTCAGTTCGTCCACGTTGACCGTCTTGCGCCGTCGGAACAACGCCACGATGATCGCCAGCCCGACCGCGACCTCGGCCGCGGCGACGGTGATGATGAAGAAAACGAAGACCTGCCCGTGCAGGTTGCCGTTGTAGCGGCTGAACGCCACCAGCGCGAGGTTGGCCGCGTTCAACATCAGTTCCAGCGACATGAAGATGACCAGCGCGTTGCGCCGGATGATCACGCCCGCCAGGCCGAGCGAGAACAGCACCGCGCTGACCACGAGATAATGTTGGAGGACGACTGGAATCATTTCAGGTCCCGTTTCGACAGCAACACTACGCCGATCATCGCCACCAGCAGCAGCACCGATGTGACCTCGAACGGCAGCAGGTAGTGCGTGAACAGCAGCCGGCCCACCGCCTCGGTCGTGCCTACCACGCCTTTGGCCGCCACCAGCGGCATGTCTTCGACCACGTCGTGCACCTTCACGAGGAACGCCGCCGCCACGACAATGCCGCCACCGAAACTCAGGATCCTGAACCGCCGCCGCTGTTCCGACTTCAGGTCGAGGAACATGATGACGAACAGGAACAGCACCATCACCGCGCCGGCATAGACCAGCACCTGGATGATCGCCAAGAAATAGGCCTCCAGCACGACGAACAGGCCCGCCATGAAAAACATGGCGAGCACCAGGAACATCGCGCTGTTGACCGGGTTGCGGCTCAGGATCACCAGCAACCCGCTCAACAGCATCGCTATGCTGAAAAACCAAAACAGTTGGTCGTGCATTTTACAGAAAATCCGAAATCCGAAACTCGAAATTCGAAACAAATCCGAAACCCGAATTCACCAAAGACGGAAACCGCGCGTAGCGCCCTGGTCGGCCGTTTCCAAGATTTTCGTCTTTCCTCATTCGAGTTTGTTTCGGATTTCGAGTTTCGACATTCGGATTTCACTTCTTCTGCCACTTCTTGATCGGGTCGGGCATCGTGCCGCCCAACTCCAACAGCTTCTCCTTGTTGAACATCATGTCTTTCCGCGAGAGGCCGGTCACCGAATACGGCCCGCGCAGGAAGATCGCCTGTTCAGGGCAGACCTCCTCGCAGTAACCGCAGAAAATGCAGCGGATCATGTCAATCTCGAACTCGTCCGGCGTCTTCTCGACCTTCTTATACTTCGCGTTGTCCGGGTAAGCCATCGGCTTGATCCGGATCGCCCGCGGCGGGCACACAAACTCGCAAAGCTGGCACGCGACGCACTTCACGCGGCCGTCCTCATCCTTCACCAGCACCGGCTGGCCGCGGTAGCCCGGCGGAATCTCCGGCTTCTGCTCCGGATAGCGCAGCGTCACCTTCTTCCGGAACAGATGCGAGAACGTCAGCATCATGCCGGAGATGATCGCCGGCAGATAGAGCCGTTCCCAGATCGTCAGCGGTTTGCGCTCGATCCTCATGACGGACTCCATCCGGCCACAATCGCCAGCCCCGCAATCAAAATGCTCACGAGCGCCAACGGCAAAAAAACTTTCCAGCCCAGGCCCATGAGCTGGTCGTAGCGCACGCGCGGCACCGTCCAGCGCACCCAGATGAACACCAGCGCCAGCGCGCAGACCTTCGCGAGGAAAATGCAGATGTGGGCGATGCCCACCGCGATGCCGCCGCTGACCGGCACGAACGGCAAATGCCAGCCGCCGAGGAACAGCACCGCCAACAGGGCCGAAGCGGTGATCATGTTCGCGTATTCGGCGAGGAAGAACATGGCGAACTTCATCGAGCTGTATTCGGTGTTGTAGCCGCCCGCCAGTTCCTGCTCGGCCTCCGGCAGGTCGAACGGCGCGCGGTTGGTCTCCGCGAACGACGACGCCACGTAGATGATCGCCGGCAGCCAGTTCCACGGATAGCAAATCAGCCAAAGGTGCTCGGTCTGCCAGCGCACAACCTCCGTCAGCCGCAAGCTGCCCACCTGCATGAACAGCGGGATCACCGACAGGCCGAGGCAGAGTTCGTAGCTGATGAGCTGCGCGCTGCTGCGCACGCCGCCGAGGAACGGATACTTCGAGTTGCTCGCCCAGCCGCCGAGCACGATGCCATAGACACCCAGCGACGCGATGGCGAACACGAACAGGATGCCGACGTTGATGTCCGCGACGATCATCGGCACGCCGCAGAGCGTGCTGCCGAACGGGATCGCCGCCCAGACCATCAGCGCGGGTGCCATCACGAGCATCGGGCCGAGCCAGAAGTAGAACTTGTTCACGTGGCCCGGCACGAAGTCCTCTTTGAGGATCGCCTTCAGCGCGTCAATGATCGGCTGGCCAAGCGCCCAGCACGCCCCGATCTGGATTGCGCGGCCATCCTTGCGGATCCAGATGGGAATGCCGACGCGGTTCGGGCCAAGCCGGTCCTGGATGAACGCACAGATGCGTCGTTCCGCCAGCACGATGTAGGCGCAGATGAACAGCAGCACGCCGACCACGCCGACGATCTTGATCAGATGTATGAGAATCGGGTCCATGGGTTAAAAGCCCGAAATCCGAAACTCGAAATCCGAAATAAATCCGAAATCCGAAGGCGGCAACGGCCAGACCGGCACCAACCGCTCTGGCGTGGACGTTTCGAGATTCGTTGTCTTCGTCATTCGAGTTTGTTTCGACTTTCGAGTTTCGACTTTCGGATTTACCCCAACTGCACGCCGCCGTCGCCGATCTTCTCCAGCGACAGGCCGGCAAACGGCTTCACGTTGGCCGCCATGTCCGCGAACAACGCCACGATGTCCGCAAACCGGTCTGGTTGACCGGTCTCGCGCAACAGGTCGCGAAAGATTTCCCAATCGCTGCGCTCTTCGCCGCCGAGCGACACGGCCGGCCAGACACGCTGGACGCGCCCCTTGGCATTGGTGAACGTGCCGCGTTTCTCGGCGTAAGTCACGCCCGGCAGCACGAAATGCGCGGCCTTCGTCGTCTCCGTCGGCCTGAAATCCACGACCAGCAGCAGCGACAGCTTCGCCAACAGATCGGCGCCGATGCCGCGCCGGGTCACATCCTCCTGATGGACGACGAGCGTCTTGATCTTGCCAGCCTTGATGCCGTCGGCGATCGCCGCGAACTTCGACCCCATCGGCGCGGCTGCCACGTTGAAAATCTTCGCGCCGGCGCTGTTCGGGTTGCGGTCGGCGTTGACGAGGAAGCTGTCACCGTCCCACGTCCGCGGCACGCAATCGCTGACGCTGCCTTTCGCCAGCATCGAGAACAGGTAAAGCTCCTCGTTGGTCGCCCGCGCGCTGCCGACGAACGCCACGCTCGTGCGGTCGGCCAGCGCGGCCTTCAGCTTCGGCGCGAGTTGCTTCAGCGCATCGGCGTAGCTCGTCTCCTTGCCGCTGACGAACGCCTTCTTCAGCCGGCTCGCTGCGTTGATGTGTTTGTAGTTGTGACGGCCTGCGTCGCACATCCAGCATTCGTTGACGGCGTCGTTTTCGCGCGGCGTCTGGCGATAGACGACGTTCTCGCGCGACCAGATGACGATGTTGCAGCCCGTGGCGCAGCTCGTGCAGATGCTCTTGGTCTCCTTCAGGAACCAGACGCGCATCTTGAACCGGAAATCCTTGTCGGTGAGCGCGCCGACCGGGCAGAGGTCCACGGTGTTGAGGGAGTAATTGCCGGCGAGCTTCTTGCCAGGCCAGCAGGTCAACGTCGTGTGGCTGCCCCGGTTGGTGAAGCCGAGACAGTCGTCCTTTGCCACATCGCGCATGAACCGGATGCAGCGGCTGCACAGGATGCACCGCTCGTCGTCGAGCATCACGCGCAGGCCGAGGTCCACCTGTTTCGGCTTGTGAACCTTCTCCTCGCGGAACCGGGACGCGTCCTTGCCGAACTCGACGGAATATTCCTGCAGCTTGCACTCGCCAGCCTGGTCGCAGATCGGGCAGTCGAGCGGATGGTTGATGAGGAAGAACTCCATCACCGAGTTCTGCGCCTGTTGCACAGCGGGCGAGTTGGTGACGACGACCATGCCCTCGGTGACCTGCGTGTTGCAGCCGATGGACAGGCGAGGCGCCATCGTGACCTTCGTCGTGCCGTCGGGGTTGAGGACAGGCTTGCCGTCGGGGCCGCGCATCGGGCCGCCCACCTCGACGAGGCACATGCGGCAGTTGCCGGAGATGGCGAGCTTCTTGTGATAGCAATAGTGCGGCACGAACACCCCGACCCTCTGGCCCGCTTCGATGAGGTTGGTGCCCTTCGGCACCTGCACCTTGATGCCGTTGATGGTCGCGTTGACCATCTCGGCGGCTGGCGTTGGAGTTGTCGGGTTGTCCGCCATCATTTCTCCAGTTTCACGAAGTCATCCCGGAACTTCTCGACGAAGCTCTGGACCGGCCAGGCGCACGCTTCGCCGAACGGGCAGATGGTGCGGCCAGGGATGTTGTCGGCGATGCCCTTGAGGTAATCGGTGTCGCCCTTCTGGCCGTGGCCATGGGTCATGCGATGGAGGGCCTTGGCCATCCAAAGCGAGCCTTCGCGGCAGGGCGTGCACTGGCCGCAACTCTCGTGCGCATAAAACTCGGCGATGTTGGCGATGGCCTTTGGCATGTCGGTCGTCTCGTCCAGGACGATGACGCCGCCGGAGCCGGCCATTGTGCCGACCAGCGGCAGCGAATCGAAATCCACCGGCACGTCCTGCCAGCCCCAGTCATACGCCGTGCCGTCGCGCTTCTTGCCCTTGAACCGCTCGTCGCAACGAATGATCTTCGCGCTGCTGCCGCCGGGGATGATGGCCTTGACCTTGCGCCCGCCGGGGACGCCGCCGCAGAGGCCGTTGATCAACTCGCCATAGGTGATCTTGCCCAGTTCAACCTCATAGCAGCCGGGCTTGTTGACGTGGCCGCTGACGCCGACCATGCGCGTGCCGGTGTTGCCAGGCGTGCCGATGTGGGCGAACTCCGCCCCGCCCATCTGGATGATCACCGGGATGTTGGCGAGCGTCTCGACGTTGTTGACGATGGTCGGGCACATCCAGAGGCCGAGCACGGCGGGGAAATACGGCGGCTTGAACCGCGGATAGCCGCGCTTGCCTTCGAGCGACTCGATGAGTCCGGTCTCCTCGCCGCAGATGTAGGCGCCCGCGCCGCGGTGGACGAAGATTTCCAGCGAGTAGGCCGAGCCAAGGATGTTCCTGCCGACGAAGTTTTTCGCGCGCGCCTCTTCGATGGCCGCGAGCAAAATCTTGTAGCCTTGGGCGAACTCGCCGCGGACGTAGATGTAGGCGGTGCGCACGTCGTTGGCGTAGCTGGCGCAGACGATGCCCTCGATGAGCGCGTGCGGGTCGCGGTGGATGATCTGCCGGTCCTTGAACGTGCCCGGCTCGGCCTCGTCGGCGTTGCAGATGAGGTAGATCGGCTTGCTGCTCTTGCGGTCCACGAGCGACCACTTCAGGCCGGTGCCGAACCCCGCGCCGCCACGACCGCGCAAACCGGAGCGCGTGACCTCGGCGCGGATGTCCTCCGGCTTCATCGCGAGCGCTTTTTTCAGCGCCGCATAGCCGCCGGCGGCCAGGTAGTCCTCGATGCGGACCGAGTAACCCGGCTGGGTCATTCGCGCGGTCAGGATTTTTCGTTCAGCGGCGGCCATGGTTGGTTGCGGTTGCTAAATCAGTGCTTGTGCTCGTGATCAGGTTCATGCTGCGGCACGCCGTCCGCAGGGATTGAAGCAAGCGGCAACGATGATGAATGCTCGATCAGCGAAATCACGAACCGGTCCGCCTCGGTCGGGGACGGGTTTTCCGCCGGGTCGGGCACTGACAGGAGTTTGCCCTCGACTTCGCGCCAGGCCCAGTTGATGAACTCGCCGGCGGCGCAAGTGATCCGGATGATGTAACGGGCGCCGGCGATCTCGGCCACGACGTTCCAGACGTTGGCGAGCGTGCCGTAAGCTTCGAGAGCTGCCTTGTGCCCGTCCTCCAACAGGAGACAAACGAGATTGCTCGCGTCGCCAAGTGCGTATGTGTCGTCGGCCTTGCCGGCGAGTTCCGCGGGCAACACCGCATCGCGCCCCATCTCTTTAAGGCAACGCTGCCGCGCGTAAGCCGCCGGCATCTTCAGCCGCTCGATCGCCATGCAAGCCTCGAACACCAGCACCGCCTCCTCAAAATCATCTACACGCCACATCGAGACGCCGAGGTTGTAGGCCTCGATGGGCGGCAGTTCCAACTCTCTGGGCAGTTGCCCCACGGCGACCCTCGCTTCAGCGGACGGCTTCTGCTGAACCGCAGGCGCTGGCGCAGCGCGTTTGCGGGCCGGGTGCTGGCGCGTGTCGGGCTTCTGGAGCGTCGCCTTTTGCACGGGAGTCTTCGGCGGAGGCGCAACTATTGCCAGAATCTCGTCGAGCTTCGCTGGCGTGACGTTTTCGTAGTGGTCGTCGTTGATGGTGACGCACGGCCCTTTGTCGCACGCCGCGAGGCACTCGACCCAGGCGAGGCTGAACCGCCTGTCCCTGGTGACCTCGTCCATGCCGATGCCGAGTTTCTGTTTCAACGCTTGGGCGAGCTTGTGGCTGCCAGCCAGTTCGCACGACAACGTGCGGCAGATCTTGATGTGATACTTGCCGACGCGTTTGCGCCGGAACATCGGGTAGAACGTCACGCACTCGGCGACGTGGATCGGCTGGCACTCCAGCTTCTTCGCCGTCCACTCGATCATCGGGTCGGAGATAAATCCGTAATGCTCCTGCATGGCGTGCAGCGCCATCAACATCGCGCTGCGCTTCTTGTCGGGCGGATAGTGCGCCAGCAGCGCGTCCACGGCGGCGTTGAGTTCTGGAGGCGGTTGCATGGTCAGCGGTCGCACTCCCCCATCACAAAGTCGAATGAACCAAGGATCGCCACCACATCGGCGATGAGATGGCCTTTGAGCAGGTGCGGCAACACGCTCAGGTTGCAAAAGCTCGGCCCGCGGATCTTCAACCGCCACGGCACGCCTCCGCCGCGGCTGACCACGTAGAAGCCCAGCTCGCCCTTCGCGTTCTCGGCGCTGAAGAACGCCTCGCCCGGCGGCACGTTCGGCCCCTCGGTGACCACCATGAACTGGTGGATGAGTTCCTCCATCCGCGTCAGCACCTTTTCCTTCGGCGGCAGGATGGTCTTGAAATCCGGCGCGTTGACCGGCCCGCCGGGCAACTTGTCGCACGCCTGCTTGAGGATGCGCACCGATTGGCGCATCTCCTCCATGCGGACCAAGTAGCGGTCGTAGCAGTCGCCCATCGTGCCGACGGGCACGTCGAACTCGAAGTCTTGGTAGCAGAGATACGGATGCGCTTTGCGGAGATCGTATTCGACGCCGCTGGCGCGCAGGTTCGGCCCCGTGACGCCATAGTCAATCGCCACCTCCGGCGCGAGCACGCCGACGTCGCGGTTGCGGTCCATAAAAATGCGGTTGCCCGTCAACAACCGGTCCACCTCGCCAAGCGTCTTCGGGAACGTGTCGAGGAAGTGGCGCAGCTCGGCGATCCAGCCTTCCGGAATGTCGCGCGCCACGCCGCCGATGCGCGTGTAGCTGTTGGTGAGGCGGGCGCCGGTCATTTTCTCCAGCAGCGTGTAGAGCCGTTCACGCTCGGTGAACGTCCAGAGGAATATCGTCAGCGCGCCCAGATCGAGTCCCATCGCGCCGATGCCCATCAGGTGGGACGCGATACGTGCGATCTCGCAGCAGATGGCGCGGATATACTGGCAGCGCGGCGGCACTACCAAACCCATGAGCTTCTCGACCGCGAGGACAAAGGCAACGTTGTTGGCCGGCGATGCGAGGTAGTCGAGCCGGTCGGTGTAGGGCACGAACTGGTTGTAGGTGAAATTCTCGGCGATCTTCTCCTCGCCACGATGCAGGTAGCCGATCTCCGGCCGCGCGGCGGTGACGATCTCGCCGTCCAGCTCGAGCACCAACCGCAACACGCCGTGCGTGGACGGGTGCGACGGCCCCATGTTCAGGACCATCTTCTCGCACGGCAGTTCCGGCTCCGGCACGGGTGGCTGGGCCGCCGCAACCTGCGGGGCCGCGACACGCGCTGCCACGGCGCGCGCCACCGCCGCCCGCGTTGCGGGCGTCTTGACCTTCACTTGAGCGACTTTGGGTTGCGGTGTTGACACGGAATTGAAAACGAAAGCTCGTTTCGCTACGGCCCGCCCGTCTTGTCGCGCACGTCGTCGGGCAGCGCGTTGGTCCGTATGCGCGGCTCGCGTCCCGCGGCATGTTCGGCCGGCGTCGTCACAAACGGCCCGCCGTCCAGCGGCGCGGCCTGCGTGAACGCCACGCCCGGCACGTCGCTCGGCTTGCCTTCAAGCGGGAAATCCTTTCGCAGCGGATGGAACGGGTAACCCTCCCACATCAGGATGCGGCGCAGGTCGGGATGGCCGGTGAAACGGATGCCGACCATGTCGTAAGCCTCGCGCTCGTGCCAGTCGGCCGTCCGCCAGACGCTGCTGACGCTCGGCACGGTCGGGTCGCTCTCCGGCACGCCGACCTTAAGCCGCAGCAGGCCGCCGTTCTTCATCGAGTAGAGCAGGTAATCCACCTCGAACCGCGGCGCGGCGTCGTAGTTGTCCACGCCGCAGATGTCCACGAGATAATCGAATGCGCAGCCAGCATCCCCTTTGAGGAATGAGCAGATGACGGCGATGTTCTCGCGCGGCACGGTGATGGTGACCTCGTCGCGCCCGGTGACCTTGTCCGCAAACACAACGGGCGCGCCGATCTTCTCGCCGAATCGGTCGCGAACAGCCTTGGCAGCGTCGAGTGCGGTGGGCATGGGAGTTCAGGAGGCTTTCGGCAAATCCGCGGGCGCGCGTTTGAGGTTCTTGAGGCCCGGCTCGCGCTGGATCTTCTCCTGCAACTTGATCAACGCATCGAGCAGCGCTTCGGGCCGCGGCGGGCAGCCGCCGACATAGACGTCCACGGGCAGAAGCCGGTCAATGCCTTGGAGCACGGCGTAGCTGCGATACATGCCGCCGGTGGACGCGCACGCGCCCATCGCGATGCACCATTTCGGGTCGGGCATCTGGTCCCAGATGCGTTTGACCGCGAGCGCCATCTTGTAGGTGACCGTGCCGGAGACGATCATCACGTCGGACTGACGCGGCGAGAACCGCATCACCTCCGCGCCGAACCGCGCAATGTCGAAACGCGAGGCGCCCGTGGCCATCAACTCGATCGCGCAGCAGGCGAGGCCCATCGGCATCGGCCAGAGGGAGTTTTTGCGGATCCAGTCAATCGCGGCATCCAGCCGCGTGATGATGGCGTCGCTCTCAAGCTGCCCGGTGTAACCAATCGTTGTGGTTGTCTGCGTCATGCACCCCTGCGTTCGGTCTTGCTGCACCTTCACGACGGCAAACAGCGTGCGAAAAATGCGCCGCCAACGCTAGAAACAATGCCCCAGCATTGCAAGTGAAAGTTGTGATTTCTTTCACAAGCCGGGCGCAAGGATCGGCGTGCCCCGCGGGCGACTGGCGAGGGCCGGCACGCAGCAGAACGGGCGCGGGACCGGCTAGAGGTCGGCTTTCTCGACAAGCTCCTTCAGTCGCGCGAGAAACCGCGCGCCTGCAGTCCCCTCGATGATGCGGCGGTCGCACCCCAATGTCAGCCGCACCATGTGCCGCGTCTTCATGACGCTGTTGACGACGCGCGGCTCCTGTTGGATCGCGCCGACCGCCAGAACGGCGGAAAGCCCCGGCATGATCAGCCCGTTGAAGCTCTCGACGCCAAACATGCCCAGATTGGTCAGGCTGAAATTCGCATCCGTGAGGTCATGCTGCGTCAGCGCTCCATCGCGCGCCCGCTGGGCCAGCGTGGCCACATTCAAGACCAACTGATCCAGCGGCCGGTTCTTCACATCGTGCAGCACCGGCCACATCATGCCCCGCGGCGTGTCCACCGCCACGGCCATGTTCACTTGCGCGTTCTCGCGCCAACTCCGCCCCAGAAAAGTCCCGAAGAGCCGCGGGTGCTCCATCAACGCCTCGGCGGCAAGTTTCGCCATGATGGCCGTGATCGAAGGCGCGTCTTTGCGCGCGGCGCGCCATGCCACCAGCGCCGTGGCGTCCACGGCCATGGTGATGTTGTATTGCGGGATGTCTCGGTGCGCCTGCGCCATGCGCTGCACCCAGACCTGTTCCGCCGGCGTCAACATCATCTGCCGCGTCGGCGCGGCGGGTGCCACCGCCTCTGCCGGCTCCGGTTTCGGCGGAAGCTCCTCTGTCTTCTTGCGCGCAATCGCCGCCTCCACATCGCCCACAATAATCCGCCCGCCGGGACCGCTGCCCCGTAATCCGCTGATGTCCAGGCCGCTCGCCTCGGCCAGCCAGCGGGCGCGCGCGCTGACCTTCGCCGCAGCCGCCGACAGCCCTGCTTCGGCGGTGGCAGCGGATTCCTCCGCCGGCTCCTCGTCCTCTGTCTCCGCGGCTTCTGTCGCTGGGGCTGCCTGAGGCTCAGGCGACTCGTCCTCGATGATCCCCAGCACAACGCCGGGTTTCGCCTCCGTGCCGGTTTCCAGAAAAATGTCCGCCAGCATCCCCTCAAACTCGCTCTCGATCTCAAGGACCGTCGTGCGGGTCTCGACGGCCAGCACCACTTCGCCCTTCCGGATGGAGTCACCGATCTCTTTGCGCCAACGCCCGACCGTGGCGCGCCCCTGAACAGGCGCGCTGGGCGGCAATGTGATCTCGTATCTCATCGGCTCTGCTCCGTCTTCCGGCCACCGTTCATTCCGACACGCGTTTGATGATCGCCAGCCATAATGAATCCACCGACCGCACCAGCTTGATCATCTGATTCAAATCAATCGGTTTGCTCAAGTAAGCATCGGCGTTGAGATCGTAAGCTTGCAGGATGTCCTCTTCCGCCTTCGACCCGGTCAGCACCACCACCGGGATGCGCTTCAGCACGGGGTCTTTCCTCATCTCGATCAACACCTCGCGCCCGTCCTTGCGGGGCAGGTTCAAATCAAGCATCACCAAGTCCGGCTCCCGCGCTGCCGCATACTTGCCCTCGCGCCGCAGGCAGGCCATCGCCTCGATTCCATCACCCACCACGGTGAGGCTGTTGTGCAGTTTGGCCTCGCGGAACATCTCTTGCACCAGCCGCGCGTCGCCCGCGCTGTCCTCAACCAATAGAATCTCTATCGGCTTGATCGCTTTCTTGTCACTCATTTGAGCCGCCAGATGATGTTGCACGCACCTGCCGCATTTCCAAATCTTCAATTCATCCTACCGTAATTCAGCCTAAAGACAACTCTGCAGTTGCGCCGGGTGACCTGCGCCAACCACGCCGCGCACGACTGACGCCGCCACCCTCTACTGTGACCCGAACAAACTTACGCCCGCCGGGCTGCGCCCGCCGCTGGTGTCCACGATCACCTTCCGCGCTTGTGCCAGGCATTGCTCCAGCGTCTCCAGATAAAGCCGGTGCCGCGTCGCCTCCGGCGCGTCCTTGTATTTCGCGAACACCTCCCGCACCCGCTGCGCCGCGCCGCTGGCCAGCTCGACCTTCTCCTGCTTGTAGGCCTCCGCGAGCCGCTCCGCGCGATACGCCTCGCCCTGCGCCCTCGGGATCAAGTCGTTGGCATAACCCTGCGCCTCCTCCACCAGCCGGAAACGGTCGGCCTTCGCGCTGACCACATCGTTGAACGCAGCCGCCACCTCCGGCGGCGGATACACGCGCTGGATGTTTGCCGAGTTGATGCTGATGCCGCAGCGATACGCATCGGCCAGCTTCGCCAGCCGCTCCTGCACACGCTGCTGGATCTCCACGCGCTTCTCGTAGAGCACCTCCTCCACCGGCATCCGCGCCACCACCTCCGTCAGCGCGTTCTTCGCCGCCGCCTTCAGCAAATCCTCCGGCGCGACGCTGCCGAACAGATAATCATGCGCCGAGGCGATGTTGTATTGCACCACCAGCTCGATGTTCACGATGTTCTTGTCGCCGCTGAGTAATTCCACCTCTGCCGGCAACGGCGCCCAGCCCGTCACCTGCCCCGCCAATGCCACGCCCAGCCCCAGCCGTTTCGTCTCGCGCACCTTCAACGGCACCACCACATCGCACGGCCACGGCAGCTTCACATGGATGCCGGGCGGCACGCGGTCATCCACGATCCGGCCGAACCGCCCCAGCACGCCCTGCTCGTCGGTCTTGATCATATAGACCGACGTGGCCAGCCAGCCGATGACGGCCAGCGCGAATATCCAGCGAACTATTCTCACTTGTTTGCCTTCAACGCCTGCGATCCTTCCGTCAGCAGCTTCAGGAAATCACTGTCGCTGCCCAGCACCAGCGTCGTGTTCTCCTTCAGCGTCACCCGATACGCATCCAGCGTCCGCAGAAACTTGTAGAACGACGGGTCCAGCGCGATGGCCGAGTTGTAAATCTCGATCGCCCTCGCGTCGCCCTCGCCCTTGAGCGTCTCGGCCTTGCGGTTCGCCTCGGCCAGGATCGTCGTCTTCTGCTTGTCCGCCTCGGCCCGGATCTTCATGCCCTCCTCCTGGCCCTCGGCGCGGAACTGCTTCGCCTCGCGCTGCCGTTCCGCCCGCATCCGCTCGAACACCGCGTCGCGGTTCTGCGTCGGGAAACCGAGCCGCTTGATCCGCACGTCCACCACCTCGATACCGTAGCGCCCCTTCGCCGTCTCGCTGCACTTCCCGCGGATCTCCTCCGAAAGCGGGTCGAGCTTCATCTCCTCCGGCTTTATCGAAAGCAACGCCGCCAGCGGCGTCACGCCCAGCTTTGAGCTAAGCTCGCTCCAGAGCACGTCCCGCAGCCGCATCTCCGCGCCGAGCGGGTCGCGCACCGCCAGCAGGAACTTCTGCGGCTCGGCGATCTTCCACGCCACGAAGCTCTGCACGACGATGTTCTTCTTGTCCTGCGTCAGGAACTCCGACGGTGTTGCGTCGTAAAGCCGCACGCGCCGGTCGAAGCGCAGCACGCCTTCCCACGGCCACTTCAGCCCCAGTCCCGCCGCGTCGAGCGGGCGCACCGGCTTGCCAAACAGCGTCACGATCACGCTCTCGTTCTCGCGCACGGTGAAGAAGCACGTCCAGACCGCGGCGACCGCCACGGCCAGCACAAGCAAGGTTTTCGATACAGGTTTCATGTCACTCCTCGGAAATCGTCGGCCGCTGCGCCGTCTGCGCCGGCGCAGACGGTGCGCTTTGACTCAGCAGCGCCTTCAACCGCTCGTTCAGCAAATAAATCTGGTGCGGCGCCTTTGCGCGGTTGTCCACGACGTAAAGCTGCTGCCGCGGCAGCAACTCTTCCATCATCTCCAGGTAAAACCGTTCCGCCTGCGCCTCACGCTGTGGGCCGGCCGCCTTGGCCGTCGCTGCGAACCGCGCCGCGCGGCCATTGCTATCCGCGATTTTCGCGTCCCGTGCCGCCGTCGCCGCCGTCACCGTGTTCGTTGCCGCTCCGCGCGCCAGAGGCACCTGCTCATTGCGGTAGCCCTCCGCTTCGTTGATGACGCGGCTCTTTTCCTCAATGGCGCTCGCCACGTCGCGATACGCGTCCACCAGCTCGATCGGCGGATGCACGTCCTGCAACCGCACGGCCTGCACCTCGATCCCTGCCGCGCACGCATCGAGCCGCCGTTGGATGAACTCTCGCACATGCTGCTCGACGAAGGGCCGGCCCGTCGTGAGCAATCGCTCCGCTGCCGCGCGTCCCGCCGCCTCGCGCAGCGCCGCCTCGGCCAGCGCCTTCACCAGCGCCGCCGGCTCCGTCGCCGCGAACAGGTAAGCCACCGGGTCCTTCACCACGAAATGCGTCGTCAGTGTCACCGCCACGAAGTTCTCGTCGCCCGCCACCACCATCGCCTCCTCCGGCACGAACTGGAACCCACCCTTGTGCTCATAGTTCCATTCGTAGGCCGTCGGTTCAATAAACACATTCGTCTGCGCGGCGGCCGGCTGCGTCCATCGTTTCCAGAACGGCTGCGCCGCGACAGCGCGCTCCACCGCGCGCAACCCGACCTGCACACGCTGCACGCGCTCCGGCGTCACGCGGAGCACTTCGTCGCACGGCCACGGCCAGACGTAACTCAGCCCCGGTTCCAGCACGGCAACCTTTCGGCCAAAATGCAACCGCACGCCGACCTCGTCCGGCTGGATCGCCGTCAAGCCGGTCACAAACCAACTCGCCGTTGCCGCCACGAGCGCCACGCCCAGCGCTTTCGCCGGTTGGTTGCGACAGAACCCCGCCACCGCATTGCCCTGCCGCCGACATCCCGCCGTCTGCTGCTGCCACCACGCCGCGCCGCGCCGCGCCGTCTCGCCGCTCGACAAGAGTCGCAGCGAGTTGCACACCACCAGCAGCGAGGAAATCTGGTGCGTGACCGCCGCGCCGATCGGCCCGATCACGCCTTGCGACGCCGCGAACACCGCCGCGCCATTGAAGCCGACGGCGAACCACCAGATGTTGTGCCGGATCGTGCGGATGACCTGCCGGCAAAACTCGATCGCGAAAGGGATTCTCCTCAAGTCGTCCTGCATCAGCACGACATCAGCCGCCTCGATGGTGATGTCCGTGCCCAACCCGTGCATCGCCACGCCCGTGTCCGCCGCCGCGAGCGCCGGCGCGTCGTTGATCCCGTCGCCGCACATCAACGTCGCCAGCCCGCGCTGCTGGAGCGCGCGGATGCGCGCGACCTTGTCCGCCGGCAGCAAGCCCGCGCCCACCTCGCCGATGCCCACGCGCTCGCCAATGGCGCGCCCGACGCGTTCGTTGTCACCCGTCAGCAGGACAATCTGCTCGATGCCACACCCACGCAGCAACGCCACCGTCTCGCGCGCTTCCTCGCGTGGGGGGTCGCTAAGGGCGACCGCGCCGATGACGGTAGCCGCCGACGTATGGAGGCGGTCCGCTTTCTTACCAACAGAACTGTTGTCCACCTCCTCACGTCGGTGGCTACCGCGCGCCACCAGCACCACCGTGTGGCCCGCTTCCTCCAGCCGCTGGATGCGCGCCTCGGCTTCCGCGGAAATCGCCGCGCCCCGCTGCTGCATCAGCTGGCGGTTGCCCACCGCAATGAATGTGGGAGGGGCCTTAGCGCCCCGACCCGGCGCGTCCCACGCCCCAGGAACGGACTTGGAAGTCCGTTCTACTTCGGAGGCTGTGCTCGAAGTCGTAGAACGGACTTCCAAGTCCGTTCCATCGTCACGACGAACCTCCGCCACCGTGCCCATGCCCGGCACGGCTTCGAACTTATCCGCCCGCTTCAGCGCAATGCCCCGCCGCTGCGCCTCCGCCACGATCACCTGCGCCAGCGGATGCTCCGAGTGCGACTCCGCCGTCGCCGCGAGCGCGAGCAACGCGCCCTCATCGCCGCCAAACGCGACCGTCTCGACGACGCGCGGTTTGCCGACGGTCAGCGTGCCGGTCTTGTCGAACACAACCGCGCGCGTGTTCGCGAGCTTCTCCAGATAGATGCCGCCCTTGACCAACACGCCGGCCCGCGCGAGCCGGCCGATGCCCGCCGCGATGCCCGTCGGCGTCGCCAACACCAGCGCGCACGGACACGCCACGATCAGCACGCTGACGGCCCGGATGAGCCGCGCGCTGAAGTCCCCGCCGGAAAAGAAAAACGTCGCAAGGCCCAGCGCGATGACCGTCGGCACGAACCATACCGCCCACTTGTCGGCGCGCTGATGGACACCCGCCTTTTTCTCCTCCGCCTCCTCGACGAGGTGAATGATCTTGCCGAGCGTGGAATCCTCACCGACGCCAGTGACGCGCACGTCGAGCGAGCCGACCTGGTTGATGGTGCCTGCGAACACCTTGTCTCCGCCGGCCTTGTTCACCGGGATGCTCTCGCCAGTGATCGCGCTCTGGTCCACCGCCGATGCGCCCGCGACGACCTCGCCGTCCACCGCAATGCGCTCGCCCGGCCGAACCATAACCACGTCGCCAGCACGGATGTTGTCCAGCGCCACCTCGACGATGTCGCCGCCGCGCCGGACGCTGGCGGTGCGCGGCACCAGCTTGATGAGCTTCTCGATCGCGCCGCGCGTGCGGTCCACGGCGAGTTCTTCGAGATAGCCGCCGACCAGCATGATAAAGATGACCTCGGCGGCGGCGAAATACTGGCCGATGTAGAGCGCGGCGCACGCGGCGATGGCGATGGCCAAGTCGCTGGAAATCTCGCGGTGGAGCAGCCCCCATGCGGCCTCGCCGAAGATCTTGTAGCCACCGATCAGCGTGATCAGCACCGCCACATCAAACGGCCCGACATCCTTGATCCAGCCAAACCAGTAAAGCGCCAGCAGCCCGCCGACGGCGGCGATGAACAGTGGCTTGCACAGTTTCTTGAGCGACGCTGGCATAGTGGACGTGGAGCGCAGTCTATATCAGAACGCGGCCCCCGCTGCAAAGTTTCATCCCGCCTTTCCCTGCACGGCGGTTTGACATCGGCGGGGCAGTTCCTATACTCGCGGCCATGAAGATCTTCGTCGTGGGCGGGGCTGGCTACATCGGCAGCATCTGTGTGGAAGAGGTGCTCAACGCCGGCCATCAGGTCACCGTGTTCGACAATCTCTCCGAAGGCCACCGCAGCGCGGTGGACCCGCGCGCGGCGTTCGTGCAGGGCGATCTCGCCAATTACGCCGAGATCAGCGCCGCGCTGAAGGCCGCCGTGCCGGAGGCGGTGATGCACTTCGCTGCGGCGTCGGTGGTGCCGGAGAGCATGGTCAACCCGTCGAAATATTTTCACAACAACGTCGCCAACGCCATCCACCTGCTCGACGCCATCGTCGAGCACGGCATCAAGAAGTTCGTCTTCAGCGGCACCTGTGCCATCTTCGGCACTCCGGAACGCGTGCCGATGACCGAGGACCTGCCGGTTCGGCCCCTGTCGCCCTACGGTCAAAGCAAGGCAATGGTCGAGCAGATGCTGCGCTGGTATGACCAGATTCACGGCGTCCAATACGTGAGCCTCCGCTACTTCAACGCCGCCGGCGCGAGTGAGAAGTTCGGCGAACATCATCGCCGCGAGACGCATCTCATCCCCAACGTGCTGGCCGTCGCGCTCGGCACGAAAGACCACGTCGAGATCTACGGCACCGACTACCTCACGCCCGACGGCACGTGTGTCCGCGACTACATCCACATCATTGATCTCGCCCAGGCCCACATCCTCGCCCTCCAATGCCGCCAGAGCGCCTGCTTCAACCTCGGCTGCGGCGACGGCTACACGGTGAAGCAGGTCATTGACACCTGCCGCAAGGTCACCGGCCACCCCATCCACGCCATCGAACGTCCGCGCCGGCCCGGCGATCCGCCGAAGCTGGTCGCTTCCTCGAAGAAGATTTCCTCCGAACTGGGATGGAAGCCGCGCTTCAACAAGCTCCAAGACATCGTCGCCAGCGCATGGGCGTGGCACAAGACGCACCTCAACGGGTATCCGGACTAGCGGCGTTGGAGTGATGGAGTATGGGAGTGTTGGGGGGATGGGGAGATAGAACTTTCCGCTTCAACAATCCACTACTCCACAACTCCAATACCCCATCACTCCATCATTCGAGCTTCGGCCCCTCGATCCGCTCGCCGCGCTGCTGGCGGGCCTGGTCGGCGACATCGAACGTGCCGTAGAACAGCGCGTTCGCATCCATCCACGTCACCAGCCGCTCCATATCCTCCGCGGTGAGCGCCACGTCGTGGTGACCTTTCATCAGCATCTTCATCAACGGGCTGCCGCGCGCGCCGAAAAAGTCCGGCTGCGACATCGGCTCGCTGTTCACGACGCGGAAGTCGCCCGGCTTGCCACCCCACGCCGAGAACGACACGCGTCCGGCCAGCGCGTTGTAGGAGGCGCTGTAGCGGCCTTGCGGTTCGCCCGTCAGCGCAAGCTTGCCCTCCGGCTGCGGCCCGCTGTGGCAGGAGACGCAATGTTTGTTGAGCACGGGCTGGACGAGGATGGGATAACTCAACGGCTTCGAGCCGTCGGGGCCGGGCGCAATCGTCGAAGGCGGCCGTGACATGGCGATGGCGACGCGGCGTGAAGATGGAGTGTTGGCACGGTGCTCGTGGCAGCCGACACAAGAAACGCGCTCGCCCGGCTGGAGATAGGTGACGCTGCGCATCGTTTGCACCGCCTGGCCGCGCTCGTCGAGCGCCTGGAACGCGAGCGCGATATTGGCCGGCGCGCGGAAATACGCCGAGCCATCCGCCTCGACAGGCACCGTGCCGAGCACTTGCTTGCCGGGCGAGGCATTCGCAACACCAACCGTCGGCGCGTTGATGTGCGGTGTCGTCTTGGGCAGCACCTGGATGACGCGCAGACGCGTGATGCGAGCATCCGGCAGCCGCGGCCATGAATCGTGAACATTTTCAACAAAGAAGGTGCCGTCGCGCGATGCGGCATCCTTGATGCGCGATTCGGATTCTTGTGCAAGCAACGGCAACGCCGGCGGCGTCGGACGCGCCCGCAGCGGCATCGGCCAGAGGCTGCAGATTTCCGAGTCGCGATAAAGCAGTTCCTTGTTGCCGAACGCATCCACGAGGTAGAGGCCGAACATGTTCGCCGGATTGGCGCTCGGCTCGCCGATCAGCGGGTCGAAACTGTAGGCGGCCAGAAAATACTTCTCCGACAACGGCCACGGCGTGCGATAGCAGTGGCCCGGCCACCGCGCCGCCTCCGGCGGAACAACTGGCGGGTTCTTCGGGCTGCCCGGCGCGCGCCAGAACGCCGGTTTCGCCGTGCCGTGCGACACGGGCTCCTCGCTCTCGGGAAACAGCGCGTCCGGCGTCAGCCGCGTGATTGGTTCCAGACCGTCCACCCCGCGCGTCACATCAAGCAGAATGATCGAGCCGGCGGTCATCGCATGGTGCGCCGCAGCGGTGGCCATCACGCGGCTCGACGCCGGCACGGCGCGGGCTTCCCACACGCCGACCGGGTTCAACGTGTTGTTGCCGTAGAACGCACGCACATCCGTGCCGTCCGGCCGCACCGTCCAGAGTTGCTGGTAATGCACTGCGTTGCGGTCCACGTAATCCCAACGCGTGTAGATGACACGGCCATCGTTGAGGACCGACGGGTCCCATTCGTGCGTCTCGTGAAACGAGACCGGATGCGGGTCGGAGCCGTCGCCGTTCGCGACAGCCAGCGTGTAGGTCGCGCACGGCCCGCGCCCGCAGCGATGGAACCCGCCGCGCCGCGTCGAGATGAAAACAATGCGGCCATCGGGCAAACAGCGTGACGCAAAATCGTCGAACGGCCCGTCTGTGAGCTGGCGCAGCCGCGAACCGTCTGCCGCCATCTCGTAGAGATGGTAATACCGGTCCAGACACGCCTCGCGATCCTTCGGCGCGGTCGGGGCGTTACAGTAGGCGAACAGGATGCGTTTGCCGTCGTAGGACACCTCCGGGAACTGGAAACTGCCGGGCGGCAGCGCATCCGGCGCAAGCTGGCGGCACCGCATCGTCCTGCCCGGCTCGTCGAGCGCGAACACCCCGCCGCCCGGCCGCGCGCAACTGCCGTAGTATTGCGTGAGCTGGTGGCTGAACATGCTCGGCACCTGCTTCACGAAAACCAGCGGCCCCGTTTTCGCGAGCGGATTGGCAAACACGATCTCGCGCCGCAACTCATGCGCCCGCCGCCAGAGGCTTTCCAAAGCAGGAGAATCCGCCATCGTAGGCGCCGACGTAAGGAGGCGAACGTCATGTGTTGAGCCGGAACGTTTCGCCTCCTCACGTCGGCGCCTACCGAACTCCCCGCGCAGCTTCTCCCATTGCCGCTGCAAATCTCCCAACTCCACGCCCGCCGCCCCCAGATCGCTAATCAGCGCATCACCACGCTTGAAGAGCTTGGCGACCGCGTCCACGTAGGTGCCGGGATTACGCGCCGTGCCGATGCCATCCTGTTTGCGCCAGTCGGCTTCAATCATCGCGCGCTCGTCCGCCCCAAGCACGCTCGTGACTGCCATGAAGAATGACAATGCAAATCGCCGCATGACGCCCCGGATACTACCCTGCCGCTCCCCAGATGTTGAGCTTTCTCTTCATTCCTCCCACAGTCCGCGGATTTTGCCGCGGGCGTCCGTTTCCTGAGCAACCGATTCCGCGCCGCCGGCATCCACTTTTGGCAACTTCAACGTCACTTGCTCGAACTTCGCCCGCACGTCGGTTGGGATGAAGCGGGTCAGTTGCGCGAATGTGTGGCGGTCGCCCATCTCGTGCTTCGTGGCGTAGTAGCGCAGCGGGAAACAGACGTAGAGCCAGTTGCGCGCGCGGGTCAACGCAACGTAAAGCAGCCGCCGCTCCTCTTCGATCTCGTCCGCGTCGCCGGTGCTCAGGTCGCTGGGGATGATGCCGTCGGTGGCGTGGATGAGGAAGACCACGTCCCACTCGCAACCTTTCGCCGAGTGGATCGTGCTCAGCGTCATCCAGTCGTCGTCCTTGCGCGGCGGGCCAGCCCAATCGCCGGTCGCGCCCGGCGGGTCGAGCGTCAGCTCGGAGAGGAACTGCTCGCGGGACTCGAAGCCCGCCGCGATGACGCCCAACTGCTCCAAGTCGCGCACGCGGACCTCGGCGTGGTCATAGACCTCGTGGAAGATCGGGTCGTAGAATTGTCGGATGCGCTCAATCTGCGTGCCCAAACTGATGATGGTGGGGCGAGGCTCTGCCGAGCCTTCGCCACTGTCTTCATGGGCATGGCTCGGCGGAGCCTCGCCCCACCCCTTTGGCGACAGCTTAATCTCACCCAAATCGCGCAGCAGGCCGCACAATGCGATGAACCGCTCCCGCGCCGCAGGCGGCACGGGACAGTGCGACAGCGCGCGCAGGTCATGGCCGTTGGCGGCAAGGAAGCGCCAGATGCGCTTCGCGCCAGCCGGGCCGACACCCTCCAGCAGGTGGAGGACGCGGAACCAGCTCATCTCGTCGCGCGGGTTCTCCAGGATGCGCAGCAGGGCGAGCAAGTCCTTCACGTGGGCGGCTTCGAGGAACTTCAGGCCGCCGAATTTCACGAACGGGATGTTGCGCCGCGTCAACTCCACCTCCAACGCGTCGCTCCAGTGGGCGGTGCGCACGAGCACAGCCATCCGGCGCAACGGCACGCCGGCCTCGTAGTGCTCGAGGATTTTCTTGCAGACGAACCGCGACTGCTGCGCCTCGTCGAGGCAGTTGACCAGCATCGGCCGCTGTTCGCTGCGGCGGTCGCTCCAGAGGTCCTTGGTGAACCGCTCCGGCGCGCGGGCGATGACGGCGTTGGTGGCGGCGAGGATCGGCTGCACGCTGCGGTAGTTCTGCTCGAGCGTGATGATGGCCGCGCCGGGGAACTGTTTCGGGAAATCGAGGATGTTGCGGACCGTCGCGGCGCGGAAGCTGTAGATGCTCTGCGCGTCGTCGCCGACGACGCTGAGGTTGCGGTGCGGCCCAGCCATCTTCAGCAAGATGTCAGCTTGCAGCCTGTTCGTGTCTTGGTATTCGTCCACGAGGATGTGGCTAAAGCGGGCGGCGACGCGCGGACCGGCCTCGGCCGTGTCCATCAGGTGCCGCCAGACCAGCAGCAGGTCGTCGTAGTCGAGCACGTGCCGGTCGTGCTTGCGGTCGGTGTAGGCCGCGAACAGTTGCTTCAATTCCGCCTCATGCTCCGCGCACCACGGGAAATGGCGCTTGAGCACACGACCGAGCGGCTGCCGGGCGTTGGCGCAGCGTGAGTAGATGTCGAGCAGCGTGCCTTTCTTCGGGAACCGCTTCTCCTTCGAGTGCAAGCCGAGGTCATGACGGACGAGGTTGAGCAGGTCCTCGGCGTCGGATTGGTCGAGCACGGTGAAATCGGGCGCGAGGCCGACGGCGCGGCCGTGGATGCGGAGGAGACGGTTGGCGATGGCGTGGAAGGTGCCGCCCCAGACGCGTGAAACGTGAAACGTGAAACGTGAAACGTGACAGGAATGTTCGGCGCGGCGGATCATCTCGTGGGCCGCGCGGCGGGTGAAGGTGAGCAGGAGGATGCGCCCGGCTGGCACGCCGCGCTGGAGCAGGCAGGCGACACGGGCGGCGAGGGTCTTGGTCTTGCCGGTGCCCGCGCCGGCGATGATCAGGAGCGGGCCGTCGCCATGCGTGGCCGCGGCGCGCTGCTGCGGGTTGAGTTCATCCAGCCAGGCAGAGTCGGGCATGGCGCGCGTTCAGGGCCGGCCGCGGACGATGACGACATCGTGGGGCCAGCACCAATACCAGTGCGGGCCGAAGGCATACCAGTCGTAGTAACGGCGCGAATACTCGCGCTCCTGCCAGCGGACGGCTTCGAGGTAGTCCTGGAGCATGAAGTCAATGACGCCGTTATTGACGCCGCTGTCGTGGAGGTGGAGGATTTCGGCGGCCGTGAGCCGATAGACCGTGCCGGAGGCGCGGATCTTCTGGATGATGTCGGTGTCGAGCGCGCCCGACTTCGCCATCTGGATGATCTCTTCCTGCGTCAGCGGCTTTGGCGGCGGGCCTTTGGGGCCAGTGCTCGCGCAGCCCGCAACCGCAAGCGCAAGTGCACCAGCGAGAATCAGACTGCTTGTCTTCACAGCCAATTGATAGTCCTGCCGCCGCGCCGGCGCAAGCCCGCGCGCGGCCCGCGCTCACTGTTCCGCCGGCTGGGACGGCGACTTGCGGGAAAGCTCGAGCAACTTGTCCAGCGGGACGACCACCTCGGCCGTCGCGGCGGCTCGCGTGAGGGTGAAGAAGCCGGCGATGTCGGCCTGCAAACGGTCCAGCAGTTCGTAGAGCCGTCCACCCTCGGCAGCCACTGCCGATGGCATCGCGCCGGTCGCGATCTTGAAGTAGTCCTCGACCTGCATGAAGAAGACGCCGTTGAGCCGTTTGGGGAAGCCGGCGACGGCGGCGTCGAAGCGCGGCCGCGCGATCGGCGTGGCGGGCGGCTTCTTCGCGAGGCCAATCAACTGCCGGATGTTCTCCGCTGCGCGCGGGCCGGTGGCTCCGAGGCCGAACTGTCCCGCGAACGCGGTGCGCGAGACGAGGTTCGTGCCGAAAGGATTCCGGGAGGCGCCTTGCGAGGCGGGTGACCCGCTCCCGGCGAGGTCGAAGGTCATCTGGTCAATCTCAACGCCCGCGTGGCGCGCGACGTTGGGCTGGAATTTCGTCCGACCGGATTCGGCCTCGGACAAGAACCCGCTGAGCGCCTGGACTCCGGCGGTGGCGGCCTTGCGCTGCGCCGCCCGCGCGCGGGCTGCGTCCTTGACGCGATAGGCTTGGATCATGTCGAAGCCGGTCTGTCCGGCAGGCTGGGACTTCAATGCCACACCCGCTGCGCCGGCGCGAACCTCCATGTTCTCGCGCATGATGTCCGCCAGAGAGGCCGACGCGGTGGCGGTGTTTGTCGGCGCGGCGGCTTGCAGGATCGGCTGCAGGTATTGCGTGCAAAACTCAATCGTCTCCGGTGTCTGCGCCGTCTGCCAGCAGCCCAGCATGGCCGCGTCCGCGGGCATCAACGACATCACGCCGGCATCGAGCGCCGCGGGCGATTGCGCGGCGAGAACTCCCGCAAGCGGCGTCTTCGCCAGGGGACGCAGGCCGAGGCGCACCTTGAGCTGCCCCTCGATCAGTTCAGCCCCGACTTCAAGCGACTCGATCTGTTTCGTCACGGACAACAGGCTGTCCATGGCCGCGGCATGGATCCTGCCGCGCCTGACAGCCACCTCGCCGCCTGTCGGGCTGCCAGAGCGCGTAACAGCGGCTTGCTGTCGGAGTTCCTTCTCGTAGATGCCCAAGAGCGCCGGCACGTTACAGGCCGCGGTGATGTCGCCTGCAACGGCGCGCGTCAAACGAAGCCCGCCCCCTTTCCCCGGCTCCAACAAGCCGCGGTCGCCGACGATCAACCCCTCGTTCCCGCGCACGGTGACGAAGTAGTGTCGGGTGACCTGTTTCTTGAACTTCGCCGGGTCAGCCTGTTCGCCGGCCTGCAACGCCGCCATGAAACCGCGCCGGTCAAATTCCTCGACCGGCTCGGTGAAGTGCCGCACCGCCGCGCCGGCCGTCGCCGGGTCCGCCTCGACGCGATTGACGCCGCCTTTTCCGAAGCTGTCGCAGAACAACGCCGCGTCGCTCACACCTATAATAATGGCAAGGTCATTGGTGAACTTCGCCGGGTTGAGGAACACCACGGTGCAGGGGCGCTGGAGGTCCACGCCGGCCAGCATCGGGTTCTTCATGAACCGCTGCGCCACCAACGGCAGGAGATCGCCGACGCGGCCGCCGAGCTTGCGGGTGATGCCGTCCATTTTGCCGAGCGCGACTTCGGGCCGCTCGATGCGCAGGTAGCCGAGACCCTCGGCGCCGGCGCGGGCCAGGACGGATTCGGCTGAGGGGTCGGCTGCGGCTGAAGCCAGCGAGAGGACGGCCGCGGCCAGCAGGCTCGCGAGGCGAGCGAATGTTTTCATGAAGCCGGCAAGACTAGCGGGTATAGGCGCCGGGGCCGGTTCCCATCGGCATGCTCTTCTCCCACGTGGCGGGGCGGTTCCACGGCAGCGAGGTGCCGCCTTCGGGCGTTCCGCAACCAGCGAGGAGGCCCAGGAGAGCGGAGGCGATCAGAAGACAAATCAAGCGCACAGAAGGAAACGACTGGAACAGGCGCGGGATCATGCGGCCGGCTGGCGACGACAGGGTTTATTTCTTTGGGATGCCAGTGTCACCGGCTTGGGGCGGGTTCTTCTTGAAGTCGCCCATGAAGTCGCCGATGCACGCGTCGTCATCCACGGTGCTGATGCGAACCGGGCCGATGACGTCGGTGCCGCGATGCAGGAGAAGGACGCCATTTTTCCTGGCTCCCTTCTTGTTGCCCGCGTCAAGCACGGCGAAGTTCCACGTCTTGTCGTAGAAAAGCACTTTCGCGGTCAGGTCTTTCGGCAACTCCATTTCCCAGCCCGGCTGCCCGCGCGCCAACTTGAGATCGGACTCCAGCGCCTTGCTGGTTTCAGCGAGAGACGTGTTCGCGCCCTTGAGCGCCGTGACTTGCTCGTTCAGCTTCACGGCCTCTTCGGACTTGGTCTTCACCTGCGTGTCCAAATCCTTGCACTTCTGCTCCGCCTCAGCCAGCTTGGCCCGGACGTTCTCCACTTCCTTGATGGCGGCCTGCCCGGCATCCGCCAACTTTTTGGTCTCATCAAGCTGGGTCTTCAGCGTGGTGACATTCGCCGTGGCCTCGGTCAGTTGCTGCTCGGTCTTCTTCTTCTCCTCCTCGGTCTTGGCCAGCTCCTCCTGCTTGGCCTTGAGGTTGCCCTCGGTGGTGGCCAAGGTCTTCTTGGTGGTGGAAAGCTCCGCCTTCGTGTCGGTCAGGTTCGACCGCAGTGTGGCGGCCTGGGCGTCAACCTTCTTGCTCAGAAAGATTGAGGCCCCTCCGAGAATCAACGCAACGACCAAGCAAATTCTGGCAATGATGGACATTAATTTGTCTCCTTCAGCCGGCAACCAGCCACTTCTTCTGACAGACCGCGCACGCAGCCGAGGTTGTAATTGGCGCGCATCCTATCGAAACACCTCGGCGGTGTCAACCACCAGACGGGCGAAATTTTCCACCGCCCTCCCGCCGCGTCCGGGCACTCTCCCGGCGCATCGCCACGCCCTCGCACTCCAGCCAATCCCGCAACTCCTCCGCCGTGATCACCCGCGCGCCGAAACCCAGCGCCGTGCGCGTCTCCGCGCCGTCGTTGGTGGCCACCACCAACTGCCCCGGCGACCGCGATCGCGCCACCATCCGCTCGATCAAGCTATCCGCCGTCAGGCCTTTGCCGGTGAAGAGCACCTCCACCGCCGCCGGCGCCTCGCCGCGCGAGACGCGCCGGCCGCCGCGCCCGTCGAACACCACCACCACCCGCGCGCCGCTCAGGTCCTGCAACTGCGTCATCGCCGCCACCAGTTCATCCCGCGCCTGCTCCAGCCCGCGGCGGAGCGCGGCCCGCAGCGGCGGCCAAGCGTGAATCACGCTATAGCCGTCCACGAGGATGAGTTCTGCATCGCCGGTCATGATTGCACCGCACGCCGCGGGGAAGAAAAATGGTGGAGCCGAGGGGAATTGAACCCCTGACCTCCTCAATGCCATTGAGGCGCTCTCCCAACTGAGCTACGACCCCACCGGGGGTGACGGCCGCGTAAACTAGAGACCGCCTGCTGCGAAGTCAACGGAAAAGGCCCGCCCGGGCCGCGCTCTTGTCAGCGCCGGGAGGCGCAGTGGCCGCAGTCGCGCGGGCACTCGACGAGCATCTCGACCTTGTAGGCGACCGGACGGAACCGCGAGCCGGTCGCCCGCGGCTGGATGTCGAGCGATTGCTCCTCCAGGTCCCAGACCTGGCCGCACGCAATGCAGCGGGCGTGATGGTGCGGGTCAAGCCGGTGGCTGTAACGGGCCGGGCCGTCGTCGCTGCGCGGCACCTTGGCGACCTGGCCGCACTCCACCAGTGCCTCCAGTGAGTTATAGACGGTCGCGAGGCTGACATCGGGCAGCTTGCGGCGGACGCGCTGAAAAACCTCCTCGGCGCTCGGATGGTCGCGCGAAGCCAGCACCGCGTCGTAAACAGCCTGCCGCTGCCGCGTCATGCGCCAGCCGCGCTCGCGCAGCGTCTGCTGCAAATCGTTGGCTGTCTTCTGGATCATCTTACTTCTCGTCTTCGGTTGAGACCATCGCCCCGGCGCCGTCGCGCCCGGCCTTGAACTCGGCCATCGCCAGCTCGAAGGTCGTCCACGAGAGCATGGCGCACTTGATGCGGACGGGGAACTTCGAGACGCCCTTGAGCGCGATCAACTCGCCCATTGCCTCCTCGTCCACCTCGCCGCCCCTCATCATCGTGCGCACGGATTCGCAGACTTGTTTGCCCTCGTCGAACGTGCGGCCCTTGACCAGCTCCGTCATGATCGAGATGCTGGCCTGGCTGATGGAACAGCCGTGGCCGCTGGACTTGATGTCCTCGATCCGGCCGTTCTCATCGAGGCGCAACTCCAGGTGAACCTCATCGCCACAGAGCGGGTTCTTGCCGTCCACGCGCACGCTCGCATCCGGCACGGTGCCGCGGTTCCGTGGCTTGCGGTAGTGGTCCAAGATGATGGCCTGGTATAGGTCGTCGAATTCGCTCATGAGAATCGAATCTTCACATCGTCGCCCTCGATGACCACCGGCCATGCGCCCACCTTGCCAAACGCCGGCAGCGTCAGCGCCTTGCCGGTCTTGAGATCGAACTTCGCGCCGTGCCGCGGGCAGTAGATGCAGCCGTCCTCGACCTCGCCCTCGGCCAGCGGCCCGCCGTCGTGCGTGCACACGTCCTCGATGGCGAACCAGTTGCCGGCCGCGTCGCGGACGATGCCCACCTTCGTGTCGCGCAACGTGACGATCTTGTGTTCGCCCGGCGCGATGTCCCTGACGGTTGCGACTTTGATCAGTTCAGGCATGGAGTCCCTTGGCTACACGGTGACGACGGTCTTGGTTTCGATGCCGAAAAACTTCAGCGCCTTCCGCAGCGCCGCCACGAGCGCGTCCACCTCGGCGGTGGTGTTGTAGAGGTAGAAGCTCGCGCGCGCCGTCGCGGCCACGCCGAGTTTCTTGTGGAGCGGCATAGCGCAATGATGGCCGGCGCGGATGGCGACGCCTTGCTGGTCGAGGAACTGCGCGATGTCGTGCGCGTGCAGGTCGTCGAGCGTGAACGCAACCAGCCCGCCGCGCTCGTCCGGCGGCGGGCCGTAGGGATGAAAGCCGGGCAGGTCGTGGAGTTGTTCCCAAGCGTAACGCACCAGCGCGTCCTCGTGCGCGTGGATCGCGTCGAGGCCGATCTTTTCCAGATACTCGACGGCCGCGCCAAGGCCGATGGCCTGCGCGATGGCCGGCGTGCCGGCCTCGAACTTCCACGGCGTGTGGTTCCATGTGGATTCCCGCCAATCCACGACGGAGATCATCTCGCCGCCGCCGAGGAACGGCGGCATCGCCTCCAGCAGCCATTTGCGGCCGTAGAGGACGCCGATGCCGGTCGGCCCGCACATCTTGTGGCCGCTGAACGCGAGGAAGTCGCAGTCCATCCGTTGCACGTCGGTGGCGATGTGCGCGCACCCTTGCGCGCCGTCCACCAGCACGAGCGCGCTGACGGCGTGCGCGTGGCGGATGATGCTGGCGACGGGGTTGATCGTGCCGAGGACGTTGGACATCTGGGTGACGGCGACGAGCTTGAGGCGGTCGTTGAAGAACTTCTCCGCCGCCGCGAGGTCGAGCCGGCCCTGGCCGTCGAGCGGAATGAACTCCAGCCGCGCGCCCGTCCTCTGCGCGAGCAACTGCCACGGCACGAGGTTGGAGTGGTGCTCCATCTCCGTAAGCAGGATGACGTCGCCGGCCTTGACGTTCGCGTCGCCCCACGCGCGGGCCACAAGGTTGATCGCCTCGGTGGCGTTGCGCGTGAACACGATCTCCGCCGGCTCGGCGGCGTGGATGAACCGCGCGACGGTGGCGCGGGCCGCCTCGTAGTGCTGGGTGGCAAGATCGCTGATCTCGTAGATGCCGCGGTGGACGTTGGCGTTCCAGCGTTCGTAATAGGCTTGCAGCGTGTCGAGGACCGGGCGCGGTTTCTGGGAAGTGGCGGCGCTGTCGAGATAGACCAGCGGCTTGCCGCGCATCGTCTGCCGCAGCAGCGGGAAATCCTGTCGGAGTTTTTCGACCTCGTAGCTCATCGTGGCGTGTGGGTGAAAGACCGGTCTTTCTAGCTGTTCCCCATCGCCTGGTCAACCGCCTGCCAAAGCTGCTCGCGCAGGATCTCGTCCGGGATGTAACGCATCACCTGGTCGAAGAACCCGCGCATCATCAGCCGCGTCGCGTCCTCCACGGAAAGGCAGCGCGAACGGAGATAGAAAAGCTGCTCCGGGTCCACCGGGCCGACGGTCGCGCCGTGGGTGCAGCGCACGTCGTTGGCCTCGATCTCCAGGATCGGCGTGGCATCGGCGCGCGCGTGCTCGCCGAGCAGGAGGTTACGGCTGGCCTGGTAGGCGTCGGTTTTCTGCGCGGCCTTGTGGACGCGGATGGTGCCCTCGTAGGCCGTGCGCGCGCCGGCCTTCACCGCCGCCTTGAACAGCAGGTCGCTCTTCGTGTAGGGCACACGATGGTCTTGCAACGTGTCGTAGCAGACCGTCTGGCCCGGCTGCGCGACGGTCACACCGAGCAACTCGGCCGATGCGCCAGCGCCGTCAAGGACCGCATCGAGCCGCATCTTGCTCGCCGCGCTGCCAAGGCCGAGATTGAGCCACGTCAGGTTCGCGTCGCGCGCCAGCACCGCCCGGCGCGTGCTCACGTCCCAGACGTGGCGGCCCCATTGCTGCTCGGCGACATACACGACGTTGGCCCCCTCGCCCAGGATGATCTCCGTCACGCCATCAAACAACCCCTGCCCTTCCTCCGTGGCGGACTTGTAATGGTCAAGATAGGTCAGCTTCGCGTGGCGCTCGACGACGATGAGCGTGTGCGCGAAGTGGGCGGCGTTCTTCCCAGCCGCGCGAAATTCCGTCCGCAATGGCATCTTCAACTCGACGCCCGCCGGCACATACAGGAACGTGCCGTGCGTCCAGAAAGCCGCGTGCATCGCGGCGAACTTGCTGCTGCGCGCAGGCACGACGCTGGTCATGAAATACTTCTCGATGAGTTGCGGATGCTGCCGCAGCGCCGTCGCAAAATCGCAGAAGATGACGCCGCTCTTGGCGAGGTCCGGCACGGCGAACGGCGGGGAGAAATCCGCGCCGACCTGGTGGCGCAACGCCACGAACCGGCTGGGGGCCATTTCGCCAAGCTTCAGCTTCGTCCAGTCGAGCTTGCCCTCGGGCAGCGGCAACTCGTCGCTGACCACCAGCCCCTCGAAGCGCCGCTGGCGCATCCAGTCCGGCTCATGTTGTTCGCGTGAGTAGCGGTCAACAAATTCGCGTGTGAACGCAGATTCTTCCGTGATCGTTGGCATCAGCAAACTCCTCTGAAATCAGGTTTCGCAAGTCCGCCGCGGCTCAACCAACGGAGCCTTCCATCTCAAGCTCAATGAGGCGGTTCAGTTCGACGGCGTATTCCATCGGCAATTCCTTCACCAGCGGCTCGATGAAGCCGCAGACGATCATGTTCATGGCCTGGTCCTGTGTGAGACCGCGGCTCATAAGATAGAAGATCTGCTCGTCGTTCACCTTCGAGACGCGGGCCTCGTGGCCGATGGACACGTCGCGCTCGTCCACCTCGATCTTCGGGTAGGTGTCGGTGCGCGACTCCTCGTTGATCAACAGCGCGTCGCACTCGACGTTGGACTTCACACCGTGGCAGCCGGGATAGACCTTCAACAGGCCGCGGTAGCTGGAGCGCCCGAAGCCTTTGCTGATGGACTTGGAGATGATCCGCGAGGTGGTGTTCGGCGCCATGTGGACCACCTTGCCGCCCGCGTCCTGGTGCTGGCCGGTGTTGGCGAACGCGATGGAGAGAATCTCGCCGTGCGCGCCAGGCTCCATCATATAGACGGCCGGGTATTTCATCGTGAGCTTGGAGCCGATGTTGCCGTCCACCCACTCCATCGTCGCGTCCCGGTAGGCCGCGTCGCGCTTGGTGACGAGGTTATAAACGTTGGTGCTCCAGTTCTGGATGGTCGAGTAGCGGACGCGGGCGCCCTTCTTGACGACAATCTCGACGACGGCGCTGTGCAGCGAGTCGCTCGAATACACCGGCGCGGTGCAGCCCTCGACGTAATGAACAAAGCTGCCCTCGTCGGCGATGATCAGCGTGCGCTCGAACTGGCCCATGTTCTCCGCGTTGATGCGGAAGTAGGCCTGCAACGGCAGGTCCACCTTCACACCCTTCGGGATGTAGATGAACGAGCCGCCCGACCAGACGGCGGAGTTGAGCGCGGCGAACTTGTTGTCCGCCGGCGGGATGACGGTTGCGAAATACTCGCGGAACAAGTCCGGGTGCTGCTTCATCGCCGTGTCGGTGTCGAGGAAGATGACGCCCAGTTTGGCGAGCTTCTCGTTGAGGCTGTGATAGATGACCTCGCTCTCGTATTGCGCGCCGACGCCGGCGAGGAACTTCTTCTCGGCCTCGGGAATGCCAAGGCGGTCGAAGGTGTTCTTGATCTTCTCCGGCACGTCGTCCCAACTCTTACTCTGGCTCTCGGCCGGCTTCAGGTAGTAGTAGATGTTCTCAAAATCCAACGGATGGTTCTGGATGTTGCCGCCCCAAAAGCCGGTCGGCATGGGCTTCTGGCGGAAGAGTTCGAGCGACTTCAGCCGGAACTTCAGCATCCACTCCGGCTCGTTCTTGTAGTGCGAGATCGCCTTGACGACGTCCGGGTTCAAGCCTTTCTGCGGCTTGATGATCGGCGTGACGTCGTCGTGGAAGCCGTATTTCGATTTGTAGTCCTCGTTGAGCGTCAACGACGCCTGGACTTTGGGTTCATCAGCCATGGTGTTTGTGTCCCCTTTGAGCGTTGTTCAACACTCCCCTGCTCAGACCGCCACCGGCTCCGGTTTTTCCTCGGACTCGCGCGGGAAGCCGAGTTCCTCGCGAATCTTGTCGTAGCCTTCCTGCTCGACCCGCAACGCCAGGTCCGGTCCGCCGCTCTTGACGACGCGGCCGCGCATCATGATGTGGACGAAGTCAGGCTTGATGTAGTTGAGGATGCGCTGGTAGTGCGTGATCACCAGCGCGCTGAAATCCGGGCGCTCCTTCTTCATCGCGTTGACGCCTTGCGCGACGATCCTCAGCGCGTCTATGTCCAGGCCCGAATCCGGTTCGTCGAGCATGGCAAGCTGAGGCTCAATCATGAGCATCTGGAGGATCTCGTTCCTCTTTTTTTCGCCGCCGCTGAATCCCTCGTTCAGGTATCGCAGGGCGTAGGTCATGTTCCATTCCAACACCTTCATCTTTTTCTTGAGGAGGTTCTGGAACTTGATGACGTCCAGTTCGGGTTCGCCGCGGGATTTGCGGCTGGAGTTGTAGGCCATCCGCAGGAACTCCGGCAACTTCACGCCGGGCACCTCCATCGGATACTGGAACGCCATGAAGATGCCGCGGTGCGCGCGTTGTTCGACTTCGACGTCGAGCAGGTTCTCGCCTTTCCAGAGAACCTCGCCGCGCATGACCTGGTAATCGGGGTGGCCCATCAACGCCTTGGCCAGCGTGCTCTTGCCGGAGCCGTTCGGCCCCATCAGCGCGTGGATCTCGCCCGGGCCGATCTCCAAATTGACCCCGTGCAGGATTTGGTTGCCGGACACGGCGACCTCGAGGTGGTGAACCACAAATTTTCCAAAGTTGCTCATCTTCGCGTTCCAGACTCAGATGGTTTGTTTAGAACAGTTATTGACTGCGGAATATAGCTGCAAGACCTAGGCGGTCAACAAAAAATAAGAGTCAGTTCATCCTGATTGCCGAGCCGCCCGAACACCAACAACCAGTGAACGTTACGAAGACAGTTCAGGCTTGGCTTCCCTCAACATCAAGTCATTCAGCGCCCGCTTCGGCTCTTTGCCATCGTAGATCACACTACACACCTCATTCGTAATGGGAGCTTCCACCCCCAATTTCTGCGCGAGACGCTGGGCCGCTTTCGCAGTCCGCACGCCCTCGGCGACCATCACCATCGAGTCAAGAATCTGCTTCAGGTTCTCGCCGCGACCAAGCCGCTCGCCCACGCCGCGGTTACGGCTCCACTTGCTGAAACACGTCACGATGAGATCACCGATACCGCTCAAGCCGAAGAACGTCTCCCGTCGCGCGCCCAGCGCCACGCCCATGCGCGCCATTTCCGCCTGGCCGCGTGTGACCAGCGCGGCTTTCGCGTTGTCGCCGAGACCGAGGCCGTCGCCGATGCCGGCGGCGATGGCGATGACGTTCTTGAGCGCGCCGCCGAGTTCGACGCCGATGACGTCGTCATTGGTATAGACACGAAACCGCTCGGTCATGAACGTCCGCTGCACCAGCGCGGCCAGCGCGCTGTCACGCGAAGCCGCTACGACCGCCGTCGGCACGCCACGGGCAACCTCTTCCGCATGGCTCGGCCCGCTCAGCGCGGCGATTGGCGCGTCAGGCTGCTGCTCGGCAATGATCTGGGTCATCCGCTCGTGCGTTTCGTTCTCGATGCCTTTGGCCACGCTGACCACTGGCACCTTCAACCGCGGCAGCTTGCCGCAGACCGAGCGCATCACATGGGATGGCGAAGCCAGCACGACCAAATCCGCGCCTTCGACCGCCCACGCCAGGTCACAACCCAACTCGATCTCCGGCGGCACGGTCACGCCCGGCAGGAACCGGACGTTCTGCCCCTGCGCGCGGATTTCGTCCACGGATTGCTGCTCGTAGCTCCACAGCCGGATGCGCCACGGCGGCGACTCGCGCCGGCCCTTGCCGTGCAGCAGCACACTCAACGCCGTTCCCCATCCGCCCGCCCCGATGATCGCGATGTTCATGCGTCTTTCTTTTCGAACTTGTGTTCCGCGCCCGCCAGCAACCGTCGAATGTTCGACGCGTGCCGGATGATTGTCACGACGGCGACGAACGCCGCAAAGCCTGTCAGCGTGGCGTTCCGAGAAAACGCGAACACGAGCGCAGGCAGCGCGGCCACCGAGACAATGGACGCCAGCGACACGTAGCGCCAGACCAGAAAGACGATCAGCCAGATGACCGCCGCAATCAGTTGCGCCGGCCAGCAGATGGCCAGGAAGCCGCCGATGGCCGCCGCGACGCCCTTGCCGCCCTTGAAGCCGAGCCACGGCGTGTAGTTGTGGCCGAGGATGACGCAAAGGCACGTGACGATTTGGAGCGCCGAGACATCGAGCGACGGCAGGAGCCGCGGCGCGAGCAACGCCGGCAGGAATCCCTTCAGCGCGTCCACGACAAACACGCCGCGGCCGGCCCAGCGGTTGACGCTGCGCAGGACGTTGGTCGCGCCGATGTTACCGCTGCCAACTTCGCGGATGTCCACGCCGTAGGCGCGCGCCACGAGGAAGCCGGTGGGGAAACTGCCGATCAGGAAGGCGGCGAGGGCGAGGGCGAAGTAGGCCAGTAGGTCCATGAGGCGTGAAACGTGAAACGTGAACGTGAAACTCTTACGTTTTACGTTTTACGTTTCACTACTTGAACGTCGGCAGGAAGCGGTAATAAACCTCCAGCATCATGCACAGCAGCGTGGTGTGATACACCGGCTGGTCTTTCGGATCGGTGACCTGCCTCCAGCCCGTCGCGGGCGGGCCGCCAGCAGGGCCAGGCACCGGCCATGAACCGTCCGCCTTTTGGTAGCGGATGATCTCCTCGCGGAACATGCGGTTCCATGCCGTCCAGTAGCTGCCGCCTGCCTGGAAAAGCGCCTGCGTCATGTAATACCATCCGTAGCTGCTCCCCTCGCCGCCTTTTTCCCACTCGCACTTGTAGGTGCTCAAGGTCCGCTGTCCACCCTTGGCCTCCTTCGAGTCACCCGCATTGATGAATTGCATGCAAAGCACACCCACACCGACCAGCGCGGGAGAGCCGCCGCCCCTGACCGCGTAACCGAACTGGTGCTTCTTGTCATCATAGACGCCCCGCAGGAACTCCAGCGCCTTCTGCAAGCATGCATCAATGCCCGCCACCTTCACGCCCGCCATCTTCGCCGCCTTGAGCGCCTGCACGTTCCAACCGACGATGGACGTGTCGCCGCCGGGCCGCTTCGGATCCTCGCGCCCCACCTTGTTGTAACCGTAATCCCACGATCCATTTGGCGCCTGGTTGCTCACGATGAGTTGAACCGCGCCCTCCAGCACCGTCAACAGGTCGCTGATCTGCGTCAGCGCATAATCCTCCGCCAGCGCATACGTCGCGATCGCGTGCTGATACTCCACGTGCTCGGTGGCCAGTTTGTTCCTGTTCTTCTTGCCGACCTCCATCAACCACTGCACGCCCTTCTGCACCGTCTCGCCATAATGCTGGCTGTCCTGCCGTTCGCCGTGCGCCAGGAACGTCAGCAGCGCCAGGCCCGTCATGGAGGATCGGTAGTGCCCGCCCCACGAACCGTCCGGGTTCTGGTTCGCCTTCAGCCAGTCCAGCGCCCGCAACACCGCGCCCTCCCCCTGCCGCGTGCCGCCAAACTTCCCCATCGCATTACCCCTCTCGGAGCCGAACCGGTTCTGGTAAAGGCTGGACACCTTCACGTTCGCGAGATTCTTGATGAGGCTCTTTGACAAATCCCCCGACGTCACCGGCGCAGCCACCGTCGGCGTCACAATGCTCACCGCCGTCGGCGATGGCAACGGCGTCGCCACCGTGATCGGCCGGGCCGCAGTCGCTGAGGTCGTCGGTTGCTTGGTCGTCGCCAGATTCTGCTCCTTCCGCTGCTCTGGCGGGGGCGGGGGCGGCACACTGTCATTCGCCTTCTGGGCCGAGGGCGCTACGAAGACGGATACCATCCCGCTCTGCGTGCGAGTCACTTCGTAGGTGCCGAACAGGAGGATGAACAGCAGGTGCAACAGCAACGCGACCAGATAGAACGGCACGCTGCGGAAACGCGTCAGAATCAGGTCAGTCCACGCCTGCGGATTCAACCACGATGATACGGATCCAGTTGGCGCTTGCACGACATGGGAACCTACCCATCCCCCGCGGGGCCAGCAAGCATTTTTCCGCCTGCTCGAAGTCCCCGCAAGCGGTCAGGGCTTGATGGCGATCTTGCAGACATCCGTCGGGCCGGAGAGTTCCCGCAGCACATCGGGCAGACGGACGAGCGGTTCGGTGCGGCTGATGAACTTGGCCGCGGGCACGACGCCGGTGGCCAGCAATTCCAGCGCGCGACGCATGTGCGCCGGTGTGTGGTGAAAGCTCGACAGCAGCGTGAGCTGATCGTAGTGCAGCCGCTGCGTGTCCAGCGGCACCTGCGTCCCAGCCGGCGGGCCGCCGAAAAGTTGCAGCCGCCCGCCCTTGCGGACCAACGCGAGCGCCTGCTCCCACGTGGCGGGCAGGCCGACCGATTCGATCACCACGTCGGGGCCTCGGCCGCCGTTGGACGCCTGCCGCGCCTGCGCGATGGCGTCGCCGGCGGCATTGAACACCTCATGCGCGCCGAGGTCCTTCGCCAGCGCCAACCGCGCGGGGCGCGCGTCCAACGCGATGACGTGCGCGCCGGCCTGCCGCGCCAGAGCGACGAACATCAGGCCGATCGGGCCGACGCCGATGACCACCGCCGTCTCCGTGGGCGCCAGTTGAATCATGTCGAAACCTTTCACCACGCAAGCCAGCGGCTCGGCCAGCGAGGCGTGCTCGAAGGGCAGGCCGTCCGGAACGACCTGGAGGTTCAACTCCACGATCCGCGCCGGCACGCACACATACTCCGCGTAAGCGCCGTTGAGCCACGTGAAGTCGTCGCACAGTTCCGGCTGCTGATGCGCGCAATAGAAACACTTGCCGCACGGCGCCGAGTTGGCCGGCGTCACGCGCTGGCCGATTATCCACCGGGTCACGCCCGGCCCGACGGCCTCGATGACGCCCGCCATTTCGTGGCCGAAGACCGCCGGGGGCCGGATCATCTTGGCGTGATAGCCGCGCTTGAACACCTTCACGTCGGTGCCGCAGGTGGTGGCCGCGCCGATGCGCAACAGCACCTCGCCGGGTTGCGGCTTCGGCACGGGGCGTTGTTCGATCCGGACATCTTCTTTGCCGTAGAGGACGGCGGCGGTCATTGTCTTGCTCATAGTTGCACCATGACTTTCAACGACTTCGGCCCCGGGTTGGAGGCGACGGCGATGGCTTCGTTGATGCGCTCCATCGGGAACCGGTGGGTGATCAGCGCGCGGACGTTGATCCGGCGGTTGAACACGATGTCGGCGACGCGGCCGTTCAACTCGATGTCGGAGCTGTAGCTGCCGACGAGGTCCTTCTCGCTCATGCAGACCGCGCCGACGTCCACCGGCACGTGCTGGCCGGCCTGCGTCTGCGCGAAGAGCATCACGCGCCCCGCGGGGCGGGTCGCTTCGAGGGCGGCAGAGATGGCGTCGGCGTTCGCGGCGGCGACGAACGACACGTCCGCGTCGCGCACGTCCTTCGCCACGCCGTCCGCGCCGAGTTCGAGGGCGATGGCGACGCGCTCCGGAATCGGGTCGAAGACGGACACGTGCGCGCCAGCCAGTTTTGAAAGTTGCATCAACATCAAGCCGATGGGGCCGCAACCGAAAACCACGACGCGGTCGTCGGGGCGGACGCCGGCCTTGAGGACGGCTTTCAAGATGGTGTTCAACGGCTCCAGCATGGCGGCTTCTTCAAACGTCGCGCCGTCGGGGATGCGGGTGATGCCGCCGCCGGCCACGATCCAGTCCATGACGCGGACGTATTCGGCGTAGCCGCCGCCGGCCGGCTCGAAGCCCGCGGTGGTGCCGGTCTTCTTGTAGGTCGGGCATTGGGCGAACGCCTTGCGCTCGCAGAGTCGGCAGCGCCGGCAGGGGACGTGATGATAGACCGCGATGCGCTCGCCGACGCGCCAGTCGTTCACGCCCGCGCCGACCTCGACGATGGTGCCGGCGGTTTCGTGGCCGAAGACGCGCGGCGGCGGCACGAGGCCGTGGTGGATTTTCTTAAGGTCGGTGCCGCAGACGCCGCAAACGGCGACGCGGATGAGGAGTTCGCCGGGGCCGATGGAGGGCTTGGGGAGTTCCTCGACGCGGAGGTCGTTCGGGCCGCGATAGACGACGGCTTTCATAAGATTGGAGTGGTGGGGTGATGGAGTATTGGAGTGTTGGGTTGTCTGTGGAAGTTACCCATTACTCCAATACTCCAACACTCCATTACCCCCATAGGATCAGCCCCGTGTCGAGCGGGTCGCCGAGGTCGGGATGAGCGGGGACGACGCGGACGGCGAAGCCGTGGCGGCCGGTGGCCTGGCAGGGGATCGCTCCGATGAAGCGGTGCGTGCCGTCGGAATTGGACCGGACGAGTTTCATCGGGACCGATCTGGCACGCGCGAGGCGTCCGTCGGCTTCCAGCGGGCCGTAGAAAAGTTGAAGGGCGATGTTCTCCGGCTTCAGGTCGCCGACGTGGACGGTGGCGGCGACGGGCAGTTCGGCGCCGACGGCCTGCTCGCCTTCGGCGCACTGCTGGACGCTGGAAAGCCGGACTTTGCCCCAGTTCTGCGCGATGTAATGCTTCCAGCCGGTGAACTGGCGGCAGGCGCCCATGTTGTCGCTGGCCAGGCGCTGGTGGCGTTGCGCGCAGGGCACGTAGGATTGCTCGACGTATTCCTGCACCATGCGATGGCTGTTGAAGATCGGCCCGATGGTGCTCATGGAGTTCTTCATCATGGCGATCCATCGCCGCGGCAACCCGTCGGCGCCGCGCTCGTAGAACAGCGGGACGATCTCCTTCTCCAGCAGGTCGTAGAGCGCGCGGCTCTCGACTTCGTCCTGATAGTTCGGGTCGGTGTAGTCCTCGCCGTGGCCGATGCTCCAGCCGTTGTCGGCCTGCTCGACTTCGCACCACCAGCCGTCGAGCGTGCTGACGTTGAGCGCGCCGTTGACGGTGGCCTTCATGCCGCTGGTGCCGCTGGCCTCCAGCGGCCGGCGCGGCGTGTTGAGCCACACGTCGCAACCCTGCACGAGGTAGTGGGCCGTGTTGACGTCGTAGTCTTCGAGGAAGACGACCCGGTTGCGGATGTCGGATTCGCGGGCAAACTGGACGATCTGGCGGATGAGTTCCTTGCCGGGGCCGTCATTGGGATGCGCCTTGCCGGCAAAGATGATCTGGACGGGCAGGTCGCTGTTGGTCAGGAGCCGCTTGAACCGTTCCGCATCGCGCAGCAGCAGGTTGCCCCGCTTGTAGGTGGCGAACCGCCGCGCGAAGCCGATGGTCAGGACTTTCGGATCGAGCACCTCGTCGGCGTGGGCGGTCTCGCTGATCATCGCGCCCCGGCGGCGAAGCTGCTCGCGCAACCGGCGGCGGGCATAGGCCACGAGCCGTTCGCGCCGCCGCTCGTGGGTGCGCCAGAGTTCCGCGTCGGGGATTTCCTTGATGCCCTGCCAGACGCTCTGGTCGGTCGGCTCCTCCTGCAGGCGCAGGCCGAGGTAGGTCTCAAACAAAGCGGCCATCTCGCGCGACAGCCACGAATGGGAGTGCACGCCATTGGTGATGGCCGTGATGGGCACCTCCTGCTCCGGCACCTCCGGCCACATCCGCTGCCACATGCGGCGGGAGACTTCGCCGTGGAGTTTGCTGACGCCGTTGCGCTTCGCGGAGAACCTCAGCGCCAGCACGGCCATGTTGAAGTTTTCGGTGTTGTCGGCGGGGTTCTGGCGCCCCAAGCCGAGGAAGTCGTTGCGATCCAGGCCGAGTTCCTGCCGGAAGCCGTGGAAGTAATGCTCCATCAGGTCCGCATGGAACACGTCAATGCCCGCCGGCACCGGCGTGTGCGTCGTGAACACACCGCCCGCCGACACGATCTCGCGCGCTTCCGCGAAACTCAGGTGGTTCTCCTTCATCTTGCGGCGCACGCGCTCCAGGCCGAGGAACGCGGCGTGGCCCTCGTTCATGTGGCAGACGTGCGAGTTCAACCCCAGCGCCTGCAGCGCGCGGCAACCGCCGATGCCGAGCATGATCTCCTGCCGGATGCGCATGTCGCTGTCGCCGCCGTAGAGCGAGGCGGTGATGTCGCGGTCGGCGGGCGAGTTCGACTCGATGTTCGTGTCGAGCAGGTAAAGGGGGACGCGGCCGACCTGCGCCCGCCAGATCTGCGCCCGCACCGTGCGGCCCGGATAGTCGAGGCTGATGATCAGCGGCAGGCCCTCCGGGTTGCGGACCAGCGTGATCGGCATGTTGTAGAAATCGTTGTCGGGATACACCTCGAGCTGCCAGCCGTTGGCGTCGAGGCGCTGATGGAAATAGCCGCGCCGGTAGAGCAGGCCGACGCCCACCAACGGCACGCCGAGGTCGCTCGCGCTCTTGAGATGGTCGCCCGCGAGCACGCCGAGGCCGCCCGAATAGATCGGCAGGCACTCGTGGATGCCGAACTCCAGCGAGAAGTAGGCGATCGCAGCCGGGTTGTTGCCGTCGTGGACCTTGTGATACCACGTCGTGTCGTTCATGTAGCGTTCGAGCCGGGCCATCACGCGCTTCATGTGCGCCAGGAACCCGCCATCGTTCTTGAGCACGCCCAGCCGTTCCTGGCTGATCCGGCCCAGCATCAGGATCGGGCTGTGATACGTCTCCCGCCACAGGTCGCGATCCATGCGCAGAAACAGCTCGATCGCCTCGGCGTTCCACGACCACCACAAATTGTAGGCCAGCGTCCGGAGCGGACTCAGTTCCTCCGGCAGCGACGCAACCACTTCAAACGTGCGTATGTTCTTCATTGTCGGTTATGGGCAGCTACTAAGCCGGCATGTATAGCCGATGGGCCGGCAAGTTGCCAGCACTGTCTGCCGCCCGGGGAAAAAGGCGTCGTTGTTGGCTCAGAACCTCGCCCGGAAGGTGGCGACGATGTTGCGGCCGGGTTCGTTCAGGCCGGAGCCGTGGATGCGGTAGTCCTCGTCGCTCAGGTTCTCGACGGCGGCGGTGACGGAGATGTCGCGGGTGATGTTCCAGCCCGCGCGGAGGGTGCCGACGGCGTAGCCCGGCGTGCCATCGGGCGGGATGCGCTGTGTGTCGCGCGTGTCCTCGGTGCTGAGGTTGTCCTGCCGGTCGGCGACCGTGGCGACGCCCTCGATCCAGAATCTCCGGCTCGGATGCTCCCAGCGCAGGCTGAACTGGCCGGTGACAGGCATGAGCCGACTGATCGGCTCGCGGCGCTTGACGGCGGCCGAGGTGGGATACTGGTCCACTTCGCCTTCCATCCACGTGAACCATCCGGAGGCGGTCCATTGCGGATGGAACTGGTAGCTGGCACTCAATTCGATGCCGTGAAGGTAGCCGTTGCCGGCGTTCTTCTTGGTGACTTCGCGGTTCGCGCCGATCATGTTGCCGGTCGGTGCGCGGACGATCATGTCGGCGATGTCGGTGTAGAAATAAGCAGCCTGCGCCGACACGTGGCGATACTGGGCCTTCACGCCGAACTCATAGGAGATGAACTCCTCCGGCTTGAGACCCGGCGCGGCGGTCTCGATCTCGCCGCTGCGGGCGATGTCGAAGCGGGTGAGGTCGGAGAGGTTTGGCGCGCGGAAGCTCTGCGAGGCGCTGGTGAACAAGTGCCAATGATCCTCATCATCAGCACGGAAGAGCAGCCGGCCACTGCCGACGCCGGAGTCCCAGGAATTGGAGATGGAGGTGCGCAATCCGGTGCGCGGGTCGCGGACGGCATCGGCGTCGGCTGCGGCGTGGGTGTAACGCGCGGCGAGGATGAGGTTGAAGCGGTCGCCGAGCGGGATGTCGTCCTGCACGAAAAATCCGACGAGGTCGTAGGTGGCGTTGTCGGCAACGGGGCCTTGGATGGCGGTCGAGGTGAGGACGCCGGCGGCGTTGTAGGTGCGGCCGTAGGAGTCCACGTCGTCGTGGTAGTAGTCGGCGCCGTAGATCCAGCGGCCGAACGGGCTGGGGCTTTCGAGTTGGAACGATGCGCCGAACGTGCCCACCTCGAAGCCCTGGTTTTCCCGCGCGCCGCTGCTGCGGACGCGGAGCAGGTCTTCGGTTTGTTCCTGGAATGAGACGCTGGCGTGGATGGCCTCGACGGCGCAGTCCTGATGGGTGGAATGAAACTGGAGATAAGTCAGCTCGCGGTCCTGGTCATAGATGAGCTTGCGGTCGTCGCCGACGGTGGTGCCGTGGAAGCTGTCGCCGTAGAGGGTGCGGTGGGTGCGCCAGATGTTGTCCTGGCTGACGCGCTGGTGGGCGAGGACGAGTCTGGTTTCCGGCGCGAAGAAATACTCGGCCTTGAAGTCGCCGTCCCACTCGTCGTAGCCGGTCTTGCGCTGCACGTCGGTCTCGTGGCCGGCGCGCAGGTCGCCGAAGCTTTTCAGCGATACGCCGAGGATGAAACCGAACTCGCGGTCGAGGCTGCCGCTGATTTGCGCGCGGCCGATGTGCGAGTCCTCGGCGCTGGAGATGCGGTAATAGGCCTCGCGGTCCCAGAGGAAGCCTTCGCCGTATCGGTCGCGGGAGCGGGTGATGGCGTTGACGGTGCCGCCGACGGCGTCGCTGCCGTAGAGGACCGCGCCGCCGCCCTTGACGACCTCCAGCCGCTCGATGCCGAGCGGGTCCACGGTGTTCCAGTATTGGTTGGGGCCGTCGCGGAAGGCGGAGTTGTTCACGCGGATGCCGTCCACCATCAGCAGCGTGCGAAAGCCGGTGAAGCCGCGGATGAACGGCGATCCCTGGCCGTGGGCGGTTTTCTGGACCATGATGCCGGGCGTTTCGCTCAGCGCCTCGGGCAGCGTGCGGGCCTGCTCGCGCAACTGGATGTCGGCGGCGGTGACAGTCTGGACCGTGGCCGGTGTGTCAAAGGCGGTCTTCTCGGAGCGCGTGGCCGTGACGACGCGCTCGCCGAGCCGCAGTGAAGTGGACGCGGTATGGGTTGCGGCCTGTGCAAAGGCAAGGGGCAGCAGGGCGAGCAGGTGCGCGCCAAAGGTCTTATAGGTCATCGTGGCGTCGGTTCCGGAAGGAATGGATTCCGATCCGTCACCTGATTAGTTGCAGGCGACGCCAGAAAGTTGCCCGGCGGCGGGAAACTATTTTTCTTTTTCGACCGTGGTCCGGGCGGACACGGTCCCGTGGGAGGTCACGAGGGTGATCTCGTAGGTGCCCGGGACCAGGTGGGCGCTTTCCGGCACCTTGCGGCCGAGGATGTGGACAGCGGTCTTGCCGCCAGAGATCTGCAGGGGCGGATGGAGGTCTTTCAATTCCCCGCCGAGCGGGTCGCGCGTGATGGCGCGCGTGATGGTGACCGGTCTCCCGGACGGGTTGGCGATGCCGATGTCGTAATCGAGGGAGGGAGGTTCCACGAAATAGCGGCTGATGAGGACGCGGTTGATCACCACCGCGGGCGCTTCGCCGGGGGACAGGGCGAGGTTCCAGGCGTAGATGACCAGGCCGATGGCGATGACCGCGGCGAACAGGCGGCCGATGGAGCTTTGCCAGCGCAACCGCGTGTGTTCCTCGGCCATGGCTCCTTTGCCGGTGGTGAGCACGCGCTCCCGCAACTCCGGGCGCGGCGGTTCCGCGTGGCGCAAGAGATCCTCGGCGCCTTGCTGCAGTTCCTTGTAACTGCGCATCAGCCCCGCGCAGTCCGGGCAGTCCATGGCGTGCAGGCGCATCATCTCGCGCTGCTCGACCGGCGCCTCGCCGTCCGCGTAAGCCGACCATTCCTCGGGCGTGTAATGATCCGTGGGTGCTGGCTGGGGCATGTCAGGAACCCTCCTTCAGGCGTTTGATCAGGTTGCGCCGCGCGCGGAACAACGTCGCCCGCACCTGCTCGATGCTCAACTGCATCATCCCCGCGACCTGCTCGTAGGACATCTCCTGGAATCCGCGCAGCGTGATCGCCAGCCGCTGCGTGTCGGGCAGCGTGTCAATCGCCGCCGACAGCCGCCGCATGAAATCGCGCGCCTCCACTTCATACGCCGGCGACAACGTGTCGAGCGGGGCGTCGTCGGCCGATTCCAACGGCTCGGTCTGCGCCGCCGGCCCGCGGCGCTGGCGCAGGTGCATCAGGCAGAGATGGGTGCCGATGGACAGGATCCAGGTCGAGAGTTTCGACTTGCCCCGGAACTTCGGCAGGCTGCGGAACACCGCGATGAAGATCTCATGGCACACATCCTCCGCCTCCTGCGCGCCGACCATCCGCCGCGCCAGATAGTAGAGCGGCTGGCGGTAACAGTCATAGAGCACTCCCAACGCCTTGGTGTCCCCCTGCTGGCACCCATACAGCGTGACCGGATCCAGTTCATGGATGCTCATGGCGGGTGGAGGGGTGGGCGGGGCGCGCGCGGTCGGGCAACGTGGCGGTCAGGCGGGCGCGGCCGGCGGTGCTGCCGGGGCGGGTTCCGTCGCGGCAGGCGCCGTCTCTGCGGCCGCCGCCGCGGCTTGCGCTTCCGCAGTCTGCCGTTTCAGGAACTCCCTCGCCAACGACTTGTAGGCCGTCGCGCCGGCGGAATGCTTGTCGTAATGGGTGATCGGCTGGCCGTAGCTCGGCGCTTCGCTCAACCGCACCGTGCGCGGGATGATGGCCCTGTAAACCTTCTCTTGGAAATGCTTCCGCACCTCCTCCACGACCTGGTGGGAGAGGTTGGTGCGGCTGTCGAACATCGTCATCAGGATGCCCTCCACTTCCAGCGCGGGATTGGCCCCGCTGCTGCGCAGATGCTCCACCAGCCGCAGGATCACCGTCAGCCCCTCCAGCGCGTAGTATTCGCACTGGAGCGGGATCAGGATGCGGTCCACACCCACCAGCGCGTTCATCGTCAGGATCCCCAGCGACGGCGGGCAATCCACAAAAATGAAATCATACATCCCGGCCGTGCGGACCGGTGCCACGGCCGTCTGGAACCGCTGCAAGAAGTTGTCCACCCGCGCCACGTCCACCTCCGCCGCCGCGAGGTCCTCCTCGCTCGGCACCAGGTCGAGGTTCGGGTAGGGCGTCGGCTTCACCAACGGCGTCAGCGGCTGGCCGTTGAGCAGCGCGTCATAGACGCTGTGGCCCTCCAGCTTCTCCTGCCCCAGCCCGCTCGTGCAGTTCGCCTGCGGGTCGAAATCAATCACCAGCACCCGCTTGCCCATCTCAGCAAGACACGCCGCCAGGCTGATGACAGTCGTCGTCTTGCCGACCCCGCCTTTCTGGTTGGCGAACGCAATGGATTTCGTGGGCATTGCCGCCGCAGTCTAGGGGCGAGAGGGCAAAGTTCAAGGTTCAAAGTGGAGCAGGCGATCTCACGTTTTAGGCAAACCACGGAGTCGCAGGTTCGTAGTAGCGCGATTCATCGCGCGTCGGTCCCCTGCGAGAACCGGGCGGAACGCGC
>JACRKA010000028.1 GCA_016219905.1 Verrucomicrobiota bacterium
GCTTCAGCGCGCGTTCGTTCTCTCGCCAGGCAGTGGCCCACGCGCGCTGAAGCGCGCTACTACGAACCTTAAGAACCGCCCTCCCAATGAAGCCACCGGTCTTTACTCACCCCTCCCCTTTCTGCTAACAACTCCCGCACCTGCCATGAAAACCGCCGCACTCGCCGCCGTCACCCTCGCCCTGTTCGCCGCGACGTTATTCGCGCCCGCCGCGCCGCCGCAGCCCACGCGCACGCCGCTCTTCCGCGCCGTGGACCTCAACATCGGCGAAACACAGGACGTCACGCTCGCCGACGGCTCGACGGCCCGCGTGAAACTGCTCGACCTACAGGAGACTCGCGACGCCATCCGCGATGCCGTCCGCGTCGCGCGCGTCAAAGTCACCGTCAACGGCAAGCCCGCCACGCTCACCTCCGCCAACTACAACCTGCCCCTCACCGTCGGCGGCGCGCAGATTGATTGTCCCATCACCAAAGGCTGCAACTCCAACAGCGGCGAGGATTCGTGGGGCCTGCAGAAAGACGCCCGCCTGCGCCTCTGGCCCGCCCGCTCGCCGTGGATGGAACCCGGAACGTTCACCTACCCGCTCAAACAGCGATGGTTCGCCAGCGGCACCCAGATGGCCAACGAACCGTGCTACGTGGACGGCGGCGAGGTTCCCGCCAACAAGAAAATCTACTACCACGACAGCCTCGACTTCGGCGGCTGCGAGGGCATGGCCGAGGTCGTCGCCGCCACCGACGGCCTCGTCGTCTCCGCCGCGAAACTGACCCTGCCCGGCTACGAAGACACCCCCGTCCGCCCGCGCGGCGACGTCGTCTATGTCCTCGACGACCGCGGCTGGTATTACCGCTACAGCCATCTCTGCGAGATAGACGCCGCCATGCGCCCCGGCGCGACCGTGAAGATGGGCCAGCGCATCGGCCTGCTCGGCAAGGAAGGCGCCAGCGGCGGCTGGTCGCACCTGCACTTCGGCATCAAGAGCCGCCAGCCCTCCGGCAAATGGGGCACGCTCGAAGCCTACGCCTTCGCGTGGGAATCCTACCTCCGCCAGTTCGCCCCGCCCCTCATCGTCGTCGCCCGCCCCCATCACCTCATCTGGGCCGGCGACAAGGCCACCCTCGACGGCACCAAGTCCTGGAGCGCCTCCGGCAAAATCCGCCGTTACCACTGGACCTTCACCGACGGCACCACCGCCACCGGCCCCACCGTCACCCGCCGCTACACCCGCCCCGGCACCTACAGCGAAATCCTCAAAGTCACCGACGCCAAAGGAGCCGTCGCCTACGACTTCGCCGTCGTCCAGGTCCTCGACAAAGCGCATCCCGACCGCCTCACCCCCTCCATCCAGGCCGCCTACGCCCCGTCCCTCGACGTGCGGGCCGGCGACCCCGTCACCTTCAAAGTCCGCTCCTTCCGCAACACCCACGGCGACGAGACATGGAACTTCGGCGACGGCACCGCCCCCGTCACCGTCCGGTCCGACGGCTGCGTCAAGGCCCTCGCCAAGGACGGCTTCGCCGTCACCACACACCGCTTCGCCAAACCCGGCGACTACATCGTCCGTGTAGAGCGCGCCAACGACCGCGGCGAGAAAGCCATCACTCACCTCTGGGTCACCGTCGGCCCCGCCGCAAGGTAGAGACGCCGCCGCAGCCGTTGCCTAGAACGGAGTGCGCGGCGGGCGTTCACGACTTCGTGCGCCCAAAGTCACTGAGCTTCTCTCCTGAAAGCACTAGCAGTAGCAACAGGGCTATGGCCGCGCCTGACATGCGCATTTCTATGCTGCGAGCAAAGTAGTAGCCGTGCTGAGAAAACGAGGACGCGGCAAACATGAGTGTATAGCCGAGCAAACTCCAACTCAGCGTGATAAGACCAGACATCCATAGCGCCACGCGTATCCATCGCGGACGATTGCGACTCCAGGCGGTAAACGGAGTTGCAAGAATGAACACCCCCCCAACAAAGAGGATGCTGTAAAACGTAAGGTTGTATGTCGAATCAGAATTCATGGCCGTGTTGCTTGCTAGGTTGTTTCGTGGTAGTGCGCGCACACGCAGCTACTATTAATGCGCTTCCTTTCCGCGTATATGGCTCCATCGGCTCGGACTTTGGAACGCGGCTGCAGGGTTGTCCAGCGCGGAGTGCGAGGGGGAGGCAGCGATGATTGATTTGGCACCGCAGAGATGCGGAGAACGCTGAGCGTAGCGGAAGCCTTCGGAGTGCTGCGGCTTGACGCAGCCTTTCCGCGGCGCGGCTCGACGCGCCGCCACCCGCGCCGGTCAAGCCCGGATTTATCGAAGGCGGGGTCAAGCCCCCGCACTCCACGGCGGAACGCTCGCGCGTTCCGCTACGTTTTCTTTCGCGCTCTTTGCGTTCCTTCGCGGCCATCAACCATCCTCCGCGGTGAAGGAATCCTTTCCCCCGCCAATATCCCGGCCTGTGGGACGTTTTCTCCGGCAAAAGGACGATGCCATGAGAATCCCATCCAGATTGTTTGTGATGCTGCACGCGGCGGCGGCGCTGCTTTCGCCGTCATTGTTCGCGCAGGCCACGACCTCCCGGGACGCTCCCCTGCTTTTCTGCATCGGCGTCCACGTGGAGCCGATGGGCGCGACGCCTAGCAAGCTCGTTCCTAACGCCACACAACCGCCGTCACGTCCCGGTTTCGGCTATGATCGCGAGCCGTTTTTCCGCCGGCACGTGGCGGACCTGCAGGCGCTCGCCGCCATCACGGAGAAGCACGGCGGAAAGATGACGGTGCAGGTGCAGACGCCGTTCACCAGCGTATGCGTGAAGGCGGGCGAGCGCATCCTTGCAGGGTTCGAGAAGCGCGGGCACGAGATCGCGCTGCATTTCCATGAGGACGCCCATCTGGGCCGCAATGGCGGATCGTTGCCGGTTGAAACGTGGACAGCGGTGATGAAGGAGGAGATCGAGTGGATCAAGAAGGCTGGCGCAACGCGGGTGCGCTACTGGAGCGGCGGCAACTTGTATCCCGACGTGCTGAAGGCGGCCGCGGCGGCGGGGCTGGACGTGATGAGCGACCACAAGAACCCGCGCGTGCAGCGCACATTCCCGGAACTGCTGAGCATTCATCCGTGGCGGCCGTCCGGCGGGCCGACGGCGGAGGATATCGCGGCGTTCGCCAAACACGACCCCGCCGGGAGGATCGTCTATCTGCCGGACGGCATCTTCACGCGGACGGACTTCAACTCGATGCGGCGCTCGGAGTTCGCCGGGAGCGAGGGGAAGTATTTCGATTTCCTCGCCGACTCGCTGCGCGCGTCGCTAAAAGCCGCCCGCAGCGACCGGATCAACGTGTTCCACATCACGGTCCACGCGGGCGAGTTCCGCGGCGGGCCGGACGCGGAGAAGCCGTTCGCGGTCATTGATCGCTGGCTGACGGATGCCGTGGACCCGCTGGTGAAGGCGGGCAAGGTGAAGTGGGCGACGTTCCCGGAGATGGCCGACGCGTTCCGCACGTGGGAGAAGAAGAATCCCGGCGTGGA
>JACRKA010000353.1 GCA_016219905.1 Verrucomicrobiota bacterium
TGACGCGAAGACCATTGTTCATAATCGCGTCACGGAGTGACGCGGCTACTCCATCCTTCGCCTTGCGTTCACGCATCGTGATGCCTAGACTTCGCGCGCTTTGTCGGATGGTCGGCGGCAGTGATGCACCGGGGTGATGAAAGCCGCCGCGTCCCACGCGAGATGAAACTCGGACTCGGACTCTACCGTCATCAGCTTAACGAGGAGCACTATCGCTTCGCGAGGCAGTGCGGTAGCACGAATGTCATCGCGCATCTGGTGGATTACTTCCGCTCCTCGCGCAGCAACAAGCCCGGCGACCAGCCGGTCGGCGACGACAGCGGGTGGGGTCTCGCGGGCGATCCGCGCAAGCTCTGGAGCTACGAAGAACTGGCCGCGCTCCGGAAGAACATCAACGCCGCCGGGCTGGAGTTGGAGGCGATAGAGAACTTCGACCCGGCGCACTGGCACGATGTGCTGCTGGACGGCCCCCGCAAGCGCGAGCATCTGGAGAACGTGAAGACGATCATCCGCAACGTCGGCCGCGCGGGCATCCCGGTGATGGCCTACAATTTCTCCATCGCGGGCGTGACGGGGCGTGTGAAAGGGCCGTTCGCGCGCGGCGGGGCGGAGGCGGTGGGGATGGACGGGGCGTTCGACAAGCCGATGCCGGCGGGGATGGCGTGGAACATGGTGGTGGACCGCAAAGCCAAAGGCACCGAACTGACGGCGACGCACGAGGAGCTGTGGGGGCGGCTGAAGGTGTTTCTGGATGCGGTGTTGCCGGTGGCGGAGGAGGCGGGCGTGACGCTGGCGGCGCACCCGGATGACCCGCCGATGCCGGCGATGCGCGGCCAGCCGCGGCTGGTGCATCAACCGCGCCTTTACCAGCGGCTGCTCGACCTGCGGCCCAGCCCGCGGAACATGCTGGAGTTCTGCGTCGGCACGCTGGCGGAGATGACGGAGGGCGACATTTACGAGACGGTGGACACCTACAGCCGGCAGCGGAAGCTGGCCTATGTCCACCTGCGGAACGTCCGCGGCAAGGTGCCGCATTACAAGGAGACGTTCATTGACGAGGGCGATGTGGACATGGTCCGCGTGCTGCGCATCCTGCACCGGAACGGTTTCAAGGGCGTCGTCATCCCCGACCACGCGCCGCAGATGAGCTGCGCCGCGCCGTGGCACGCGGGCATGGCTTACGCGCTCGGTTACATCCGCGCCGCACAGCAGATGATCGAGGGCGAGCGCGGCGGCGAGACGAAGGACAATCATGACTGACAAACAATGGAACGGGTTGCTGGCGGTGCTGCGGGGCGGGACGGTGCGCCCGCTGCCGACGGGGTTCATCATTGACTGCCCGTGGCTGCCGAACTGGGCCGGCCTGGAGATCGTGGACTATCTCTCCAGTGAGAACGCGTGGTTCGAGGCGAACAAGAAGGCGATTGAGACGTTTCCGGACGTGTGGTTCTTGCCGGGGTTCTGGTCGGAGTTCGGCATGTGCACGGAGCCGTCGGCGTTCGGCACGCGCTGCCAGTTTCCGCGGAACGAGTTCCCCTACGCGGAGAAGATCATCACCAGCCCGGATCAGGCGGCGGACGTGAAGGAGCCGGATGTGTCGAGCGACGGCCTGCTGCCGTTCATGCTGGGCCGGCTGAAGTGGGCGCGGCCACGCATCGAAGCAATGGGCCACAAGATCCGCTTCTCGGTCTCGCGCGGGCCGTTGAACGTGGCGAGCTTCCTGATGGGGACGACGGAGTTCCTCATGGCGATCAAGACTGACCCGGCGCCGATGCACCGGCTGTTGCGGACGGTCACGGATTTCCTGAAGAAATGGCACGCGCTCCAGCGCGAGACGTTCCCGACCATCCAGGGCATCATGATGCTCGACGACATCGTCGGCTTCGTGGGCGAGGAAGACTTCGCCGAGTTCGGCCTGCCGTATCTGCGCGAGCTTTACGCGACGGACCTGCCGGTGAAGTTCTTCCACAACGACGCGCCGTGCGCCAAGTCCGTGAAGTATTATCCGGAACTGGGCATCAACCTTTTCAATCCTGGCATCCAAAGCAGTGTCAGCGAGATCAAGCAACTCAGCGGCAACCGGCTGACGATTCTCGGCAATGTCCCACCGCGCGATGTGCTCGCCGCCGGCACGCCCGACGACGTGCGGGCTGCGGTGAAGAAGCAGTTCGCCGACACGCGCGACCATTCGCGGCTGATCCTGTCCTGCGGTGGCGGGATGCCGCCGGCCGTCAGCACGGCGAATATCAAGGCGTTCCTCGACGCGGTGCGGGAATCGGCATAGGCAGAAGGAGTCGTGATCATGAGCAGATTCAGTTTGGTTATATGCGTTGCAGTGTTGCTCGCTGCATCGGCGGCGTTGCAGGCGGCAGCACCGGCCAATCTCATCACCAACGGCGGTTTCGAGGAAGGAACGACCGGCTGGGAGCCGGACGCCAAACACGAACTCGTCAACGACGCGAAGCGTGCTCATTCCGGCAATGCGTGTCTCAGCGGCGAAGTCACACAGGAGAAGCAGTCGTGCGTCCTGCGCCGGCGCGTGCCGGTCAAGGCTGGCTGCCGGTATCAGTTCGAAATCTGGGCGAAGGCAACGAACCGAACTAAGCTGGTGTTGCGTTACGCCCCGCCCGGCGAGCCGCACCCAAAGGCAAAGGCCGGGACCTCGCGCCTGATGGCGGGCGCATGGGACGAACTGCCGAACCAGTGGCGCAAGTATGAATGCGACGTGCCCATCAACACCACCGGCATGATGGAACTGCAGATCATCGCGCCGTCGTCGCACGGCGCGCCGCCGGGCCGCATCTGGATTGATGACATCGCGCTCTACGAGACGGAACTGCCCGTCACCGCGTCGGCCACGGGCGGCACCGGTTACAACGATGATTCGGCGCTGGCGCAGGCGAGCGACGGCTCGTTCTATCTCGCATGGAACAGTTTCCGCGACGGGGCGGACACGTTGCAGGTGGCGCGCTACGAGTTGAAAGGCAAGGCGGTCAACAAGCTCGGCAACTGGCAGGTGCTTGGCGGCAGGGACACTTATGTCCTCGGCCTCAAAGCTGTGCCGGCCGGCGACAAGGTCTTCATCCTCTACGCGGCTGAGGTGAACAAGAACTGGGACATCTACGCGGTGCCATGCTCGGCGGCGGGGCCGGGTAAACCGGTCCGCATCACGACCAGCGACGCCGTGGACGTGAAGCCCGCCGGCGCATGGCGCGACGGGACGCTGTGGTTGGCGTGGGAATCGAGCGCGGACGGCTGGCGGCGCATCGTCGCGGCCTCGGTGCGCGATGGCGAGGTCTCGAAGCCGGAGCCGGTCAGCGCAGCCGACGCCTCCAACTACGATCCGACCGTCGCGGCGATGCCGGGCGGCGACGTGTTCGTGGCATGGCACAGCTTCCGCAACAACAACTTCGATGTCTTCCTGCGCCGCCGGAAAAGCGAAGGCACGTGGGAAGCCGAACGGCGCGTGACGCAGGCCCCGACTGTGGATCGCCATCCGCTGCTGGCGGCCAACGGCAACGACCTGTGGCTCATCTACGAGAATGCGCTGATGGGCCAGGCGGTCGGCGACGAGGGCATCAAGAAGCCCAGCGCCTATGCGGTCGGCGGCACGCGGACGCGGCGGCTTATGCTCGCCAAGGTCACGCCCGACGGCCTGCTCTCGCCGAAGGGCTACGCAGAGAAGGCGCCTGTATTCCGCAGCAAGGCTGAAGCGCCGACGGTGACGTTCGATACGGCAGGCCGCCTCTGGCTGGCGTGCCGGACTGTGACGGCACCCGCCGGAAAAAAGGCGAAGTCGCGCGCATGGAATGTGTCGGTGACTTCGTTCGACGGCCGCGCGTGGTCGGAGCCGGCCGTAGTCTCGCACGTGGCGGGCGCGGATCGCTATCCGGGCCTCGCGCTGGTGGGCGAGCGGCTGGTCGTTTCCTATCAGGCCGACGGCACGCCGATCCTGTATGACAGCGAGGAGAAATCGAAATCGGCTGTGAGCGACATCCACTTCGCGTCGCTGTTGTGCAAGGGGCCGGCAACTTCGGTCGCATCACCGGAGTTGGAGCCGCTGGTCGAGCCGAAGGATGAGTTCCTGCCGGGCCAGATCCGCGTGCTGCGCGGCGAAGACAGGACGACGCGCTCGATCACTTACAAGGGCCAGAAGCTCAACCTCTACTACGGCAACTTGCACGACCACACGGAGATTTCGCAGTGCAACCGCACGGGCGACGAGTCGGTGGACGAGAGCTACGCCAACATGCGCGACATCACCGGCTGCGACTTCGCGGCGGCGACCGACCACGGCTACAACCAGAATCCTTATCTCTGGAACCTCACGGCGAAGCTGGCGCGCGCCAACTACGACGCGCCGCGGTTCCTGACGTTCCTGGCGGAGGAGTGGACGTCGAGCTTCGAGGAATACAGCGAGAAGCACCCCTACGGTTTCTACGGCCACCGCAACCTCATCTTCGCCGACCCGTATTTCCCGTGCTGGTGGAACGCCCGCACCCGTTACACGCCGGCGCAGGTCTGGGAGGACTTGCGGAAGATGAACGCCAACTTCGTCCAGATCCCGCACCAGATTGCCGACACGGGCAACGTGCCGACGGACTGGGACTTCACCGACGAGGTGGCTCAGCCGATCGCCGAGATCTTCCAGTGCCGCGGCTCCTATGAATACAAGGGCACGCCCCGCGAGGCCGGCAGCACGACGCCGCGCGGTTACTTCATGCAGGACGCTTGGGCGCGCGGCATCGTCATCGGCGTCATCGCCGCGCCGGACCACGGCGGCGGCACGGGCAAGGCGTGCGTGTTCGCGCCGGACCTGTCACGCGAGGCGGTCCTCGACGGCCTGCGCGCGCGGCGTTGCTTCGGCACGACCGCGGCGAAGATGTTTCTCGACGTGCGCGTGAACGGCCACTTCATGGGCGAGAAGGTGACGAAGCCCGCCGGCGCGACGGTGACGGTGGAGGTGAAGACGGATTGCCCGGGCGACATTGACCGCGTGGAGGTCTGCCGCAACAACGAGTTCATCCACTGCAAGACGGATGGCGGGCGGCAAAGCCAGTTCACGTTCACCGATTCGCGTCCGCTGCCGGGCCGCTCCTACTACTACGTCCGCGTGATGCAGAAGGACGGCGAGATCGCGTGGAGCAGCCCGGTGTGGTTCGGGGCGAAGTAAGGCGTGCGTCAGGCGATTGCAGGCATCGGGTCAAGACAGAATCGAGCTAGGGTATGGGATGGATTTAGTGCCGCTTGCCACCTGCCATCAATCACCTCCCATTGCTCCATCGCTCCATGACTCCACTACTACTATAATTCCTCTCCTTCCGCCCGTTCCTTCCTCGCCTCAGCGCACGACGCTTCAGGGCTTTCGCCAAACCTTCCAGAGGATCTCGAAATGCTCGTCGTGATGCTCGATCTCCAAACCGTGCCGAAACGCACAGGCCGCAATCACCACATCCACCGTCGGAACAGTCACTCCCGCTTGCCGGCACCTTTGCGCCAACACCCTCGCCTGTTGCCACGCCGCGGAGTCCAGCGGAAACAGCGTCACCGCCTCCTCCAGTTCCTGTAGCGTCCTCTTTTCCTTCTCGCCTCGCGCGCCGTTCCAGAGTTCGGTCGCTATCAGATCGCACCACCCGGCCTCGCCGTCCCCCAGCAATGCCTCCACACGGTCAGCCGCTTTGCTCTCCCGATTCCGCAGAAACTCGATCCAAGCGGACGTGTCCACCAACTTCACTTCGCGGCCCTCCACCTCGCGTCCTCACGCAGCGTCTTCAACTCGCCCTGGCCCATAAAACCGGGCAACGACCCCTTCAGACGCGCCGCCAGACCGGACAACCGCCGGCGCCGGTTGAACTCACGCACCGCGATCAAGACCGCTTCGTCCTTGCTCCGCACCCCGGCGTTCTTGATCGCCTGCTTCATCTCTTTGTCGGGAATGTCCAGCACCGTTTTCATCGCGGGCCTACCGTAAGCCTCTCACAAATCTTCCTCAAGGCCTTTCTGGCCACCCCATTACTCCATCGCTCCATGACTCCACTACTCCAATCCCTCTCCTTCTGCCCGCCCTTCCTCGCCTCAGCGCTCCACACCCACCGCCACCCGAAAGCCGTTGTAGGAATTCGAGTGGTTGTGAGTGCGGAAACTTCGAGCAGCGCAGCGTGTGGTGCCAAGATCGCCGGTGAACGTGCTACCCCGCAACACGCGCAACGCTCCGCCTTTGTAAGCTTCCTCGTGCGCGCCCGCTGCATCGTAGTCATCCAAACACCACTCCTGCACGTTGCCCGACATGTCCGCCAGCCCAAACCCATTCCGGCCCCGCGCACCGTAGTGATCCACCAGCGACGTAAACTGAAACCCGTCCGCCGGCCCGGACCAGTTCAGCCGCCCTTTGCTCTCTTTTCCCACATCGCCCCACCACCACTTGCCCGCCGTGCCCGCTCGGCACGCATATTCCCACTCCGCTTCCGTGGGCAACCGCACCACCTGCCCCGCCCCAAGCCGTCCCGCTTTTCGTTCCCGCTCCGTCAGCCATTCGCAGAACGCCACCGCGTCGTTCCAAATCACACAGCACACCGGATGATTGTCCTGCGGCGGAGAACCAAAGCCCGGATCACGCCAACTCAATCCATCCACCCGGCCCTCCAACGACTGGCCTGTCCGGGGCGCGCTATCCACAAATCCCCTCTTTTCCGCTTCCGTCCGATACCCCGTCGCTGTCACAAACTCTTTCCACTGGCCCACGGTCACCTCCGTGCGTCCCATCCAGAAACCCTGCTTGATCGTCGCCTTGCGCGGCGCTTCGCCCTCGCGCTTCACTTCTTCCTCCTTGCGACCGCTGGCCACCGCCCACGCTTGTTCCTCCTTCGTGCTGCCCATCAGAAACTCGCCGGGCGGAATGCCCATCAGTTCCATCGCGACACCTTTGCCGATGTCGAGCGTGAAGACCTCGCCGACTTTTGGCTTCGTCGTCAATGCGCGGACGCGCGTCTCGGCCGGAGCGAGGATGCCGCCTTTCCCCATCGCCGTCGCCGCTGCCGCGCCGGACAGGCCCACACCGACACAAACCCGAAAGCCGTTGCGGCTATCCGAGTGGGACGGAGGGCTGCTGTAGCGGTAGGCACAACGAACGTCGCCAGGGCCGTGGTGGAATGACCCGCCGCGCAACACCCGCCTGCCGGCATTGCCTTTGTAGCTCTCCTCATGCGCCTGTTTCACATCGCAGTCATCCAAACACCACTCATAAACATTGCCCAGCATGTCCGCCAGCCCGAACGCATTCCGCCCTCGATCACCATAGTGATCCACCGGCGACACCCATCGAAACCCATCCGCCGTCTCATACCAGTTCAACCGGTCCTTGCCATCTTCCTTGCTCTCGCCCCACCAAAACTTGCTCGGCGAACCCGCCCGACACGCATACTCCCACTCCGCTTCCGTCGGCAGTCGCACCGCTTGACCTGCCGACAATCGCCCGGCTTTGCGCTCGCGCTCCGTCAGCCACTCGCAGAACGCCACCGAGTCGTTCCAACTCACACAACCCACCGGATGGTTGTCTTCCTGATCAAAGCCCGGATCACGCCAACTCGCCCCTTTCAGATTCCGTTCCCACGCCTTTTTCTGCCTGTCCAAAGCGTAGGTCGCCTCGCCCTTCTTCTCCGCGTCCGTCTTGTATCCGGTCGCCATCACAAACTCTTTCCACTGGCCCACCGTCACCTCCGTCCGCCCCAGCCAGAAGCCGTTCTTGATCGCCGTCTTGCGCGGCGCTTCCCCCTCGCGCTTCACGGATACCTCGTTCGCTCCGTTGGCCAGCGCCCACGCTTGTTCCTCCTTCGTGCTGCCCATCATGAACTCGCCGGGCGGGATATAGACCATCTCCCCGCCGACGGAGTTCTTATAGACCGAGCCGAGCTGTTTCAATGCGGCTTCGGTGGAGGCGACGGAGTGTTGGAGTGATGGAGTCGTGGAGTCTTGGGGAGAAGGTTTGTTCCACGGCGACCAGAAGACCAAACCGACGGCGGCAATGACGATCATGGCTGCGCCCGCGAGCACGATGCGTTGGAGTTCAGGCTTCAGCCTGCCCGGCCAGAACACGCTAAAGCGTGGACTCCAACGAGCCGGCACCGGCTTGCGTGTTGGTGTTTTCGCAACCTCCGGCTTCGGCGTGGGCGTGGCCATCTTCGTCGGCTCACTGGCACTCGCGGGCGGAGGCTTGACCACCGGTGCGAGCTTCCCATGCGCCTCGCGCAGTTGGGCGATCAACTCCTCGTAGCTCTGCGGGCGCTCGTGCGGGCGCTTGGCCAGCATCTTGCCCACCAGCAGCGCCAGCGGCATCGGACACTGCTGCCAGACCATGAAGATCGCCGGCGGCGGCTCGTGGACGTGTTTGCCGATCACCGCCAGCGAATCATCGCCCTCATAAGGCGGCCGGCCCGTCAGCATGTGGTAGAGCGTGCAGCCGAGACTGTAGATGTCGGCCCGGAAATCTATGTCCTTCTTCGCGCTGGCTTGTTCGGGGCTGATGTAGTGCGGCGACCCCATCATCATCCCCGTCTGCGTCAGGCTCGTGCTCGGCCCGCCCACCGTCTTGGCCAGGCCCAGGTCGCCCACCTTGATCTCGCCGGTCTTGGACACGAAGATGTTGTCCGGCTTGATGTCGCGATGGATGAGGCGGGATTTGTTCCAGGCATACTGGAGGGCCTGGGCGATATAGACGGTGATGGCGACAGCCTCGCGCGGCTCGATCCGGCCGTGCTTGGCGATCCGCTGGCGCAGGGTCTCGCCCTCCACGAACTCCATCGCCATGTAGTGGGTGTTCCCTTGAGTGCCGGCGCCATACACCAGGACGATGTTGGGGTGGTTGAAGCTGGCCGCGAGGGTGGCTTCGCGCTTGAACCGGGCGACGAAATCGGCGTCGGCGGCCAGATTCGGCGCCATGACCTTGAGCGCGACGATGCGGTTGAGCAACGGCTGGCGGGCCTTATAGACCGCGCCCATGCCGCCTTCGCCAATCTTCTCGATGACCTCGTAACCCGCGATGGTTTGTCCGGAGAGACTGCTCACAAACCTCCTTGTTTCGGCGCGAAGTCTAGCGGCTGCGCTGGAGAAGCGTCAAGCGCGGCGAGGGGCAACGCGCGGAGGGATCACTTCGCCGGCTCTTTGCGGAGTTCGGGGACGGAGACGTTGAAGCGTTTGCCCAGTTCGACGGCTTCGGCGTGGAGGGCGGTGTTGCCGGTCTCGACCCACCGGGCGAGGAGGTGGTTGATCTTCTGGCGCGCCCAATCCTGGGCGATGGCGGCGGTGCCGGTGTCGCGGTCGCCAAAGTAACGGCGGATGGTCATGGCCAGCGGCTGGCCCGCGGCGTCGTTGCCGTGGATGTCCATCGCGAAACCAGTGTCCTTGCCGCGGTCGTAGCGGCCGAGCAACAGCAGCGGCGTGTCGCGGAAAAAGTGTGGCAGCGTGCGCGGGTAGATGCTGTCGGCGTTGACGCCGCCGAACTTGAAGTCCACGTCGAGCAGCAGCGGGTTGCGCAGCAAGTCCTGCTGGCGGACGAGCGAGTCGGCGATCAGGTTTTGGTTGCTGACGTAGTCGGTGCGGCCCTGGTTGCGGTAGGCGAGGAAGCCGAGGAGGAACGGGTCCACGTCGGCGCCGCCGGAGAAGGTGAAGACCGAGGTGCGGCGGGCGTTGATCTCCTGGAACCGTTGCAGGATCTGCAACGTGTCGCGCAGGCCCGTCGTGGGCATGCCGTCGCTCAGGACGGTGGCCATCAGCAGGCGGCCGCGTTCGCGGTTGAGCTGGGAGAGCGGCAGCAGCGTGCCGTAGAAGTCGGTCATGCCCTGCGAGCCTTGCGAGTTGATGAAGTCCTGCACGCGCCGCGAACCGGCCTGTGCCACCGGCAACAGGGTCGGGCTGACGAAGGAGACGTTCTGGCGGAAGCAGATGATGTTGAACCGGTCGCCGGGGTTCAGCCGCGTGAGGGCGGTGCGGACGCCGGCCTTGAACTGCTCGACGCGCGGCCTGGTGATGCTGCCGGAGACGTCCATGACGTAGATGACGTCCTTGGGCACGACGCGCAGCGGGCTGCCGGGCTTGGAGGTGATCTGGATCTCGAAGAAACCTTCGGCCGGGTTCGCCGGCGGATGCCACGTGAACAACTCGACGGTGACGTAAGGTTCCAGTGGCGCAGCGGGCTTCGCCGGCGCGCCGGTGATGCGATGCGAGTCCTCGGCGCGCTTCGCGGTCCGCGGCAACTCTTTGAGCGGCGCGCCGCGCCCGCCTTGGCCGAAGATTTCCGTGAGCGACTGCATGATGGGGCCTTCAACGACGCCGGTCGAGCCGACGCCGGGCTTCATCGCGGAAAGCATCTTGTCGGTAAGGATGCCCGGCGAAGCCATCTCCGGGCCGACAGCGCGCAGCGGCGCGTCAATCGTCGGGCGGGGTGTTGGCTTGTCGGCAGTCTGGCGTTCGCTGATGGCGACGAGGTCGCGGTTGACGCGCGCCGTGTCGAGCGCCGATGGCTCGGGTGCCGGCACCGCGCCGATCTGCAACTGCTGCGGGATCGCGGGCGCGGGCAACGGCGCGGGCAGGCCGGGCCTGACGGGCGTCTCGGCGGGGGGCGCGATGAATTTCTCGACGCCGGGCAGGGCGATCTTGGTGCCGGTGGCGCTGCCGATGGCTTTCTGCGGCGGCGTGGGCGGCTCGGGCGGCAACGGGGCAAGGGGCATCTCGATTTTCGAGACCTTGAACCGCAGCGGCTGGCGCTCCAGGCTGGGGACGGCGCGCACGCTGTAATTCACCAGCAGCACGAAGAGCGCGATATGGAACACCACGGAGATGGCCACCGCCGTGCCTTCGTATTCGAGTCGTTCGCGTTGGACCGGTTTCATGGTTTGGACGGCTCCGGTTTCGGCGTCTGCTTTTCCGGCGCGCCGCCGCCGGCGGGCGCGTTGGTTGTGACCGGCACGGGCTTCGAGAGGCCGGCGTTCGGGTCGAGCTGGAGTTTCTTGTAATCCGGGTAACGCTGCGCCAACTCGCGCCGGGCCTGCGCGGCGTCACCTTCGCGGTTGCAGGCGTCGAAGGCCGCCGCGGCGCGATCGAGCGCCTCGGGCGTCACTTTCGGATCATCATAAAGCACGGCGACGCTCATGTAAAACCGTCCCGCGTCGCGATATTGCTTCAAGCCGACGTAGAGGTCGCCGAGCAACATGCGGATGCGCGCGTTCTCCGGGCCTTCGGGGTGCTGCTCGATGAGCCTCTCCAGCGTCTCCTGCGCCTCCTTGTAATCGCCGCTGCGCACGAGCGCCTCGGAGAGGCCGACGGCGGCCCCCAGCCCGCGCTGGCCCTTGTCGTCGGTCTCCAGCACGTCGCGGTTGTAGGCGGCGGCCTTGTCCCACTGGCCGAGCGCGCGATGGACGCGGGCGAGGGATTCGTTGATCTTCGCGCGCAGCTCCGGCTCGATCTTCGCCTCCAGCGCGCGCAGCAGGTGGGGGATGGCCTCCTGTGTCTTGCCCGCGGCGAGCAGTTTCTCGCCGAGCCACGCGAAGATCTCCGGCGCGATGAGCTTGGCCTCGCCGCGCTCGACCAGCGCCTGCACGTGGTCGGCGGCTTTTTCCGGCTTGTCGAGCTTGTAGTAGGCGACGACGAGCTTGCCGCTGGCGCGTTTGCGGTTGTCGGCGGGGCGCAGTTCCAGCGCGCGCTCGATGTTGCCGGTGCCCTCGGCCCACTTCTCGCGGGCGATCTCATCGGCGCCGACCCAGTAGCACGCCTCGGCGGTGTAGGTGCCGCGCGGGAAGGCCGTGAGCAGTTTGCTGAACGCAGTGACCATGTCGGTCTGCTTGTCGAGCTGGCCGTAGCACGCGCCGATCTGATACATCGCCGCCTCGGTGCGCGAGTCGTCCCGGAACTGGTTGACGACGCGATCGAAGTCTTTCACCGCCTCGTCGAGCTTCGGCACCTGCTGCCAGCAGGTGGCCGCATGCCAGAGCGCGTCGGCGGCCCACTTGGTCTGCGGGAACTTGTCCACCAGCGCGCGGTAGGCGGCGGCGCTGCGCGCCCAGAGCTTCTGCGCCTCCAACGATTCCGCCACCACCATCATCACGCTTTCCAGGAAGGGATTCTTCGGGTCGCCCTGGATCAGCGCCTCGCCGCGGGCCACCGCGCGCGGGAAGTCGCCGCCGAGGAACGCGCAGCGCACCTCCTCCGCAAACCCCGCCGCCGAGCCGGCCTTCGCGAACCAGTCGGCCGCCTCGCGGTAGGCCTTGTCGTCGCGCATCGAGCCGGCCACCATCAACGCCAGTTCCGCGCGCGCCTGCTTCGGCGCCACGCCATACCATTGGCGCCCGACCTCGGCGGCTTCGTGGTTTTTGCCGGAGGCGTAGAGCGAATGCGCGAGGCCGACCGCCGCGTCGGTCACCCAGCGGCTCTTGGGGAAATCCTTGAGGAACAGGCGGAACGCCTTGGCGGCGTCCGGATAGAACTTCAACGCGTAACGCAGCGCGCCGGTCTCGTAGAGCGCCTCCTCGCGCAACTCCGGCGGCGCGTTGAGGGCGACGACGTTCTCGTAGTGCGTCAAGGCCTGCCGGTGGTCGCCGCGCCGCAGCCACAGCCCGGCCACGATCGCCTCGGCGTAAGGATGAAACGGCGCAGCTTCCTTGGCCTTCAGCACGCGCTCGAAGTTTTCCATCGCCTGCGCGGCCTGGCCCAGCTCCAGTTGCGCCTTCGCGAGGTAGAACTGCGACGTGGCGCGGACCTGGTCGTCCTGTGTCTGGTGCGCCGCCGCGAGGAACATCGTCGCGGCCTGCTGCGTCTGCTTGGCATCGAGCGCCGCCTCGCCGAGCCGGAAGTGCGCGCGCGCGGCGTGTTCGCTGCCCGGCCATCGCCGCGTCACCGCGAGAAAACTTTTGCGCGCCTCCTCGGTCTGCTTGAGCTGCCGCTGGCACTCGCCCATGCGGTAATAAACCTCGTCGGCCAGCGGATGGGTGTCGAACTTCTGCGTGAAGCGGATGTATTCCACCAGCGCCATGTCGAAGAACTGGCGCATGTAGAGGCCGTTGGCGAAGTCGAGCTGGGCGACCGCCGGGTCGAGCGGCACGGCGTTGGTGAGCGTGCCGACGGGCGCATTGGTGGAGAGCGGCGCGGCCGGCATGGTGGGCGCGGCGGCGGGTGGGGCTTCGGGCGCGGGCCTCGGCGCGACGGAAGGCAACGCCAGCGGCGGCGGCAACTGCACGGCGGGAATCGGCGGGGTCGCCGGCTGCGTCGGCGGCTGGACGGGGCCGGCCGTCGGCGCGGCATGCGCGCACGCGACCGTGCCCGCCGCGAGCAAAGCGTTGAACCAGCCCCGGCGCATCCATCGCCGTGAATGTCTCGAACCGAGCGTCATCAGAGATTATTTTGCCGCTGCCGGAGAAGGGGCCACGGCTTCGGCTGGTTTGGTGGCAAAGGCGACGTTCCAGATGTCGGCCTGCCGGCAGGCGTCAAGCACGCGGATGATGGCCTTGTAGGCGGTGGACTCGTCGCCGCGCAAGATCACCGGCTGGTCGGGGAATTGCTTGGCGATGCGGGTGAGGATCGAGCGCAATTCGTCGGTCGTGAGTTTCTTCTGGTTCAGGATGACCTCGCCGTCCTTGCCGACGTTGATGATGATCTCGCCCGGCATCCGGCGGGGCGCGGTGGTCTCCTTCGCCGTCGGCACGGTGATGTCCATCTGCTTTTCCCACTGCGCGTAGGTCCACGTGGAGACGAAGAAGATGAGCAGCAGCAGGATCACGTCAATGATCGGGATGATCTGGAATCCCGGCGGCTGCGAACGATTGCGGCGGCGGAAGTTCATGGCTTGGGGGTCGCGGCAGGCTCGGTCGAGGCGTCAGCGGCGGCCATGCGGTTGACCAGCTCCGTGCTGGCGGCCTCGAGGTCCATCGTCAAGACGTTCACCCGGCCGCGGAAGTAGGCGTAGAAGATGGCCGCGGGGATGGCCACGCAGAGGCCCAGCGCCGTGCTGGTGAGCGCCTGCGCCACGCCGTGCGCCAGCAGGATCGGTTTGGCGGCGCTGACGTCGAGCGCCACGCCGGAGAAGCTGCGGATCATGCCGACCACAGTGCCGAGCAGGCCGATCATCGGCGCGACCACGACGATGTCCATGAGGTAGTGGATCTGTTCCCAGAGCATCGTGCTCTGGCGGCCGCCCTCGGACTCGGCGGCTTCGCGCGCCGCGAGCGCCTCGGACGGTCCGCGCGCGGCGCGCGCGTCGAGCGCGGCGCGGAGGATCAGGGCGATGGGCCGGCCGGATGCGTTGCAGAGCATCTCGACGCGGTCGAAGCGCCGCTCGCGCAACAGGCGGCGCGCGCCTTCGACAAATGCCGGGTCCACGATCTTGTCGCGGCGCAGGGCGAGGAAATAGTAGATCACCATGGCCAGGCCGACGATGGACAGCAGGAGCATGGGCACCAGGATCCAGCCGCCGGCCTTGAAGATTTCCCACAGCGTCATGCCCTCGGGCGTCCAGGGCTTGACCGGCGCGGCTTCCTGGGCCAGCGCCACTGCGGGGATGATGGCAGCAACCAACGCGGCAAAGAAGAGCCTCGTTTTCATGGCCGCGTAGTCTAGTGACCCGCCCCGCCGCGTTCAAGGCCAGAATCTGAAGGCGATAATTTGGGCTTGGGGGTGGAAGATTTTGGTTTGGCTCGGCTGCGGTGTTGTGCCATCATCACAGGAAGTGACCGAGGGGACACGGAGCCTGGTGTCCGCGGCCACAGTGGTTGTCATGCGAGAATGATGAGGAGCAGACACTGCATGGTGTGGTTGGTTGTGATGGCGGCCGGCACGACGTGGGTCGGCTGTGGCCGCGACCATTACCGTCGTTCGGCGGACAAGGAGGTTTACGGCATCGTGCAGAAGCGGCAGGGCGAGCTTCTGGGCAAGACCAACAACGGGTTCAGCGTCAACACGGCTTACTCCGCCCACAAGCCGAAGGCGATCACGGGTGCGCAGATCGTCAGCGAGCGGGCGGTGGCGTCGAAGCAGCCGATGTCGCTCGCGGAGGCGCTGGGGAGCGCCGTGGCCCACAGCCGCGAGTATCAGTTTCACAAGGAGACGGTCTATCTGACGGCGCTGGCGTTGACCACGGAGCGCTACAATTTCCGCCCGAAGTGGTCGGCGTCGAGCGAGATGACGTTCTCCAAGGACAGCGCCGGGGAGGTCAAGCGCACGGTCAACTCGGACGTCAGCGGCACGCAGCTTCTGAAGACGGGCGGCCAGTTGGTGCTGAGCGTCGCCAACGACATGCTGCGTTACTACAGCCATGAGCCGCGGGCGAGCCACACGACGTTGTTCGCGATGGAACTGGTGCAGCCGCTGCTGCGCGGCGCGGGCTGGGATATCGTGACCGAGAACCTCACGCAGGCGGAGCGCAACGTGATCTACGAGGTCCGGAGTTTCGCGCACTACGAGCGGACGTTCGCGGTGGACATCGTGACAAGCTACTTCCGGCTGTTGCAGCAGAAGGACACGGTCCGCAACGAATACAGCAACTACAAGAACCTGACGATGGCGCGCGAGCGCGCCGAGGCGTTGGGGGTGGACCGGCTGCCGATCTTCCAGGTGGACCAGGCGCGCCAGGATGAGTTGCGCGCCAAGAGCCGCTATGTCGCCGCCGTGCAGAGCTACCAAAGTTCGCTGGACGACTTCAAGATCAAGCTGGGCCTGCCCCTGAGCGCGGAACTGCTGCTGGACGACACGGCGCTGGAGGAGCTGGTGAAGCTCGGCCTGCCGGAGGTGCCGCTGGCCGACCCGGAAGGCTACAAGATCGCGGTCGAGCGCCGTCTCGACCTGCAAAACGAGATGGACAGGTTCGAGGACAGCAAACGCAAGATCGAGGTGGCGGCGAACCGGCTGAAGCCGGACTTGAACATTTTCGCATCGGTGTCGTTGCCGTCGCGAGGCGAGACGGATTACACGAAGTTCGAGGTGGGCCAATACACGGCCTCGGGCGGCGTGGAGTTGAAGCTGCCGCTGGACCGGCTGAAGGAGCGCAACGAGTATCGGACGACGCTGATCAACTTCGAGCGGCAGTTGCGGACGTTCGCGCTGGCGCTGGACAACGTCCGCGACGAGGTGCGGCAGGGACTGCGCACGCTCTGGCAGAAACGGAATGATTATGCGATTCAAGAGAACGCCGAGAACCTGGCCAAACGCCGCGTGGAGAGCGTGACGCTGCTGTTGCAGGCCGGCCGGGCGCAGATGCGCGATCTGCTCGAAGCGCAGTCCGCGCTGGTGACCGCGCACAATGCGGTGATTGCGGCGATGGTGGACTATCACGCGGCGCGCTGGACGTTGCTGCGGGATTTGGGCACGATCCGCACGGACGTGGACGCGTTCTGGCTGGCGGCGCAGCCGGTCCCGCAAGCGGGACGGGCAGGCGCTGCGGCGCCCGCCGGGCCGCCGAAGCCACAAGAGTTGATTTCACCGGAGGAACTTTTCCGGTAATATAAAGGCAGATGATGCAACTGGATTCTTTACGCACAGCTTCCGGACGTTGGTTGGAGAGAAAGCCCGTTGTGGGCTGGCTCTGGCAATGGGTCCGGCGGCATCCGTGGCTGGCTCTGGCCGCGGCTTTGGCGCTGGTCGCAGGAGCGGTGGCGCTTGTTGGCCGTTCATCGCGCACCAATGGCGTCCAGCGCAGCTTCTTCACCGTCAAGCGCGGCGATTTCCTGATCTCGATCGTCGAGGGGGGCACGCTGCGGGCGCTCAAGGAATCCTCGATCCGCTCCGAGGTCGAGTCGTCGGCCAAGATCATCAGCATCATTCCCGAGGGCAATTATGTCCGCAAGGGCGACTTGCTGGTGGAGTTGGAGTCCAACCAGATCAAGGAAAGCCTTGATGCCCAGGAGATCACGCTGGAGAACAGCAACTTCAGTTACCTGCAGGCGCAGGAACGGCTGGCGATCCAGAAGAGCCTGGCCGAGAGCAACATCAAGGACGCGGAGATGAGGGTCGAGTTCGCCAAGTCCGACCTGGAGAAATACATCGAAGGCGACTGGCCGCAGCAGAAGAACAAGGCGGCCAATGCGATCACCCTGGTCACCGAAGACCTGGTGCGGGCCAAGGATCGCATGGATTGGACCGAGGTGCTGGCCAAAAAGGGTTACGCCACCAAGTCCGAATTGCAGGCCGACAGTCTCGGTGTGAAGCAGAAGGAGATCGCGCTGGCCCAGGCCGAGGAGGAACTGCGGCTGCTGGAGAAATACGATTACCCGAAGAAGAAGCGATTGTTCGAGGCCACCGTGGAATCGAACGAGAAGGAGTTGGAGCGGCTCAGGCAGCGCTCCAACGCCTCGATCGCGGAAGCCGAAGCCGACCTGGCATCGCGCAAGCGGATGCTCACGATGCAGCAGGAGAAGCTGGATGAGTTGAAGAAGCAGTTCACGCTGACGAAGATTTATGCGCCGACGGAGGGGCTGGTGGTTTACAGCATCGGCAGCAGTGGCTCTTATTATTCGGGCGTCCTGATCGAGGAGGGCACCGCGATCCGGTTCCGGCAGGAGGTCATCAAGCTGCCCGACATCAGTCAGATGGTCATCGAGGTGCGTGTCCACGAAACGCACATCACGAAAATCCAGCGCGGCCAGGTCGCTTACGTCACGATTGATTCCATGCCCGACCTCCGGCTCAAGGGCCATGTCCACAAAGTGGGCGTCCTGCCGGATTCCTCCAGCCGCTACTACAACCCGACGCTGAAGGTTTACACGTGCGAGGTGCTTATCGAGGACAAGCTGCCGGAGGGCTTGAAACCCGGCGTCTCAGGCCGGGCCGAGATTGTCATCACCAACCTTCAGAATGTCCTGGCCGTGCCGCTGCAGGCCGTCACCTCGATCAAGGGCGAGCAGGTCTGCTTTGTCGGCAAGGGCGGCGAGCCGCAGAAGAGGCCCGTCGAGATCGGCCTCTACAACGACAAATACATCGAGATCAAGACGGGGTTGAAGGAAGGCGACGAACTGCTGCTGGCGCCGTTGTTGACGGAAGCCGATGCGATAGACCTTTCCGGCTCCATCGTGGACGCCAACGAATACGAAGCCGACCAGAAGGCCGCCGCCGCCAAGAAAGGAAAAAAAGCTGGCAAGGGCGCCGGCTCCCCGGCAAAGCAGCCGGCGGGTCAGACGCTTCAACCACCACCCCTGAGTGAGTTTGGCCGCGGCGCCCGGCTTTCGGGGGACGCGCCACCCGCCTCCAAACGGCCCGCTTCGGCGCCGGCAGACGCGGGCGCCCCCGCCAGCAGGAAGTCCGGCCAGGCGCCATGACCCCCAGTCCGATCATCCAACTCGAACAGTTGGAAAAAACCTACGATCTGGGCGCGGTCCAAGTCCATGCCCTGCGCGGGGTGAGCCTCGACATCGAGGCCGGCTCCTACGTCGCCATCATGGGGCCTTCCGGCTCCGGCAAGTCCACGATGCTGAACGTCCTCGGCTGCCTCGACCGGCCCACGAGCGGGCGCTACTACCTCGGTGGCGAGGACGTCTCGCAGATGGACGACGACCAACTCTCCGCCGTCCGCGGCAAACGGCTCGGCTTCATCTTCCAGTCCTACAATCTCATCGAGCAGCTCACCGTCATCGAGAACATCCATGTGCCGCTCTTCTACCAGGGGCGCGACCTGGGCGAGTGCTACGACGATTGCCTGAAACTGGCCGAGATGGTCGGCCTTGGCAACCGGATCCATCACCGCCCGAAGGAACTCTCCGGCGGCCAGCAGCAGCGCGTGGCCATCGCCCGCTCGCTCGCCAACGACCCCTTGATGATCCTCGCCGACGAGCCGACCGGCAACCTCGACTCCACCACTGGCACCGAGATCCTGGGGTTGCTGGACGACCTCAACCGCCACGGCACGACCATCATCCTCGTCACCCACGGCGAGGAAGTCGCCGCGCGCGCCCATCGCGTGCTGCACATGAAGGACGGCCTCATTGACCGCGAGATCCAGCAGCGGACCTTGTTGCGCGTGGCGGCCGAGTTGGAGGGCGGGTCGCGGGAGGAGGCCCCCGCATCATGATCCAGCCCCGGGCCATCCTGCGCACGTTCCAGTTGGGCATCAAAAGCCTGATGCTCCACAAACTCCGCTCCGCCCTGACCATGCTCGGCATCA
>JACRKA010000029.1 GCA_016219905.1 Verrucomicrobiota bacterium
CTGTAGCGGCGGTCTATGACCGCCGATAGTGATTTTCGGCGCTCATAGAGCGCCGCTACAGGACAGTGAAGTTTCTGTTGCCGCCGGCGTCAGTTCGCGGAACAATGCCGCCGCCATGAAAACCACCCGCCAAAACCGGATCTTCATCTCCGCACTGCTCACTACGTGCATGATCGCGCCCGCCCTGCGCGCAGCCGAGCCGCAGACCAAACCCGCCGCGCCCGCGCCCGGCGCAAAGGCCGAGCCGGCCAAGCCCGCCGCCAAACCCGCCGCGAAGGCCGAGGCGAAGTCCGGCGACGAGTGGGAGTCGCTCTTCGATGGCAAGTCGCTCGAGGGCTGGAAAAAGACCGACTTCATTGGCAAGGGAAAGGTCGAGGCCAAGGACGGCGCCATCCATCTCGGCAAGGGCAACGACCTGACCGGCGTCCACATGACCGAGCCGCCCTACCGCATGGACTACGAGCTGGCGGTCGACGCGATGCGGACCGGCGGCGGCGATTTCTTCTGCGGGCTGACGTTCCCGGTCGGCACCAACTGCTGCACGCTCATCGTCGGCGGCTGGGGCGGCTCGTTGGTGGGCATCTCCAGCCTTGACGGCATGGACGCCTCCGAAAACGAGTCCAGCACATCGAAGAACTTCGAGAACAACCGTTGGTATCACATCCGCGCGCGCGTCACCCCGCACAAGATCGAGTGCTGGATTGACAAGGAGAAGGTCATTGACGTGACCACCACCGGCAAGCGGATCGGCATGCGCTTCGGCGAGATCGAGTCCTCCATGCCGTTCGGCATCGCGACCTACAACACCGCCGCGGCGCTCAAGAACATCCGCGCGAGGCCGGTGGACGGCCCGGACACGCCGCCGCGCAAGGACTGAAAGCGAAGGCGGCAGTCTTTCACGAGCCGGCAACGCAGCGATGAATGTGGACCTGGCCGGTGGGTTGAAATGGTGTTTGGCGTTTCTGTCCCCGACGACATGGCACGAAGCGGCGCGCGCGTGGCCGGCTTTGGAACCCGGCGATGACTCGGCCTGTCAAGGCGGGCAAGTGACGCCCGACCCAGCGCTCCCCATCCGCCGATTACGAACCCCATGACGAACGTGATTGAGCTTCATCCTTCAAGACGCCTACACTTGCGCCGTAGTTTCTCCGGAGCTTTCTCAGAGCCTTTGCGAATGCAGTTGCCATGAAAGACCCCGACCCAACCGACCCGCGGCTGTTGCGGCTCTCGCCCGAGGACAACGTCTTCGCCGCCGCGCGGCCCATCGAAGCGGGTGAGACCATCCTCATCGCCAGCCAGCGCGCCACAGTGACGGAGCGCATCCCGACCGGGTTCAAGGTCGCGGCCCGCGCCATCCGCGCCGGCGGGAAGATCCTGAAATGGGGCGCGCCCATCGGCTCCGCCACGCGCGACATCGCCGCCGGCGAGATCGTCCACGTCCACAACATGAAGAGCGATTACCTGCCGACCTACACGTTCGAGGAGGGCCACAGCTATGTCCGGCACTGAGATCAACGGCTACCTCCGTCCCGACGGCCGCAAAGGCATCCGCAACGTCATCGTCGTCGCCTACCTCGTCGAGTGCGCCCAGCACGTCGCGCGCGAGATCGCCTGGCCGTCCCGCGAACAGGGCGTCCACCTCATCGGTTTCGGCGGCTGTTACCCGAACGCCTATGCCGAAAAGATGATGAAGGCGCTCTGCACCCATCCCAACGTCGGCGGTGCGCTGCTGGTGTCGCTCGGCTGCGAGTCATTCAACCGCGGCGAACTCGCCGAGACCATCCGCAAATCCGGCCGGCCGGTCGAGACGCTCGTCATCCAACAGGGCGGCGGCACGCGGCCCACGATTGAAGCGGGTCGCGCATGGGTGCAGGCCACGCACCGCGCGCTGGAGACGACGCCTCGCGCGCCGTTGCGCGTGGACGAACTGGTCGTCGGCACCGTCTGCGGCGGCTCCGACGCCACCAGCGGCCTCACCGCCAACCCCGCCATCGGCCGCGCGTTCGACCGGCTCGTGGCGCGCAACGCCACCGCCATCTTCGAGGAGACCAACGAACTCATCGGCTGCGAGCACATCATGGCCAGCCGCGCCATCACGCCCGAGCTGGGCCGCGAACTCATCGCCTCCGTCGCCAAGGCTGCGCGCTACCATCGCGTCATGGGCCACGGCAGCTTCGCCGTCGGCAACGCCGAGGGCGGCCTCACCACGCAGGAGGAGAAATCCATGGGCGCCTACAGCAAGAGCGGCGCGTCGCGCATCTCCGGCCTCATCAAGCCCGGCGACCTGCCCCCGCGCGGCGGCCTCTACCTGCTCGACGTGGTGCCCGACGGCGAGGTCCGCTTCGGCTTCCCGAACATCAACGACATCGCCGAAATCGCCGAACTCATCGCGTGCGGCTCGCATCTCATCCTGTTCTCGACGGGACGCGGCTCGGTCGTCGGCTCCGCCATCTCGCCCGTCGTCAAAGTCTGCGCCAACCCGGAGACCGCGCGCCGCATGGCCGACGACATGGATATCAACGCCGGCCGCATCCTCGAAGGCGCCGCCACCCTCGACGAAGTCGGCGAAGAAGTTTTCCAGCTCGCGTTGCGCGTCGCGTCGGGCCAGCCGACAAAATCCGAATCACTCGGCCATCAGGAGTTCGTCCTGACCTACAAGACCTTCGACCCAATCGGCCCGGCCTGTTTGCCGGCGAGTGCATTGCGTTGAACACAAAGGAGCCATGAGAACGCATACCGTTGCCGCTTTGATTGTGCTGGCATGCATCGGTCGGGCGCAGGCCGCGCCGGCTGAACTCGACCGCTATAACGTCGTCTGGAAAACGCCTAGCCAGAACGCCGCCGGCTCGATGCCCATCGGCAACGGCGAGGTCGGCCTCAACGTCTGGGTCGAGGAGGACGGCGACCTGCGCTTCTACATCGCCCGCACCGATGCGTGGAGCGAAGCGTCGCGGCTGCTGAAGCTCGGCGGCGTGCGCGTGTCGCTGACGCCGAACCCGTTCACGAGAGGCGCGGCGTTCCGACAGGAACTGAAGCTGCGCGACGGCCGCATTGAGATCGTGGCGGGCGACGTGCGGCTGAAGGTGTTCGTGGACGCGACCGCGCCGGTCATCCACGTCGTCGGCGAGAGCAAGCAGCCGCTCGGCGTGAAGGCCGCGCTGGAGTGCTGGCGCACTGAGAAGAAGGTGCTCACGGGCGGCGAGTTGGGATCAAGTTGGACGATGCAGGCCGGCCCGCCGGAGATCGAGGTTTGGGAATCGGCGGACGTGGTGAAGGACGCGAGCGATGCGGTGACGTGGTATCACCGAAACGAACATTCCTGCGTGCCGTTGACGCTCAAGCACCAAAGCCTTGACCAGTTTGCCAATCTTGTGAAGGACCCGATTCTGCACCGCACGTTCGGCGGCTCGATAACCGCGTCCGGCTTCATGAAGGATGGCGCGACTGCGCTGAAGTCGTCCGCGCCGATGAGGAAGTTCGCGATCCGCATCGCAACGCACTCGGCGGTGACCGACGCACTCGCCGCGTGGGAGAAACAACTCGCCGACATCGCCGCGCCTTCAAGCGGCGCGACCACCGTCGGAAAAGCAACTGCGGCTTGGTGGAACGCGTTCTGGGACCGAAGCTGGGTTTTTGTCGAGGGCGACAATGCCGCCATCGCCGCGTTGCCGGCGAACCAGCATCCGCTGCGCATCGGCGCGGACAGCAACGGCGGCAGCAAATTCCGCGGCGCGATGAGCCGGGCGACGGTTTATCAGCGTCCGCTCAGCGACGAGGAGGTCGCATCTCTCGCCGCGGGCAAGCCCGGCGATGCGGCTGCGGTCGCAAACGGCCGGATGACAGGCTGGCGGTTCAGCGGCCCGCCGGAGGGCGCGAAGGTCGTCGGCGCGGTAAAGTTCGAGGAACAAGGCGCCGTGTTCGGTGGCGGCCACATCGAGGCGCCGAATTCTCCAGCTCTCGCGTTCACCAACAGCTTCACTCTCGAAGCATGGATTCGCCCCGACGCGAACTCAAGAAGCGCGCGCATCTTCGACAAGCTCACGGCGGGCAAGGGCGACGGGTTCCTCTTCGACACGCATCCGGGCCGCAGCTTGCGGTTCATCACCGGCTCGCACTCGATGGCGGTCAACGACGTCCTCCAGCCGGGCGCGTGGAACCACGTCGCGGCGGTCTTCGACGCGGCGGCGGACGGTCGGCGGCTCTATCTCAACGGCAAGTTGCTGAAAGCCGAGGGCGGCGGTGGCACGGACCAGCCGACGCCGTCGCTCGTGACGCGCGCCTACACGCTCCAACGTTGGATGGCCGCGTGCGCCGGGCGCGGCAACTTTCCCACCAAGTTCAACGGCTCGATCTTCACGGTGGACCCGGAGTTCACCGACCCGAAGCAGCAGTTCAACCCCGACTGGCGGCGGTGGGGCGATTGTTTCTGGTGGCAGAACACGCGCTTCCCGGCATGGTCGGCGGTCGCCAACGGCGACTACGACCTTTGCGGGCCGGTGTTCCGCATGTATCGCGACGTGCTGCCGATCTGCAAGGCGCGCGCGAAGCTCTACTACGGGGCCGAGGGCGCGTATTTCCCGGAGACGATGACGAGCTTCGGCACCTACGCGAACCGCGACTACGGCTGGGACCGCGCGGGTAAACAGCCCGGCGACGTGGCATGCAAATACTGGTGCTACGCGTGGCAGCAGGGGCTGGAACTGGTGGCGCTCATGCTCGACTGTTACGAGCACACACTGTCCGCTGGTGAAATCCAAGGAGGGGCGACACTCTTGTCGCCTCATGCAACAAATGCGGCGACAAGAGTGTCGCCGCTCCTTGCGGGCCGTGGCGACTTTCGTTTCCTTAACGACGACCTCGTGCCGATGGCGCGCGAGGTGTTGCGCTACTTCGACACGCGCTTCCAGCGCGACGCGCACGGCAAGCTCGTCATCAGTCCGACGCAGGCCGTCGAGACCTACTGGTTCGACGTGGTCAACGACACGCCGACCGTCGCGGGCCTGCAAGCTGTGCTCGACCGGTTGCTCGCGCTGCCGAAGGACACCGTGCCCGCCGCCGACCGCGCGTTCTGGGCGAAGATGAAAGCTGCCGCGCCGCCCGTGCCGTTGCGCGTTGAGGACGGCAAGAGTTACGTCCCGCCCGCCGAGAAATTCGACCCGAAGCGCAGCAACTGCGAGAATCCCGAACTCTACGCCGTCTGGCCGTTCCGGTTGTTCGCCGTGGGCCGGCCCGGATTGGAGACGGGCATCGAGACGTTCAACCGTCGCGCCGCGAAGATCATGACCGGCTGGTGCTACGACGGCCAGTGCGCCGCGCTGCTTGGTATGACGGACGAGGCGAAGAAACAGATTCTCCACAAGGTCCGCAACTCGCACCGCAACTTCCGTTTCCCGGCGATGTGGGGACCGAACTTCGACTGGCTGCCCGACCAGGACCACGGCGGCAACATCCTGCTGACGCTCCAGCACATGATCCTGAACGCCGACGGCGAAAAGATTTGCGTCCTGCCCGCGTGGCCGAAGGATTGGAACCTCCATTTCAAGCTCCACGCCCCGCGCCGCACGACCGTCGAGGGCCGCGTGCGCAACGGCAGGCTGGTTGATTTGAAAGTAACGCCGGCGGAGCGGCGAAAGGATGTTGTCGTTGTTGCGGCGTCCGCGCCGCCCCAAGGTGGGCCGCGCGTCTCGCGCGGCGATCATCCAAGAATGGCCGTGCGGGACGCACGGCCCACTCTATGGGCTGCTACTTCTTCTC
>JACRKA010000030.1 GCA_016219905.1 Verrucomicrobiota bacterium
AGTTCTTCCGGTCGAACTTCGAGTAGCGCGCAATCTGCGCGCCGAGCATCATCCCTGCCAGCACTGTCTTGCGGATGGCCTCTTCGTTTATGACCGGCATGCTGCCCGGATAGCCGAGGCAGACCGGGCAGACGTTGGTGTTCGGCTCCGCGCCAAACTCCGTCGGGCAGGCACAGAACACCTTCGTGCGGGTCTTCACCTGCACGTGCGTCTCAAGGCCGATGCAAATCTCGTAGTCCATTTGTTTCTGAAACGTGAAACGTAAAACGTGAGACCAGTCTGTTCACGTTTTACGTTTCACGTCCGGCTTCTCTTTACGCCACTCCGTCGCCTGCTCGTAAGCATGAGCCACTCTCAAAATCGTCTCCTCACCGAACGGCTTGCCGAGCACCTGCAACCCGATCGGCAGCTTGGGTTGCTTCGTGAACCCGCACGGCACGCTCACGCCGCAGATGCCCGCGAGGTTCACGTTGACCGTGAAAATGTCGCTCAGATACATCGTCAGCGGGTCGTCGGCCTTCTCGCCCGCCTTGAACGCCGGCGTCGGCGTCGTCGGCGTCAGGATCGCGTCGCACTTTTTGAATGCCTCGATGAAGTCCTGCCGGATCAGCGTCCGCACCTTCTGCGCCCGCAGGTAATAGGCGTCGTAGTAGCCGCTGCTGAGCACGTAGGTGCCGAGGATGATCCGCCGCGTCACCTCCGGCCCGAACCCCGCCCCGCGCGTCCGCCCATACATGTCAATCGGGTCCTTCGCGTCCTTCGCGCGGAAGCCGTAGCGCACACCGTCGAACCGCGCGAGGTTGGCCGACGCCTCGGCCGTGGCGATGATGTAATAGACCGCCAGCCCGTAATCGCTGTGCGGCAGCGAAATCTCCACGATCTCCGCGCCCATCGCCGTAAGCTTGTCCACCGCCGCGCGCACCGCCGACTCGACCTCCTTGTCCATGCCGGGAACGAAATACTCCTTCGGCAAACCGAGTTTCAGCCCGCGCACGTCGCCGGTCAGTGACTTCGTGTAATCCGGCACCGGCTCCGGCAGGCTGGTCGAGTCGTGCGGGTCTTTGCCGCTGATCGCGCTGAGCAACAGCGCCGCGTCCGTCACGTCCTTCGCGAACGGCCCGATCTGGTCCAGCGACGACGCGAACGCCACCAGCCCGAACCGTGACACGCGGCCGTAAGTCGGCTTCAACCCCACCACTCCGCAAAGCGACGCCGGCTGGCGGATGCTGCCGCCCGTGTCGCTGCCGAGCGTCGCGGGCACCTCGCCCGCCGCGACCGCCGCCGCGCTGCCGCCGCTGGAGCCGCCGGGAATCCGCTCCAGGTCCCAAGGATTGCGCGTCGCGCCGAACGCCGAGTTCTCCGTTGAACTGCCCATCGCGAACTCGTCCATGTTCAATCGCCCGAAAGGAATCGCCCCCGCCGCGCGCAGCTTCGCGATCACGGTGGCGTCATACGGTGAGATGTAGCCCTGCAAAATCTTCGAGCCGCACCGGCACGAGTGGCCCTTGACGTTGAGCACGTCCTTGATGCCGACGGGAATGCCCGCCAGCGGCCCCAGCGCCTCACCACGCGACCGCCGCGCGTCCACGTCGCGCGCCGCCGCCATCAACTCCTCACCGTTCCATTCCAGGAACGCGTGCAGCTTCGGCTCCACGGCCTCCGTCCGCGCCACGACATCGCGGGCCAACTCCTCGGCGGCGATCTCCTTCTTCGCCAGTCGGCTGGCCAGTTCGTGGACGGTGAGTTCGGTGAGAGCCATGATGGCGGGCTATTCCACAATCTTCGGCACGATGAAGAGGCTGTTGGCCTGCTGCGGCGCGTTCTTGAGGAACGGCGCGGGGTCGCCCCACGCGCGCGGCTCGTCGGCGCGGAAGACGTTGGTGATCGGGGTGGCGTGGGCCGTCGGCTCGATGCCCTCGACGTTGACCTCCTTGAGCTTCTCGATGTAGGCGACGATCTGCTGGAGCTGCACGCCAAACCTCTGTGTCTGCTCGGGCGTCAGCGACAGCCGCGCCAGCATCGCCACGTAGGGCACATCCACTTGCGGGGTCTTCGGTTGGTCGGCCATGAGGCGGCGAATAGAACGCCAAGCCCCCCGGCCTTTCAAGGAAATTGTCGGCCAAACGCCAAATCCATCAGGCAAACCGCAGTGCCGCGTAGCGCCCGAAAGAGCGGGGCAGCTCGATCCAGCCTTGCGCCCCACGCTTCAGCGGCATCGGCGCGCTGACGTGGGGCGAATACAGCGTCGGCTCGGCCATGGTGAGCCAATCGGCCACGCGCAGCCGCAGTCCGTCCGGCTCGCCTTCACCATAATATATAGCGTGCGCCACCACGGCCTTCGGCTGCCGGTAAACGTCCACAAATGTCAGCGGCTGCTTCTTCGCGGCGCAGTCCAGTTCCGCCGCGAACCCTTGCCGGGCCAGTTCGCGGACGGCGGCGAGGATCTCCGGCGTCCGGGCGGGCATCGCAGCGCGCATCACCTCGTCACCTTCCTCATGGGGTTGGCTGATCCGGCCCGGACATTTCTCGAAGTAGCGGACGTTGGGTTTTCCACTGAGGTCGAGCAACGGTGATTTCTCGCGCTGGCGGTTGTTCTCGTCGCACTCCCCGCTCAGCCACGTGATGATGACCCCGCAGCCGCGCCCGACGGCGGCGCGAATCGCCGCGCATTCCGGGTCGCTGAGACAGGTCTGCGACGCCACGATCAGCACGTCGCGCGGGCCGAGTTGCGCGAGATGTTTCTCCTTCGCCACGCAGTAGGCGATGCGGCCGAGCAGTGCCTGCTCGAAACCCAGCACGCTGTTGTAGGCGGCGCTGTGATTGAACGCCAGCGACCACTGCGAGTGATAGACCCACACGTTCGCGCACGGTTCGTTGCCGGCGTAGAGGTCTTCGTGGGTGCGCGCGAAGCCCATGTAGCGCTTCAGGGCGGCGAAAAACTCCGGCTGTTCGAAGAACGCCGAGCCGTCGCGCTTGTCGCCGGAGCGCAACGACCACGTGGCGGTCAGCATGTGGCCGCCGCAAGCGAGGCATTCGGCCATGTCGAGTTCGACCGGTTTCGGGTCGCGGGGGAGAGTGATGCTGCCCTTGGCGG
>JACRKA010000031.1 GCA_016219905.1 Verrucomicrobiota bacterium
CCGCCACCGCGGCCAGCTTCTCGACGTGCGCGTCACACGCGCCAAGGACTACACGCTCTACGGCGACCCGGCGATTCTCGGTGATTGACGTCCGGCCGCTTTCCGCTTACCCCTTACCGCAACATGTATGACATGGTTCCATTGAAGCCGGTCGCGATCACGCTGGGCGCTGCCATGATCGCCGGCCGCGCGCTTGGCGTCGTCAATCCGCAGCGTTACCGCGAGATCGTGCGGAAGTTCCCGCGCGCCGTCTGGCCGGGCATCCTGTTTCTGACCATCGTGCTGGTCTGGAGCTTGATTGTGGTGAGCCGGGCGGGCGAGGAGGGCATGATCATCGGCAAGACGTATGTCTATGCCTTCCTGGTGGCGACGTATGCCGGCCTCATCATCTTGAAGTTCGACTTTCTCGCCGTGCGCGGGCTCGCGATCCTGTTGCTGATGCTGGCGAAGGTGGTTGTGGACTCCGCGAACCAACTCGACACACCGTGGCGGCTGGTGATGACTGTCATCGCCTACCTCTGGGCCGTCGCGGGCATGTGGTTCACCGTCTCACCCTACCGGATGCGGGACATGATTGACTGGGCCACCGCGAACGACGGCCGCTGCCGCGCGCTCTGTGGCCTCGGCTGTGCCGTCGGCGCCTTCCTCATCGCGCTGGGCGTGTTTGTTTACTGACCGCGGATGACGCGGATTCCGCGGATACCGAAAAACGAGGAACCGTCAGGGAATTCATCCGCGCCATCCGTGAAATCCGCGGTTTCAATCCCATCCGATCAACCTCGCATCCTCGTCATCCGCGGCGGCGCGATAGGAGATTTCATCCTGACGCTGCCGGCCATCGGCGCGCTGCGCGAACGCTGGCCGCAGGCGCACATCGAGATCCTCGGCTACCCGCGCATCCTCGCGCTGGCCGACCGCCGCCACTACGCCGACACGGTGCGCTCGATTGATGCGGCGGCGATGGCGAGCTTCTTCGTGGACGGCGGCGACCTCAACGACGCGCTCGGCGATTACTTTGGCAGCTTCGACCTCATCGTCTCCTATCTCTACGACCCCGACGATATCTTTGGCACCAACCTCCGCCGTTGCCGTGTGCGCAATCTCGTCTGCGGCTCGGCTAAACCGGAGAAGGAACACGCCGCCGTGCATTTCACGCGCCCGCTCGCCGCACTCGGCATCAACGTGGCCGACCCCGTGCCGCGCATTTTCCCTTCAGCCGATGACCGCGCGTTTGCGGAGGGATTCATGCGTAGCCGCCGACGTGAGGAGGCGGATGCAGCGACCGACAAAGCGAATCGCCTCCTTACGTCGGCGGCTACGTTTATCGCCGTTCATCCCGGCAGCGGCGGCCAGCACAAGGTCTGGCCCGCCGACCGCTGGGCCGACGTGATCCGCTGGCTGCGCGACGAGTTGAAACGCGACGTGATGCTGGTGCTCGGCGAGGCTGACGACGTGGCACGACGCGCGTTGGAGCCGTTGAAGCTGCCGATGGCGGAGAACCTGTCATTGCCGCGGCTCGCGGCTGTGCTGGAGCGCTGCGCGTTGTTCGCGGGCCACGACAGCGGTGTGACGCATCTCGCTGCGGCGGTCGGCACACCGACGCTCGCCTTGTTCGGCCCGACCTCACCAGCGGTCTGGGCGCCTCGTGGGCCGCGCGTATGGGTGTTGGCGGCAGACGGGCCGATTAAGTTGCTCTCGTTGGAGTTGGTGCGGGATGCGCTACGGGACATGGTGATGATACGATGAGTCAACGACCGGAAAACGTGCTTCAAGATCGTCAGTTGATTATATGGAGTATTCGGTAGCATACTGGCAATCAAGCAGACGCTTATGAAACCTCGTGTCACATGTCTAACGCTCTTCGTTGTGCACTGCCTGTTCTCCTGCGCGGGAAGAGCCGAAACGAACGACTCCCCATTAAGTATCTCCGTCAAAGCTGCAAAGTCTGATTTCGAGGTTGGTGAAAGGACATGGCATGCCGTTGTGGTCAGCAACAGGAGTGCACAAGTGGTCGCCATACCCAGTTTTGGTTTTCTGAACATCAAGCAGGAAGATCCATATGCCTCATTTTACGTCCGGCAGAAGATCCTGCGGCTGGAGGTCAAGTGTGGAGGCAAGATCATTCCGATGGGTTCAGGCTGGTCTCGTTCTTCGACGGAAGCTCCGGACTTTCCCACCGTAGAATTGCGTCCGGGTGAAACTGCCGGCGTGGGGTTCTCATTAACACGACGGTGGTTTCCTTGTTTTTACACGCTGACCAACGCCGGCCTCTACACTCTCACGGTGGCTCTCGATACTACCGCAGTCCGCAACGACAAGATGGTGAAAGGGGTCTTTACTTCACCGCCGACTGAGTTCCGAATCATACCTTGGCCAACGTTTCGGGAGCAGAGGCTCGACGAATCGTGTGATGACTACGCGGAAGAGAAAGCGACTTTCTATCTGAAGCGGATTGTTAGCTACAAAGGGGAATTCTATCCAAACGTGGACGCAATCTTGCGGACCCAAGGATCGGTTCCGGCGCTTATCAGAATCTTGGCGTCATCCGACAAGGAACTCGCTGGCCAGGCAAGGAGTCTCTTGGGGGGTATACACTACCCCTCCGGGCGACCACCTCCACATCCTCCGCGCCCCAGTTCAATCGAGCAATGGAAAGAGTGGTGGCAGACCACAGGGGTTAAGATGTCCGTCAAAGAGTTTTGGTCGAATTTCGACAGTCACTTCCCATAACACATTTTTCAGTCGTTACGGAAACGCTCGCCGCCCGCAAATCGCCGCAAGCATCCTTAGCAGAAGAACTCGGCGCAAAAACTCTTTGCCGGCTGCGGTGATTCTGCTACGGTGCGCGGCCCGTGAAAGTCCTTGTCACAGGTGGTTGTGGGTTCATCGGCAGCAACTTCGTGCGGTTCGCGCTGGAGTCGCGGCCGGCGTGGCGTGTCATCAATTACGACCTGCTGACCTACGCGGGCAACCTGGAGAACCTCGCCGGCATCAAGGAAGGCGAGCGTTACCGGTTCGTGTGCGGAGACATCACGGACAAGGCGGCGGTGAAGCAGGTGATGGAGGCGGAGCGGCCGGAGGCGGTGATCAATTTCGCGGCGGAGAGCCACGTGGACCGCTCGATCAAGGAGCCGGAACGGTTTGTGCAGACGAACTCGGTCGGCACGCAGGTGATGTTGAGCCTGGCGCGCGAGTATGGCGTGCGGCGGTTCTTGCAGGTCTCGACCGACGAGGTCTATGGCGCGCTGGGGGCGACGGGGAAGTTCACCGAGCAGACGCCGCTGGCGCCGAACTCGCCCTATGCGGCGAGCAAGGCGGCGGCCGACCTGCTCTGCCGCGCGGCGTGCCACACGTTCAAGCAGGACGTGGTGATCACACGCTGCTCGAACAACTACGGGCCTTACCAGTTCCCGGAGAAGCTGATTCCGCTGATGATCTCGAACGCGCTGGAGGACAAGCCGCTGCCGGTGTATGGCGACGGCAAGCAGGTGCGCGACTGGCTGCACGTGCGCGACCATTGCGAGGCGATCGCGGTGGTGTTGGAGCGCGGGCGGTCGGGCGAGGTCTATAACATCGGCGGCAACAACGAGTGGGAGAACCTCGATTTGGTGAAGCTGCTGCTGAAGCATCTTGGCAAGCCGGAGAGCCTGATCAAGTTCGTGGCGGACCGGCCAGGGCATGACCGGCGGTATGCGATTGACCAGACGAAGATCGCGCGCGAACTGGGCTGGCAGCCCCGTTACACGTTCGAGGTGGGGCTGGGGGAGACGATTGCGTGGTATCAGGCGAACCGCCCGTGGTGGGAGCGCATCAAGTCGGGCGAGTATCGGAAATACTACGCGGAGCAGTATTCGACGATTGCCAAGCCGAGTTAACCACGGAACACACGAAAGACACGGAAGCCATGAAAGGTTTGATTCTTGCCGGTGGAACGGGATCGCGGTTGTTCCCGCTGACGAAGGTGACGAACAAACATCTGCTGCCCGTCGGGCGCAAGCCGATGATCGTGCACCCGATCGAGAAGCTGAAGCAAGCGGGCATCCAGGAGATCATGATCGTCACCGGCGTCGAACACATGGACGCGGTGGTCGGGCTGTTGGGCAGCGGTCGCGCCTACGGCTGCGAGTTCACCTATCGCGTGCAGGACGAGGCGGGCGGCATCGCGCAGGCGGTTGGGTTGGCGCGGACCTTCGTCCATGACAGCCACGTGGCGGTCATCCTCGGCGACAACATTTTCCAGGACGACATCAGCCCGTATGTCGCGAGCTTCAAGAAGCAAAAGGCGGGCGCGAAGATTTTGCTGAAGGAAGCGCGCGATCCGCAGCGTTACGGTGTGGCAGAGTTGAAGTCGGGCAAGGTGATCGGCATCGAGGAGAAGCCGAAGAAGCCGAAGAGCAACATGGCCGTCACGGGCATCTACATGTATGACAGCGCGGTGTTCGAAGCCATCAAGACGCTCAAGCCGAGCGGCCGCGGCGAATTGGAGATCACCGACGTCAACAACGCCTACATCCGCAAAGGGCTGCTCACCTACGACGTGCTGAAAGGCTGGTGGACGGACGCGGGCACGTTTGAGAGCTACAAGCTGGCGAACGAGCTGATGTTCGCGGAGGAGTTCAAGGTCTAGCCGGCCGACGGGCGTTTCTCCCGGGAGCGCGCCAGCCATGCCAGTGCGGCGCCGGAGAACGCCATCACGAGGCACTCGACGGGCAGCCGGTAGCGGCTGTTGACTCCCACGTGCAGGATCGCGTAGGTGGCGGTGTAAGTCAGCATCGGCATGACGAGGAGCAGCCAGCGCCGCCACTGGGCGCGCCAGAGCCACGTTCCGCAGGCGGCCAGTCCCAGCACAATCACCCACGGGATGTTTTCGATGTGATGGAACTGCGTGAAGATGTTTCCGTCGCGGCAGCGTGGGCAAAGTTGCCAGAACGGAAACCACCAGTAGTAAGCGGCCTTCTTTGCGGTGCGGATCAGCGTCTGGCCGGGATGGGCGGCCATGTAGTCCCGCGCCATCCGTCCCAGTTCGGCGTAGGCATCCACCTCCGGCATCTCCGCCAGCTTCTGGCGCAACTCCTGCGGCAGGCGGTCAACGACGTGCCGCACCTCGCCGCGATCGTCCAGATATTGCAGCACGCCCGTCGCGCCCGGATGATTGCCCAGCCAGAGAATCAACTCCGAGCCGGTGCGCACCGGGATGAGCTTGCCGAACGTCAGCCAGTTGCGGACGGTCCACGGCGAGACCGCCACCACGGCCGCCGCCGCTGCGACCGCCGCCAGACGCAGGCCGCTTCTCCATTCCCGCCACCGCGTCAGCAAGGGCCAGAGCGCCGCCAGCGGCACGAAGCTCAACACGGACGGCTCCACGAGCGTCGCCAGGCCCGCGACCGCGCCGAAAACGGCCGCCGACAGGCGGGTGCGCCTCTGGGCCATGACATCGCACGCCAGCGTCACGGCCAGCAGGCTTGCGCAGACCCAGATGACCGGGTGGATGCAGGTGGCCACGAAGCAATGCGCCGGGTTCGCCGCCAGCACCAGGCCGGCAAGGAAACCGACGCGTTGATCGAACGCGCGCCGCGCCAGATGGAACAGCAACACCGCCGCGCCCGCGCCCACGGCGCATTGCAGAAACTGGAGCGCCGCCCAACCCGCCGCGCCGAACAAGAGGCGGCAGCCATAGATCAGGAACACATACACGGGCGCGTAAAGCGCCGTCGGTCCCTCGCGCGCCAGCCACGCCCCGCCGCGGTAGCCGTTGCCTGCCAGGAGGCTCTTGACGATGTTGATGAACTCCCACTCGATGGGATGGGTCCAGTCGCGCACCGCGATGACGACGAGCAACCGCAGGCAGAAAGCGGCGCCGAAGACCGTCCACGCCAGGCGCGTCAAGCGCGCGGGATCCTCCAGCGTCCGCATCCAGGTTTGGAGTGTCGTCCGTTGCATCATGTCCCGCGCTGCATGGCGCGTCGCGTCGCATCCACCTTCGGCGGGGACCCCCGCCTTCTCCTCACCACGTAGAACACGCTACCGACCCGGCTCATCAGGATCGTGAGCTTCCATCGCAGCGGCATCGGCCAGGACTGGTAGGAGCATCGTTCAACTTCCATGCCCACTTGCGAAGCCAGCGCATCGAGCGCCGCGCGAATCTCCCCCGGCGTCATGAACGACACGACCACACGGGCCGTGTCGAACGCTTTCAATACAATGCCCCGGTCGCTGGCCCATTTCGACAGGTGATAAACCATGCGCGAGAACAAGCGCACGTTGTTGACCTCCTCCTCAAACACCAGGTGGCCGCCGGGCTTCAGGAGGCGGCACATCCGCTCCAGCGCCTGCCGCTGGTTCTCCAGCGTCGCCCGGATGTTGGAAGCCACCAGATGATGCAACACGTGCCTGAACGTGACGATGTCGAACGACGCCTCCTCAAGCCGCGCGTCCAGGATGGAGCCGCAGACAAACTGGATCCCGGCATCGAGCTGCTTGCCGGCATAGTAGTCGCTGATATCCAGGTTGAACAACTGGAGCGCCCGCCCTGACCGGGCCGCCAGATCGCTCAACAACTTTCCCTTGGCGCCGCCGATGTCGAGGATGCGCATCCCGTCCTGCATGACAAGGCCGGCAATGCAGTCCAGCCGCTTCGGGTCCCCCATCGCCTGCTCCATCGCGGCAAACCGTTCCGGGGTGAGCGTGACGGTCGGATTATGTTGTGTCGGTTCGGGATTCATGTCCCGGTGGCATCCATGCGCCGCAGCAACCCAAAGGGCCGTCCTGCTCAGGCGCTTCGGCGCGCAGCCTAGGTCGTCACTCCCGTTCACGCAAGGTAAATGGCCGCCGGGATGTGAGGTCGTGCCGGTGGGCGAGTGCCGGCAGGACGGCAATCCACGCTTGACTGGGCCGGGCGTGAATCTACAGTGGCCGCCGATGGCTTCGACGGCAGTTCAACCTCTCGCAGCGGACACCTTCATCGTCGTGCCCGCCTACAACGAGGCGCGCGTCATCCGTGGCGTGGTCGCGGGCCTGTTTGCCTGCGCGCCGCGGGTGGTGGTGGTGGACGACGGCTCGCGCGACGCGACGGCGGCCGAGGCCCGCGCGGCCGGGGCGACGGTGATCCAGCACTTGATCAACCGCGGCCAGGGCGCGGCGTTGCGGACGGGCATGGACTACGCGCTGGCGCACGGCGCGCAGGTGATCGTCACGTTCGACAGCGACGGCCAGCACGATCCGGCGGACCTGCCTGCGCTGGTGGGGCCGGTGGCGGGCGGGGAGTGCGACGTGACGCTGGGGTCGCGGTTTCTCGGCGAGGCGGTGAACATGCCGTGGATCCGCCGGCTGGTGTTGCGGGGCGGCATCTGGTTCACGCGCGTCGTGTCGGGCATCAAGGTCACGGACACGCACAACGGCCTGCGGGCGTTCTCGCGGCGGGCGGCGGAGGTGATCGAGGTTCACCAGGACCAGATGGCCCACGCGTCGGAAATCCTCGACGAACTGGCGCGGCGAGGGTTGCGCTTCCGCGAGGTGGCGGTGAAGGTCCGCTACAGCGATTATTCGCTGCAAAAGGGCCAGCGTTCGACGGGCAGCGTGAAGATCGTCCTCGATTTCCTGTTTCACAAACTGTGGCGCTGAAAACCGGCGGGTGAACCCATGATCATCAAACTGTTGTTCGTCACGTTCTTCCTCTTCGCTCTGTCCCGCGCGGTGCTGCGGTTCCGGGACGGCAACATCAATGGCCGTGAACTGGTCTTTCTCTGCCTGCTGTGGATCGGCGCGTCGGTCGTGGTCCTGTGGCCGCAGTTGACCATGCATCTGGCGCGGGTGCTGGGGGTGGGGCGCGGTTCCGACGCCATCGTTTACATCACCGTGGCGGCGCTCTGCTATTTCATCTTCCGCATCTACATCCGCATCCGCCACATCGAGCAGCAATTGACCGGTTTGGTGCGGAAGCTGGCGCTGCGGGAGGCGGAACAGACGCCGTCACGGGAGGAATCACCGCCATCGCGCTGACGGCCGCGGTCGCTGCGCGGGGAAGCGGATCATGGGTTGGGGGCGGGCGGGGCGGCCCCGGACAGCACCCGGAACACGCTCAACTTGCCGCTTTGGAAAACTTCCTTTGCCGCTCCTGCCTCCACCATCTTCCAGCCGGCCTGCATCTGCGCGTCGGCCATCAGGCGGCCCCCGCTGGGAATGCCGCGCGGCGCGCGCGACGGCTCCAGCGGCTCGAGCACCAGCAGGTCGCCGGGCCGGCATTGCGCGGCGTTCATCAACACCGGCCGTCCGGCCAGGAACCCCAGCGGGCTGCCCTCGACGCTGAGCACGCGCGCGTCCGGCAGCGCGTTCGTTTTGATCCAACCGGCCACTGCCACATAAGGCTTCCAGTGGCCGTGGTCGTAAACCGCGTAGAAATCCGATGCGTGCGCCAGCCTGACCTCGCCAAGCACCTTGGACACGTTCGGCACGAGCAACAGCGCCATTGCAACCGCCACCGGTGCGCCAAGCGGAAACCCCGGTGGTTGGACCGCCGCAGGCCGTCGCCGCACGGCGCGCCAGCCCGCCTGCAATCCCTCGGCGGCAAACCACCACAGCAGGGGCAGCACGGGCAGCAGGTAGCGCGGGTTCGACTCGAAGCCGAACACGATCACGCCGCCACCGTAGCAGGCTGTCGCGAGCACGCCCAAGCCGCGGTCCTTGCGGCTGACCTGCCACG
>JACRKA010000355.1 GCA_016219905.1 Verrucomicrobiota bacterium
CCGGCGCGAGCCAGAGCGGGAAGTTGCCCGCGTAATGCTCGATCAGGAAACCGATGAACCGCTCATGCGTGCCCAACGGCGCGCGATGGATGCAGAGCGGCGTCTTGTCGGTGTTGTCCTTGTCGCGATAGACCAGCCCGAACCGCGACGGCACGGCGAAGTCCACCTGGTTGGTCGCGATGGTGAACTCCTTGCCGATGGCGCTCCAGACCTGCACGTCAATCTTCGGCCCGTAGAACGCCGCCTCGTTCGGCACTTCCTCGAAGTTGATGCCGCTCTCCTTCAACACGCGCCGGACCATCTCCTCGGTCTTCACCCACAACTCCGGCTGGTCCACGAACTTCTGGCCCAGCTTGGCCGGATCATGCGTGCTGTAGCGCATGACGTATTTCTCGATGCCGAAAATCTTGAAATACTTCAGATACATGTCGTTGACCGCCTGAAACTCCTGCGCGAACTGTTCCGGCGAGCAGTAGATGTGCGCGTCGTTCATCTGCATCGAGCGCACGCGCATCAGACCGAAAAGCTCGCCCGACTGCTCGTAGCGGTAATTGACGCCGTATTCCGCCAACCGCAACGGCATGTCCCGGTAGCTCCGCGGCGCCGCCGCAAAAATCCGGTGGTGGTGCGGGCAGTTCATCGCCTTGAGGTAGTAGCGGCTAGGCGCGCCACCATATTCAGCCATAAGGGCCTCCGCGAGCCGGAGGCTTGCAGCGCTGGTGACCAGTTTCCGGAGTTCAGAGACTTCCGAATTTTGGATGTCTTGCAAGGCAGCCCAAACCTGGGAGGGGTTTGCCCTGCCTTCGCCTACGCTTGGCAGCTGGCCCAGTTCAATCAGCATGTCGCGCAGACGTGAAATCCCTTCTTCCCCAGCCTTCGCCATCACGGCCAAGTCTGCATCGGCTGCCGCGTCTTCGCGAAGGACCATCGGCGGGAACATGCTCTCCGCGTAATACGGCAAGTGCCCGCTGGTCTTATACATAATCTCGCGCGCAATGTGCGGCGTCTTGACGCGGACGTAGCCGGCTTGGAACTCGGTCTGCTTGGCGAGCGTTTCGAGTTCCTCGATCATCGCGCCGCCGTTGGGCAGCCAGAGCGGCAGGCCGGGGCCGACGTATTCGCTGTCGAACGCGAAGATGCCCATCTCCGAGCCGAGCTTGCGGTGGTCGCGCTTCTTCGCCTCCTCCTGCATCTTCAGCCACTCGTCGAGCTGGGTCCTGTTCTTGAACGCGATGCCGTAGATGCGCTGGAGCTGCGGGTTCTTCTCGTCGCCCTTGTAGTAGGCGCTCGCGACGCTGATGAGCTTGAACGCGCCGACGTTGCCGGTGCGCATCACGTGCGGCCCGGCGCAGAGGTCGAGGAAGTCGCCGTTCTTGAAGTAGGTGATCGGCTCGCCTGCGGGAATCTCTTCGATGTTGCCGATCTTGAACTTGCTCGGCGCGGGCCGCTCGCCGAGCGCGCCGAGCCGGCCGGTCCGCGCGTCGGCCAGCGCCTGTTCGCGGGTGACGACGACGCGTTCGAACGTCTGGTTGGCCTTGACGATGGTCTTCATCTCCGCCTCGATCTTCGGAAAATCCTCCGGCGTGATGCGGTGGGCCAGTTCGAGGTCGTAGTAGAAGCCATTGTCCACAGCCGGGCCGGAGGCGAGCTGCGCCTCGGGCCATAGCTTGAGGATGGCGGTGGCCAGCACGTGCGCGCCGGAGTGCCAAAGCCGCTCCTGGTCGCTCAACTGGTGCCGTTCTTCGATGGCCTTTCGTTCAGACATAAAATCACTCGTAGGAGCCGACGTGAGGAGGCTCAATCAAAAAATTCATCGCTCTCTTCAAACGCCGGCGTGCCGATCACGATGGTCTTGAAGTCGCCCCAGCCGCGATGCCGCGTGCCGGCCGGAATATAGATCGTTGTGCCCGGCGTCAACTCCACCTTCTCGCCGTCCAACTCCATCGTCCCCGCGCCTTCGAGGATGTAGTAAACCTCGTTGCACTTCTTGTGGTAGTGCCGCTTCGAGTCGAGGATGTGGGTGACGTGGAGATTGATGGTCTCCTGACCGTCAGCCCGCGTCAGGATGCGCCGCGACTCCCCGCAGGCCGAGCAGACCACCTGCTTGGCGCGGTCGCGGTGGTGAACAACCCATTTCCGGTTCGTTTTCACGGGGAGATTCCGCATTCCGCACTCCGCATTCGGGATGGTGGGCGCGACAGGATTCGAACCTGTGACCCCTACCATGTCAAGGTAGTGCTCTAACCAACTGAGCTACGCGCCCAACCGAAAAACTGCCATCGCGTCGTGCGAAGCGCGGCGGACATTACCCACGGAGTTTTCCAGCGTCAACGGCAATCCCGACGGCCGCCTCCAGCCCTCAGGCCTTTTCCTCTGCCGCCACGGAGTATTCACCCTGAAGATACGTTGTGTCACCGCTGCGGCGGACCACCAGCATGCAGTTGCGCCCGTGAAAGTCCCGGATGAACACCTCGCCGTCGTCGAAAGCCAGCAGCAACTCCGGCACCGCCGCCGTCACGCCGCGTCCAAAGAGCGCCTCCAGCGGATTCGGCCGGAATATCACGCCATGCTCCTTGAGCCGCATCACCACGGTCGGGATGGTGTTGCATCCCTTCACCACTTCCAGCAGTCGCTGCTTGAAAATCGCCGGGTCCATTCTTGAAATCTCCGTTCTTGATAGCTTAGACGCGCACAGATGCAACCACAGCCGGGGCGGCGGCGCAATGCGATTCTCAGCCGCCCCCAACCATCCAGACTACGCCCTCACCAGTTCCACCGAGCAATGCGCCCGTGACGCCACCCATTGCGACACCGAACCCAGGATGATCCGTGGACGCGTATGTCCTTGCGCGCCAACGAACACGCAATCCGCGCCCCAACGCTCCGCCTCGTGGAGAATCTCCCGCCGCGGGTCGCCCCGTCTCACGATCGGCGCGGCCAGCAGCCCCGCAGCATGCAGTTTGCCCACCGCGGCCGTGGCGAACTCCCGCAACTGCGCCTCTTCCTTGTCGTAATCCTCCGGCATCAAGCCCGACACGGGCGGGTATTCCGACGACAACATCACCACGCTCACGACATCGGTGAACGCCACCACATGCACCGCCGTGCCCGGCGGCCACACCCGCTCCGCGACGCGGCTGACGGTCAGGTTGCTGTGCTCCGAGCCGTCCACGCCCACCACGATTCGTGGCGGCGCCACGTCTTCCGCAAACAGTCCGCGCGCCAGACGCACCGAGCAGGATGCTTCCGTGGCGACCCGCTGCGACACGCTGCCGAGCACCATCCGGCCCAACGCGCTCCGCCCATGCGAACCGACGACGATCAGGCCGGGCTTGAACTCCTCCGCTTGCTTGAGGATGCCCGTCCACGGCGTGTCGTGACAGGCCGCCACGCTGATCTGCCAGCCGGGGAAGCGTTCCCGCAACCGCGCCGCCGCCTGTTCGGCCAGTGCCAGGGCTTGCTCCTCCGTTTCGATCGCGTGCGCGCGGGAGAGCCGGACGGGCGGCGGCACCATCTCCGCGACGGCCGCGATCTCGCTGCCCGGCGGTGGCAGCCACACGTCCGCCACCGACACGACGAGCGCCTCCACTTCACGCGGCAGGCCGGCCCGCTTCAAGTCGTTCAACGCCGCCCCGGCGCACTGTGATCCGTCGTAGGCGACCAGGAGTTTCAGGTTCCCTTTCATCTTCAGGTCCTCCGTTGCCGGCCGCGCAACGCCGGCGCAGCCATTTTCCCGGTTCTATCACAAGCAACAATACGCCCGCCGCTGCGACAACGCCAAAGCCGCGCCGGAAAAACCCGTTGCATCGCGCCCGCCCCTCCCGTAACTTCGGCGGCACTTTTCCGCAGGAACCGAACGATCATGGGCATGACATTGACAGAGAAACTGCTCGCGCGCGCCTCCGGGCGCACGGCGGTCTTTGCCGGCGAGAACGTCTGGGTGAACGTGGACATCCTGATGACGCACGACGTGTGCGGCCCGGGCACCATCGGCATCTTCAAACGCGAGTTCGGCAAAGGCGCCAAGGTCTGGGACCGCAAGAAGATCGTCATCATGCCCGACCATTACATCTTCACCACCGACGCGCTCTGCAACCGCAACGTGGACATTCTCCGCGACTTCGTCCGCGAGCAGGGGCTGCCGTATTTCTACGACATCATTGACGACCCGAACGGCCACTGGAAGTTCGACCCGTCGAAAGGGGAACTGAAACGCCAATACGGCAACAGCTACGCCGGCGTCTGCCACACGACGCTGCCGCTCAAGGGCCACACCCGCCCCGGCGAGATCCTTATCGGCACCGACAGCCACACCTGCACCGCCGGCGCGTTCGGCGAATTCGCCACCGGCGTGGGCAACACCGATGCCGGCTTCATCATGGGCACCGGCAAAATCCTGCTGAAGGTGCCGGAGACGATGCGCTTCTGGCTCGAAGGCGCGCTCCAGCCCGGACTCATGGGCAAGGACGTGATCCTCCACCTCATCGGCGACATCGGCTTCGACGGCGCGACCTACCGCGCGATGGAGTTTGTCGGCCCCGGCGCGTCGGCACTCCCGATGGACGACCGCATGACCATCGCCAACATGGCCATCGAGGCCGGCGGCAAGAACGGCATCTTCGAGGCCGACCAGAAGACGTTCGATTACGTCAACGAGCGCACCGCCGCCAACGGCACCAAGAAGGACTACGAGCCGGCGACGCCGGATGCCGATGCGAAGTTTGTCTATAACAAAAAGTTCGACCTCTCGAAGCTTGAGCCGACCGTCGCGTGCCATCCCGACCCCGGCCAGCGCAAGCTGGCGAAGGAACTCGGCCACATCGCGCTCGACCGCGCCTACATCGGCTCCTGCACCGGCGGCAAGACCAGCGACTTCCTCGCGTTCGCCCGCGTCGTGAAGGGCCGCAAGGTGAAGATTGACACCTTCGGCGTGCCCGCCACGACGCAGATCGTGCGCGAACTGCAAACGATGACGCTCGGCGGCCAGACCGTGTGGGACATCATCGTTGCCGCCGGAGTGCGGATGACCGAGAACGCCGGCTGCGCGGCGTGCCTCGGCGGGCCGGTGGACACGTTCGGCCGGATGAACAAGCCGATGAAGTGCATCAGCGCCACCAACCGCAATTTCCCCGGCCGCATGGGCCACCGCGAGAGCCAGGTTTTCCTCGCCAGCCCCGCGACCGTCGCCGCGAGCGCGCTCACCGGCAAGATCACCGACCCGCGCGAGTTCTGGACGTGACGGTGGCAAGGCCGCGTGAGCCGCGAACGTCGGGAACCGAAACAATGCCTGAACGTGACTGGGACCAAACTTACCGCGACCCGCAGGCCCCGCCGTGGGACACGGGCTACCCCTGCACCCAACTGCGCGAGTTGGTCGAGAGCGGCGTGGTGAAACCCTGCCGCGCGCTCGACCTCGGCTGCGGCACCGGCACCAACGTCATCTACCTCGCGCAACAAGGTTTTGACGCCACAGGACTGGACCTCTCGCCGGTCGCCATCGAGAAGGCGCGACAGAAGGCAGCCGCGCAAAAAGCGAACGCGAGTTTCGTCTGCGGCAGCGCGCTCGACCTGCCTGAACTCGGCGCGCCGTTTGAGTTCATCTTCGACCGCGGCTGTTTCCACATGATGGAGAAGGACCAGCGCGGGACATTCGTCGAGCAGGTGCTGCGCGTGACACGGCCCGGCACTGTTTTCTTTCTCCTCTGCGGCAACTCGAAGGAACCGCTCAATCCCGGCCCGCCGACGGTGAGCGAGGATGAAATCCGCGCGACGTTCAGCCGCGATTTCGCGATCGAGAAACTTTGGGAGTTTCGTTTCGACACGGTGAACATGCCGAAGCAGCCGCTCGCCTACGCGACGTTGATGAGGCGGAAGCTTCTGTAGCGGTTTGGGTTTGTAGTAGCGCGTTTCAGCGCGCGTAGGCCGTCGTTGGCCGGGGCGGAAGAACGCGCGCTGAAGCGCGCTACTACGAACCCTTGCAGCGGCATGGTGCATTGCCGAAGGGAAGATGAAGTGGTCGGGGCGGCGGGATTTAAACCCGCGACCTACTGCGCCCAAGGCAGGCGCGCTATCAAGCTGCGCTACGCCCCGACCGGAACGACGCGATGGAATTAGCCGAAATCTGCCCCCGGCGCAACCGCAAATCCTCCAACAGAGTGGGCCGTGCGTCCCACACGGCTTGTTGTTGATGATTGGCCGCGCGGGACGCGCGGCCCACCCTATTCACTGCGACAGGTTGAAGAATGGATGAAACATCGCCGGCAGGTTCTGCCAGCGTGCGCCTGCGGCCAGACCGCCCAGGTCGCAGTGTGCGTAAGTATGCCAGAATAGGTGCCGCTTGCCCGCACCGGCCTCTGACGCAGCGAACGACAGCACGCCTGCGCCGGCCTTCGCAGTGTAAATCGGGTCAAGCACCAAGCCCGACTCCGCCGCGAACAACTCCCGCGCGCGCTCCGAGTCCGGCGTCGGCTGGCCGTAGCCCGCGCCGGCGTGGGCGTGGAGGATGAGAAAGTCGTCAGGCTGAGGTTGCGGCAGGCTTGCCGCATCCACGCCCGCCAGTTGTGCGAGCCGCTGATGAATCCGCCGCGCGAGAAACACCAACCGCATCTCTGTCAGCACTTCCGGCGCGACACAGCGAATCGCAACGATGCGCGCGCTCAGCCCGGCGAGGCGCAATCCGATGAGCAGCCCGGCCGCGACACCGCCCGTGCCGCCGGCGACGTGGACGAAGTCTGGCGCGGGCAGTTCGCCTCGCGCCGCTTGTTCGCCCAGTTCCAAGCCGGCCTCGACGTAGCCCATCGCGCCGATTGGGTCGGTGCCGGCGGGCGGGATGATGTAAGTGTGGCGCAAGCTTCCAGCTTGCGGATTTGATTCAGATCGCAAGCTGGAAGCTTGCGCCACATTCGCGTCAGCCAGTTCGACCAACGCGCGCTCGTCGAGCGTGCCGGTGAGGAAGAGTTTCGCGCCGAGGGCGTGTTCGGCGAGCAGCGTCTGCCGCACGCGCTCGCTCGGCGGCTCCGGCCAGAGTTGGAGATGGACCTCGAAGCCAAGCTGCTTGCCGTAGAGCGCGGTGGCGAGAGCGTGGTTGCTGCCGAGCGGGCCGAAGGTCAGGACGCGTTGCGCGGCGCTGGCGCGCGCGTCACCGAAGTAATGTTCCAGCTTGCGGACCTTGCTCATGCCCCACGGCTCGCCGGAGAAGTCGTCGCGTTTGGCCCAAAGCTCCGTCGCTCCGAATGTGGGAGGGGCCTCAGCGCCCCGCCTCGGTTGTCGTCCACGATGGTCGCGGCGCTGAGGCCCCTCCCACATTCTCAAGGCGCGCTCGATGCCGGCGAGACGCTCAACGGGCACGGGATAGGTGCCAAGCGGCACGAAGCACATCGTGTCGCGCAGCCGCGGGAAGCGGCGAAGAAGATGAAGGTTTGCGGGAGGCACGTTCGTTACCGTGATACGCATGTAGCCGCCGACGTGAGGAGGCGGAACGAACTCACGCAACCCATTTCCGCCTCCTTACGTCGGCGGCTACATTTTGCTGCTACAGCGCCTTGATCTTCACGTTCTTGAACCACACGCGGTGGCCGTGGTCCTGGAGGCCGATGTGGCCTTTGCGCGGCATGTCTTTCCAGGCGTTCTTGTATTTGTTCTTCGTGCCGTCGGGGTTCTGGCCGGGCTTGTCGAACTGGTCTTCGTTCATCTCGCAAATCTTCTCGCCGTTCAGCTCGACGGAGATGACCGGCCCATTGCAGGTGATGACCATGTGGTTCCACTCGCCGACGGGCTTCTCGACGTTCTTGCACGGCGCAACCATGTCGTAGAGCGAGCCGCAGTCGTGCTTGCCCGGCTGGGCGACGCCGACGCTGTCGAAGACCTGCACCTCGATGCCGGTGTGGACCGCGTTTTTCAGGTCGGACCAGCGGATGAAGACGCCGCTGTTGCACGGGTGCGTCTCCTCCTTCTTGGTCTTGGGGTTCAGTTTTTTGGTGGGCGGCGAGATCTTGAAGTCGAGCGAGAGCGCGTAGTTCTCGTATTGCTCCTTCGTGTAGAGATAGGCCCCGCCTTTGACCTGGCAGGCAATGGTTCCGTCTTCCACGGCCCAGCCTTCCGGTTTGCCGGTGGTGGCCCAGCCGTCGAGCGTTTTGCCGTCGCAGAGCGGTTTCCAGCCGTCGGCGGCGTCAGCGGCGGTCAGTTGCAGCGCGGCACCAGTGAGAAGGGCGGCGATCAGGGAGCGTTTCATGCTGCGGTTCCTTTCGGTTTGTTCCGGTTGGCGGCGAAGGATGCCAGCTTCAGCGGGGAATTCAACACCGCGGTGTTGTGCGCGGCGGGGCCGTCGTGTAAGCTCCGCGCCCGATTTCCGATTCACGCGACGATCACGAGCCATGCCAGCCAAAGTCCTCCTCTCCGGTTTCGCCGACGAAGGCGCTCCCCGCAAGAACGTCCGCGAGCAGATGACCCTGCTCGCCGCCCTCGGCATGAGCTACTACAGCATCCGGTTCGTGGATGCCGGCTACGGCGTCAAGAACGTGATGCTGCTCGGCGACGAGGAGATCGCGACGTTGCAGCAACTCCATCGCGACTACGGCGTCCGCGTCGCCACGCTCGGGTCGCCCATCGGCAAGGTGAAGATCAAGGACGTGGACGACGGCACCACCAACCGTTACGTGCCGTTTGCGCAATACCTGGAGCAGGACGTGCGGCGTGCCATCACACTGGCCCACGCGTTCGACACGAAGCTGATCCGCGGGTTCTCGTTTTATCCGCCGAAGGGCGAGCCGCCGCAGAATTACGTGAAACAGGCGGGCGACCAGCTTGGCGAGATCGCCGCGCTGTGCGAGCGCGAGGGTGTCATCTTTGGGCTGGAGGTCGAGGCGAACCTCGTCGGCCAGGACGGCTACCTGATGATGGAGCTTTACCGCCACGTCGCCAGCAAGTCGCTGATGCTGATCTTCGACGCCGCGAACATCCTCTGCCAGCTCGGCAGCGGCAAGGCGGTGGTTGAGCACTACCGCGCGATGGCCGACGGCCTCGGCTGGATGCACATCAAGGATTACCGCCAGAAGGGCAGGATCGAATGGCACGGCCACGTGAATGAGGCGATGCTGAAGAACTTCGTGCCGTGCGACGAGGGCGATTGCAGCCATCTTGCCATCCTGAAGGACTTCGCCAAACGCATCCCTGCGCTGGAGCGCAAGCTGAAGAAGCTCGGCGTGCCGGGCGTGTTCCTCGACCTGGAGCCGCACCTGAAGGGCGGCGGCCAGTTCGGCGGCTTCAGCGGGCCGGATGGGTTTGGCGTGGCGCTGCGGGCGTTGACGCGCGTGCTGGACGCCGCGCGCATCGGCTACCGGCTGCGCGACTACAAGGACATCGAGGCGATCAAGCGTGGCACTTGAAGTTGGCGGCTTCCGACACGACCACGTTGATCAGCAGCAGAGGACAGCGCGGCGCGAGAGGCAGTGATTTGGCGGGGGTCTTGTGTCCTGTGTGCTCATGCGGTCATTCCTTCTTCCGCCGCGGTTGGGCGATGAGCGAGCCGACGCACAACAACAGAAAAGCAACGGCGGTGGGCATGGCCAGTTGATTGCCGGTGTTGGGGCCGAAGAGGAACCAGGTGCCGAAAGAGGTGCCTGCCAGCGCCAGCAGCGCGAACAGCCCCGCCAGGATGACGCAGGTCCGGGCCAGCAGTCGGCATCGCCGCAGGTCCATCAACAGCAGCGCGACACCGATCAGCACGAAGCTCAAGGCCGCGCCGAACCCCATCCGGCCGGGTTGCAGGACGCTATCGTGGGAGACGATCCGGCTGAACACCAAGTGGTCAATGCCCAGGTCGGCCCCGGTCAGTTCCTCGGTCATGGTCAGCACGCCGACGGCGATGACGGCCCCGGCATAGGCGGCGGCCAGGACCCGGCGCTTGTGGATCCATCGCTTGTCGAGACCGGCGGCAGGCCGGCTGCGGAACATCCACAAGGAAAGCCCCGCGAGCAGGAAACCCAGCGCCGTGTTGACCTTCAAGGCCACCAGTTGGGCGAAGAATCGCCGCAGCCCCTCCAGTTCCAGGCTCCAGCCGATCAGCACCATGCAGCCGAACAGGAACACCATCACGCTGGCCGCTTGTGCCCAGCCGCCTCCAAAGGACGCGTCTTCGTCCCATTCCGTCCCGGCCCTGTCGAGAAACACCTGTCTCAACCGCGCCGTGGTGTCTGACAGCCTTTTCGCTTTCATACGTCGTTCCCTGGTGGTGGTCATCATGCGTCATCCTCCCTTACGGGGCGTGCCTCCGCCCGCCGGCGCGTCGAGCACGTCGCGGACTTTGCGGGCGAGAACTTCCAACGTGAAAGGCTTCTGCAGGAACGCGGCGTCTTCTGTGTGCATTTCCCGCGGAAGGATGCTGGTGTCGGTGTAGCCGGACATGAAAATGAACCTCATGGCGGGATTCTGGGGCTGGAGGGTTCCGGCCAGCACGCGGCCGTTGATTCCCGGCATGATCATGTCGGTCAAGAGCAGGTGCAGTTTCCCCTTATGCTGCTTCGCAAGAAAGAGAGCTTCTGTTCCACTGCCCGCCGCCAGCACGGTGTAACCGCACTCCTCCAGCACCGAGCGGGCGAGATTCCGGACCTGGTCCTCGTCCTCCACCAACAGGATGGTCTCCGTGCCGCGAGGAAGCTCGGCGGGGGCTTTGGTTGCGATGGCAACCTCGGCGGCTTCTTCGACGCGCGGCAGGTATATCTTGAACTCGGTGCCGTGGCCGACTTCGCTATAGACCGCGAGGTGGCCGCCACTCTGCTTGACGATGCCATAGACCGTCGGCAGACCCAGCCCCGTGCCTTTGCCTTGTCCTTTGGTGGTGAAGAACGGCTCGAACAGGTGCGCCTTGACCTCGTCGGTCATGCCCGTGCCCGTGTCCTTGACGGTCAGCAGGACGTAACGGCCGGGCGTCACCTCGGCGTGCTGGCTGGCATAGGCCGCGTCCAAATCCGCGTTCGCCGTCTGGAGGGTGAGCGTCCCGCCTTCGGGCATGGCGTCGCGGGCGTTGACAGCGAGATTGGTGATGACCTGCTCGATCTGGCCGGGGTCGGCTTTCACGTGGCCCGCAGCGGGATCGGAAACGGTGGCCAGCAGGATGTCCTCGCCGATCAGTCGGTGCAACATTCGGCTCAAGTTGCCGACGAGGTCGTTAAGACTGAGCACTTGGGGTTGGAGCACCTGTTTGCGGCTGAAAGCCAGCAGTTGCCGGGTGAGCGCCGCCGCGCGCTCGCCGGCCGCCCGGACTTCTTCGATGTGGGCGCGCAACGGATGGGTCACAGGCAGGGCCTTCAGCGTCATGTCGCTGTAGCCCAGGATGGCGGTCAGCAGGTTGTTGAAATCGTGGGCCACGCCGCCCGCCAGCCGGCCGACGGATTCCATCTTCTGCGCCTGGCGAAGCTGGTCTTCGAGTTGGGCCTCGCGGGTCACGTCGCGGCCCACGGAGACATAGTTGACGATGCGCCCATCGGCGTCGCGGATGGGCGAGATATTTCGCTCCACCTCGTAGAGCGTGCCGTCCTTCCTCTTGTTGATGAAGCGGCCGGTCCAGACCTCGCCGCGGCCGAGCGTGGCCCACATCTGTTTGTAGAACGCGTCGTCGTGTTTGCCGCTCTTGAGAATGCGCGGGGTCCGGCCGATGGCTTCCTGCCGCGTGTAGCCGGTGGTTGTCTCGAACGCGGGGTTGACGTATTGGATCGCGCCGTCGGCGTCGGTGATCATGACGGTTTCGGCGGCCTGTTCCACCGCGGTCGCCAACCGGACATGGGATTTTTCCGTCTGCACGCGGTCGGTGATGTCCCAGAATATCCCCTGGACCCCGATGACGCCTCCAGACGCATCTCGCAGCGGGGTTTTTACGACTTGGACGAACGACTTCCGGCCATCCGCGCCCACGAACTCCTCCATCCGGTCCAAGGCTTGGCCCGATTCCATCACGCCGAGGTCGTCCTGCCGGTAAGCCTCGGCCAGTTGAGACGGGAAGAGGTCGGCGTCGGTCTTGCCGATAATCTCCTGCAATGAACGCCCCACGGTTTCGCAGAGTCGCTGATTGCAGAACAGGAAACGCCCTTCGCGGTCTTTGCGGAAGACGCTTTGCGGCAGGTTCTCCACCAGCGAGTGATACAGTCCTTCGGAGTCACGCAGCGCCGTCTCCGCCCGCTTGCGTTCGGTGATATCCTCGCCCGAACTCAACGTTCCCATGATGCGGCCCGCCTCGTCCTTCAGGGCCGAATTGCGCCAGGCGATCAACCGCCTCTCACCGGCTTGGGTGAGGACGTGGTTCTCGCAACGCTCCATCGGCTCGAGATTCCCCGTCATGACCTGCCGGTAAACTTCAAACGCGGCCTTGGTTTCCTCCGGCGGCAGGACCACATCGAACCAGTTCCTGCCGACAAGCTCGCCTTCCGCATACCCAAGAACCTGATGCCCTTTTCGGTTCAGGAGAGTGATCCTGGCGTGATCGTCAAAGGCGACCAGAATAACTTCGGCGATGTCCAGATACTGCTCCGCTTTGTTCCTTTCCGTCTGCACCAACATTCCCGCCCGCTTGCGCTCCATGTCGGCCTGGTGCAATGACTCGGCTGTCCACCAGGTCGTGGCGGACAGGATGCCGATACTGCCCAATACGGTCAGCGCCAGGCTGAACTCGTGATCGCAAAAGCCCGCCCGGTGGCCCGCCAGCGCCAGACAGCCAACCAGAATCGGCACCACAACGGCGGCCGGCAACAACCGGCGCGCGGCCAATCCGCGCGGCCCGTGATTGGTGAAGACAATCATGAACCCTTGGTCGGGCCGCGCGAGCAACACCCCGGCGGACAGCACAAGGAACCCGGCCGATGTGTGCCCCGCCATCTGGGTATAGGAAGCGACCCGGTATAGTGGCTGGACGTCATAGAGGTAGCCGATGAACGCCAGCAGCGAGAAGGCGAACGCCGGCGCGCACAGCCACTGGCTCAGCCGGACGTCTCCCCTGGATCTCAGCCCCAGGAATAACAATGCCAGGCCGAGCAAAAGGAAATTCACTGCGGTCACGGGAGCCATCCGGCCGGGGTGGGACGTCCCGATGGCCTCCGCTGGCTCATGGAACAAGAGTTGGTCAAGCCCCAGGTTCACGCCCAAGCCGTATTCGATCAGCGTGAGCAACCCGATCGCCGCAGCCGCGGCGGCGCATGCGAGCGCCACGCCGTGCCGCGGGGCGGAGAAGGATTGGGGATCGCGGGTCGAGGATCGGGCGCGCACCAGCCAGAGCGACACGCCGGCCAGGACAAAGGCCAGCGCCGTGTTGGCCTTCATGCTGACCCAACCCGGCAGCAAGCTCTTGAGCATCGGGTGGTCGAACGTCCAACCGACGAGCACCCCGCCGCCGACGGCGACGGCGGCGAGCGCCGCCGCTCTCGACGCGGTTTCGTGATAAGCCAGCAAACGATCTTGGCGTTCCGGGTTCATGGGCGATGAGTCATTCACGAGCGGTCTCGCTTCGCCTCGGGGAAGAGCCGCAGGATCTCCGGCAACAAGAAGCCGACGATCTTCCATTTGCTGACAAATCCATCCGCCCCGGCTTCCAGGGCGGCGGCGTGGACGTGGTCTCCCTGAGACGCTGTGAGAGCGATCACGCGCGGAGCCGATGGCCCCGCCTTGATCCGCCGCGTGGTCTCCAGTCCGTCCATCTCCGGCATCGAGATGTCCATGAGCACCAGGTCCGGCAACAACTCCCCGATGCGCTGGATCGCCTCCATTCCGGAGCGGGCCTGGCCGACGATGTCGAACGCCGCATGCGCCGAAGTGAAATCCGTGAGGAAGTCCTCCAGCATCTTCAGGGCTTTGGGATTGTCATCTACAATGAGCATTCGCACGGTCTTCATGCTTTTCCTTCTTCAGCCGTGGAGTTGATACCGGACGGATCGCCGCCCATGCCGCCGATGAGTTCGACCGCTTTCTCGAACTCGCGGCTCTTGTCGAAGAAATGGTCCGCGCCGAGGCGGACGCACCGCTCGCGGACGATGTCGTCGGCGTAGGTGGTGAGCACGATGACGGGGCAGTCGGGGCGTTCGCTTTTGAAGACCGGGAGCAATTCGAAGCCGCTCAAGCCGGGCAGTTGCAAGTCCAGCATGACGGCCTCCGGTTGCAAGGCGCGGAAGAGTTCAAGACCCTGTGACCCGTCTTCCGCACACCCGATGAGGTTCACCGACGGCAGCCGTTCGATGAGCGCACAAAGGCGTTTGCGGACGATGGGGGAATCCTCGACAACGAGCAGCTTCACACGACGCGCGGCGCCCGTGGTCTCCTGCGATGCAGAGTCTGTTTTCATCGCCCCGACGCTAGCGCGGAGGCGTGAAAGGCGATAGATGGCCGAATGCTGATGGTGGTGTCAGCGGGCGCGGAAGGCGCGTGTAGGGAGTTTACCCGACAAGGATGAGAAGAATTGACCGCGGATTACACGGCACGGCGGAGCCGCAACCAAACAGCAGAACGGATGGGAAACAGAATCATGTCTTACAGAATCATGATTTTGTGCCCATGATTCTGTTCAAGTCCCGTTCGTGCAAATCTGCGCAGCCTGCGAACACCTTCGTGGATAGTAATACACGGATCCTTCTTCTGCATCCGTGTCATCCGTGAAATCCGTGGTTCACTTCTGCGTGGTCACTACTCCACCAACTTGTGCTGCAACGCATAGCGCGCCAGATCCACGTTGCTCCCCAGGCCCAGCTTCTCCGCGATCCGCGCCCGATACGTCGCCACCGTCTTCTCGCTCAGCGCCAGCTCGCCGGCGATTTCCTTGATCGTCCTGCCCGTCGCCACCAGCCGCAGCACTTGCAGCTCGCGGTTGGACAGCGCCTCGTGCGGCGCTTGTTTCAACTCGCCGCCGAGGCTCGCCGCCAGTTTCTCCGCCAGCGCGGCCGTCACGTATTTGCCGCCGGCCAGGACTTTCTTCACCGCCACGAGCAACTCATCCGACGCGCTCTGTTTGTTGAGATAGCCCGCCGCGCCCAGCTTGAACGCGCGCAACGCGAACTCCTCTTCGGGATAGCCGCTCAGGACCAGCACGGGCGTCTTGGGCCGCAACCGCCGGGCGTCGGCCAGCACGTCGAGACCGCTGCGGCCCGGCATGTTGATGTCGAGCAGCAGCAGGTTCCAGTCTTGCTGCGCCAGCAGGTCCACGGCTTCGCGCGAGTCCTTCGCCTCGCCGACTTTCAGTTTGCCAAACTCCTTGGCAAGGATGTCCCGCAACCCGCGGCGGACCACGTCGTGGTCGTCGGCAATCAACACCTTCATGATACGTCCTCCGTTTTGGCGCCGGCTTGCGGAATCCGCAAGCGGACCACCGTGCCGCCTTCCGCGCCGGGGCCAATGCTGACCTCGCCGCCCAGGTGCCGCGCGCGCTCCTGCATCCCGATCAGGCCGAGTGAATGGGGGTCGGTCAGCTTGGCCGCCGCGATGCCCTTGCCATTGTCGTGGATTTCGAGCAGCCACGCGCCGGTTTCCGCCCGCAGTTCAATCTCCACCTCCGTCGCCGCCGCGTGCCGCGCCACATTCGTCAAAGCTTCCTGGCAGATGCGGTAGCAAGCTGTCGCCACCTCGGCCGGCAGCCGCGGCTCCGGCTCCGGCACGCGCAGCCGGCAGGTGACGCCCGTGCGTTGCTGGAACTGCTGGCTCTCGTGGCGCAGCGCCATCGCCAACCCGAGCTTGTCCAGCAGGCCGGACCGCAACTCCGCTGCGATGCGTTGGACGGTCTTGACCGTGCCGTCCACCAACTCGGAGGCGGCCACGACTTTTTCCAACAGCGCGTTGGTGCGGGCGTCGGTCTCCCCCTCCTCCAGGTCGCGTTCCACCCAGCGCAAATCCATCTTCAGCCCGGTGAGCATCTGGCCCAGTTCGTCATGCAACTCGCGGGCGATGCGCCGGGCCTCCTCTTCGCGCGCCGATTGCAGCCGCTGCGTCAGCGCCCGCAACTGCTCGCTCGACTGGCGCAGCGATTCCTCCGCCTGCTTGCGCTCGGTGATCACCAGCCCGGAGGGAACCAGGAAGCGGATGCGCCCCGTTTCGTCCCGCAGCGGATGGATCGAGAAATCGAGCCAGATCAACTGGCCCTCGGCGACGCGGATCTGTTCGTCGTAGCGCACCGGTTCGCCCTGCGCCGCGCGCTCGACGGCGGCGCGCAACCGCTGGCTCACGGCCTCCGACCAGGTCCACCAGTAGGTGTCCGCGACCGGCTTCCCCAAGACATTCTCCGACCGCAGCGCCGCCGCCTCCAACGCGGGCCGGTTGGCCAACAGCACCGTGCCTTGCAGGTCGAGCAATCCCGCGAACATCTGCGGTCCCAAGCCGTCGAGCACATGGCGCAGCCGCTCTTCGCTCTCGCACAACGCCGCTTCCGCCTGCTTGCGCTCGGTGAGATCGTAGAAGATCACCAGATTGGAAGCGCCCATCGGCGCCATGCTGAAGCGGATGTCGCGCACGGTGCCGTCCTTGCCAGCGACTTGGTATTCCATCGGTTCAAGTTCAGTGCGGTCCCGCTGCGCCTTCTCCACCGCCGCCTGCCACTCTTGCGCGACGCGCTGCCGATAGGCGGGATCGGGATAGCCCCGCGGCCACCACGCCGCCAGCGTCGGGATGTCGGCCAGCGTGTAGCCGAACGTCTCGATGAACTTCCGGTTCAGGAACGTGATGTTCCCGTGTTCGTCGTTCACCGCCATGGCCACCGGCGACGATTCAATGATCGCGCGGAACTTCGCCTCGCTCTCGCGCAATTCGCCCGTGCGTTCGGTGACGAGATGTTCGAGCCGGGCGTTATGGTCGCGCAAGGCCGCTTCCGCCTGCTTTTGCACGGTGATGTCGCGCACGGTGGCCTGAAGGAACCGCTGCCCGTTCTGTTCGAGCCGGCTGAGCAGCACCGTGGTCGGAAAGAGCGTGCCATCCAGCCGCCGGGACATCCACTCGAAGAAGTGCGACCCCTCGCGCAAGGCCGTCTCGATCATTTCCGCTGCCTTCTCCGCGGATGGACGCCCGTCCGGCTGCAACTCCGGCGACAGATCCGCCGGGGCGAGCGCCCGGAACGCCTCTTCGTTCGCCACGCCAAACAACGCCAGCGCGGCGGGGTTGCAGGAGGTCATCGCCCACGTTGGCGGGTGCTGGGTCATGATGGCGTCATGACTTCCTTGAACCAGCAGCCGGTAGCGCTCTTCGCTCTCGCGCAAGGCCGTTTCCGCGGCGCGCCGGTGCGTGATGTCCCGCAGAAACACGACGAACACGCCGCCCCGGAGGTCGGAAAACTGCACGCTCACTTCCACGTCGAAAACGCTCCCATCCTTGCGCCGATGCCGGCTCTCAAACCGATCACTGCCCGCCGTCATGATCCGGGCGATGTGCCGCCGGGTATCTTCGGAGTTTTCCGCCGCTTCCAGGTCCGGGATGCGCAGGCGCAGCAGTTCGTCACGCGGGTAGCCGCTCATCTGGCAATAGGCATCGTTCACGTCGATCAGCCGGCCCTCGCGGTCCGCCACCCAAAAGCCGTCTATGGCGGTTTCGAGGATGGCCCCATGTTCGATCTCAGCCTCCTTCTGCGCGGTGATGTCAATGAAATAGCCGATCAGTTCGACAGGCTGGCCGTCCGGGCCGCGCACCACGCGCAGGGCGTCCCGCACCCAGCGCCAGCCGCCGTTCAGGTGCCGAAACCGGTATTCGTGCTGATGACCGTCGTGGATAAACAAATCACCCAACCCGGCGAAGACCCGGGCGCGGTCGTCGGGGTGGATGTTCTCCGCCCAGAAGCCGGGCTTGGCCAGAAACTCCGGCGCCGTGCAGCCAACAACCTCGACGACGTTGGCGCTGACAAACGTGGCGGCGTAGGGCGGCGTGGCCGCGCAGGTGTAGATCGTGACCGGCGAGGTGGAGAGGAGGAAATCCAACCGGGTGTTGAGTTGCCGCAGCGTTGCCTCCGCCTGTTTTCTCTCATGGATGTCGGTGTGGGTGCCGGAAATGTAAAGCGCCCGGCCGGACTCATCCCGCCGGACGGTCTGGCCGCGGGTGAGAATCCACCGCCACTCCCCGCCTTGGGTGCGCAGCCGGTGCTCCACCTCGTAATGATCGGTGCGGCCTTCGACGTGGGCCGTGATCGCCGCCAG
>JACRKA010000354.1 GCA_016219905.1 Verrucomicrobiota bacterium
CAGCCGCGCATCACAGTCTGGAAAAGCCATCGCTACCGTTCCGTGACGCTCGACAGCGACCGCGCCACGCCGGGCAACCGCGTCGTTGCGCTCGAGGCGGATGACCTCGCGAACAAGACCACGCGGACGTTCACGGCCGGGTTGTTCATTGACGCGAGCTACGAGGGCGACGTGATGGCCGGCGCGCATGTGCCGTATCGCGTCGGTCGCGAAGGCCGCGCGGAATACGGCGAGTTCCTCGCGGGCGTCAGCATGGGGCCGAAGGAGCAGCGCGGCATGGGCGACCACCGCACGATGGCCTACAACTACCGCGTCTGCGTCACCTCCAACACGGTCAACCGCGTGCTTTTCCCGAAGCCAGAACACTACGACCCGTCGCCGTTCGTTCCCACCGACGGCAAGCGCATCAAGGAAGTCCGCGTCACCGGCTTCGGCGGCTTCTTCACGACCGTGGACAAGGCGCACCCGAACGGCAAATACGACGCGAACTGGGGCGACTTCGCCGGCAACAGCGAAGGCTACGCCGACGGCGGCTGGCCGACGCGCGACCGCATTGCCGCGCGCATCCGTGACAACTTCCTGAGCCGGCTCTACTATTTCCAGAACGACCCTGAGCTGCCCGAAGCGTTCCGTAACGAGGCGCGCACGTGGGGCCTGCCGAAGGACGAGTTCGCCGACAACGGCCACTTTCCCTTCCAACTCTACGTTCGCGAAGCGCGCCGCATGGTCGGCCGCCACGTGCTGCGCGAGCAGGACCTCACGCAGGACCGCTGGAAGCCCGACGGCATCGCCACGGGCAGCTACGGAGTGGATTGCCACGTCGTCCAATACCTGCGCGAGGACGGCCGGCTCATGCCGGAGCACACGCGCCACGTCGCGCTCAACAACTACGACATCCCTTACGCGAGCCTCGTGCCGCCCGACGTGGAGAACCTGCTCGTGCCCGTCTGCTGCTCCGCGACGCACGTCGCCTACTGCTCGCTGCGCATGGAGCCGGTCTATATGATGCTCGGCCAAGCCGCCGGCGACGCCGCGCATCTGGCGCTCGCGGGCAAGACGACGGTGCAGAAAGTGGACGCGCAGAAACTCCGCGCCCTCCTGCTGAAGGAAGGCTCCGTCCTCGACGCGGGCTACCAACCGCAGGTGATACTCACGTGGACGCCCACGCATCCGAAACCGGGAGAGAAGGTCATCTTCAAAGCCGTCCCCGGCGCGCTCAAAGACCCGCTGAAGAGCATCGTCTGGGACTTCGAGGGCAACGGCAAAGTCTCGGCCGAAGGCGAGCGCGTTGTGCAGACGTTCGCGCTCGACAAGGTTTGCAGCGTCAGCTTGCTCGTCACCGACGCCGCAGGCCGCCGCCGTCTCGTTTCCGCCGAAGTGCCCGTTGGCCTCGCCGCGGCGCGCGATGTTACGGTGGATGAATTCGACGCCGACCTGTTCGGGCGCTGGAACGGCACCTTTCCCGAATACATCACCGGCCTGCCGATGCGTTACTCGGACATCTTCATCGGCCCCGGCATCCACCGCGACATGGTTGTGCGCGGCAAGCTCGCTCCCGCCCGCGCCCGTTTCCAGCCGTCGCTCCCGCGCGCCGGCCGCTATCAGGTCTGCCTCGGCTTCCGCCCCGCGAAGTTCCAAGCCACCAACACACCTCTCACCATCCGCCACGCAGGCGGCACCGCGAAGCTGACGGTGGACCAGCGCAAGGAGACGACGCCGTTCAACTTCGTCCCGCTGGGCGAGTTCCAGTTCCGCGCCGGCGACAGCGGCCTCGTCGAGATCACCAACGCCAAGACCGACGGCCGCGTCGCGCTCGACGCCGTGCGCTGGGTGTGGCTGGGGGAATGATCTGCGCGGCGGATGCGGGTTTCCGGGACGATTATAGGCAGGAGGCCCCTCCTGTGTTGAACGCCAAGCTTGCGCTGGCGGGCGGCGCTGGCATAGTTAGGCCGTGAGCAAGACGTTGACATTCGAGTATCCCGACCTGCTGCCGGAGTCGCTTCACATGTCGGCCAGCGAGTTTGAGCGCGAAGCCAAATTGGCGATGGCGGTGAAGCTCTTCGAGATGGGCAAGCTCTCTTCCGGCCAGGCGGCGCGTCTGCTCGGCATGGAACGCGTGGAGTTCCTCTACGAACTCAAACGCTTCGGCGTCACGCCGGTCCAGTTGGAGCCGGGCGAGCTTGAACGGGATGTTGCCAATGCCGAAGCTCTCTCCCGCGGTCATTAACAGCAGCCCGCTGGTCGCACTGGCGGCGGCGCTCGACGATCTCAACGCTCTCAGCCGGGTGGTGGAGCGTCTGATTGTGCCGGGCGAGGTTCTGGAGGAACTCAAGGCAGGCAGCGGACGCGACGCTGCGGCCCGGCTGGTGGAGGCCAGTGCTTGTTGCGAAGTGCGTCCGGTGTTCGCCACGTTGCCCGTGGCGTTGGGCGGCGCGCTGGGGCGCGGGGAAGCCGCGGTCATCCACACGGCTCTCAGCGAGGGCATCCAGACGGTAGTCATAGACGAGCGGAAGGGCCGGCGCTCGGCAGAACTGCACGGCCTGCGCGTGACCGGCTCGCTGGGTCTGCTGGTGGTATTGCAGCGGCGGGGGCTGATTACTTCTGTGCAAGATGCCGTGGCGCGAATGCGACAAAAGGGAATTTTTCTGGACGAACGCATCATTCGCGAGGCCGTCGAAGCGGCGCAGAAGAAAGGCTGAAGCTCGCTTGGCCAAATGTCACGGCACTTCATCCCTGATTCCCGTGTGCAACACCCGCCAGCATCGCGATCGGCGGCGTGCGCTGGGCGGGGTAAGCGTCTAGCATGGGAAGTATGAGAACCCAATGCATCGCCGTTCTTCTGTTAGTGGTTGCGGGTTTCGCGCTGCCTTTGCCGGCAGGCGACAGCCTGCACGCCGTCCTCCGCGACGTGGATTACAACGCAGTGCGATGGACGCAGGGCTTCTGGGCGGAGCGGTTTGAACTCTGCCGCACGGTCATGTTGTCGAGCATGGAACAGGCGTTGCGCCAGACAAACAACGCCGCTTGTCTCGACAACTTCCTCATCGCCGCTGGTGAGAAAGCCGGCGAGCAATGCGGCGCGAACTGGGGCGATGGCGATTGCTACAAGTGGCTGGAGGCGATGGCCCACGTCTATGGCGTCACGCGCGACGCGGCGCTGAACCGGAAGATGGATGAGTGGATCGCGGTCATCGCGAAGGCGCAGGCGCCGGATGGCTACACCTCGACCAACATCCAACTCAACCCGAAGAAGGAGCGGCTCAAGGTCCGCGCGGAGCACGAGGACTACAACATGGGCCACCTGATGACGGCGGCCTGCGTCCATCATCGCGTCACCGGCAAGGACAGTTTCCTGCGCGTGGCGCGGCGCGCGGCGGATTACCTCTATGGCGTCTTCCACAGCAAGCCGCGCGACCTCGTCCACTTCGGCTGGAACCCGTCGCACCTGATGGGGCTGGTGGACCTTTACCGCGCCACGGGCGACCGGCGTTACCTGGACCTGTCGGACATTTTCCTGACGTTCCGCGGCTCGGCGCCGGGAGACTTCCACAAAATCCCCGGCTATTTCCCCCACAGCGGCGGCGACCAGAACCAGGACCGCGTGCCGCTGCGGCGCGAGACGCAGGCCGTCGGCCACTCGGTGACGGCAACCTATCTCTATTGCGGCGCCGCCGATCTCTACGCGGAGACCGGCGAGAAGGCGCTGTTCACCGCGTTGGACCGCATCTGGAACGACATGACCGGCCGCAAGATATACATCACCGGCGGCATCGCGCCGTTGCACAACGGCGTCTCCGTCCGCAACGACCCGGTGCATGAAGCGTTCGGGCGGGCCTACGAGCTTCCCAACGCCACCGCCTACAACGAGACCTGCGCGTCCGTCGGCAATGCGATGTGGAACTGGCGGATGCTGCGGCTCACCGGCGACGCCAAATACGCCGACCTGATGGAGAGCGTCCTCTATAACAGCCTGCTCCCGGCGATGAGCCTCGACGGCAAACGGTTCTTCTACACCAACCCGCTGCGATGGCACGGCCACGAGCATCCGTTGCTCAGCAACGACGCCGCGGAGCGATGGTCCACGTGGAAATGCTACTGCTGCCCGCCGCAGGTCGCGCGGGCACTGGCGTGGATGCACCAATGGGCTTACAGCGTCAGCGACGATGCCGTGTGGGTCCATCTCTACAGCGGCAGCCGGCTCGACACGAAGCGGCTCAAGCTGACGCAGCAGACCGGCTATCCGTGGGACGGCCGCGTCATGCTCAACATCGAGGCCGCGCCATCGAAGCCGGTCGCGCTGATGTTGCGGATTCCGTCGTGGGCTGCTGGTGCGGCGGTGCGCGTCAACGGCAAGCGCGCCGACGCAGAGCCGAAGTCTGGCGCCTACCTGTCGCTGAAACGCGAATGGCACACCGGAGACAAAGTGGAGTTGACATTGCCGATGAAGCCGCGGCTCATCGAAGCCAACCCGCGCATCGAGGAAGTCCGCAACCATCTGGCCGTCATGCGCGGTCCAGTAGTCTATTGCATGGAGTCGGTGGACCTGCCCGCCGGCGTAAAGCTCGCCGAGGTCCGCATGCCGCGACGGATGCAATTGGCCGCGGAACGAACTGTAGCGGCGGTCTCTGACCGCCGCCACGACGGGGCCAAGGACCGGCGGTTTCAAACCGCCGATCCGACAACAATCGGCGGTCAGAGACCGCCGCTACAGTTGAGGGATCAACTCGGCGACGTCGTCATCCTGAAAGGCGTCGCCACGCGCATCCGCCAGCCCGACTGGGACGGCCAGCTTTACCGCGACTTCGCGCCCGGCAAACCGGAGAAACTGCCGGTCACGTTCATCCCCTATTACGCGTGGGCCAACCGCGGCATCGCTGAGATGAGCGTCTGGCTGCCGGCGGAATGACATTCGCCTCAGAACTTTTGGTTTCTGATGTCCAACGAGTTGGAATTCAACCTTTAAGCTGTCCGATGCGCAGCACAAGACAAGGAGGCCGTGTGGAGAACGGTTCCGAAGCTGCCAGCTCCGTAGGAGCGTCATGGTTATAGTTACAGTTCCCTCACTGGCAGAAGCTCCGTAGGAGCGACATGTGCAGAGCCAATCGTCCCCGCAATCGCCACATGCCGCTCCTACGGAGCTTGGCGCTCTTACGATGCTACTAGCTATAAACATGCCGCTCCTACGGAGCTAACGAATGGCCATTGCATTTTACACACAGCCTCTGAAGTCGAACTCCAACGACAGGCATCGCTGAAACCGAAAGTTCTGACAACCGCCCCGCTCGCGATAGAACTTTCTCGCCGCCGATTCCAAGGCGTGGCAGAATCCGCGCCGTGAAAGCAGCGCGCGCTTTACCGGCGGCATTCGCGACGATGTTCGCGTTGACCTCTGCGCCCGCCGCTGCCGTCCCGCGTGACGAGGCCGTGTCCGCAATCACGGTGCGCCAGCAAGTCGAGGAGGACTGGCTGAAGTCGCTGGCGCAGCCGCTCACGACACAGAGCGACGCCGCGGGCGCGGTGGACGGCGTCAAGGACGGCAAGTATGCGTTTCACACCGGGCATCAGGCGAACCCGTGGTGGCAGGTGGACCTCGGCCGCGCCACAAGTATCGCGCGCATCGTCGTGTTCAACCGCCTCGACTACGCGCCCGGCCTGCACAACGCCGATAATCTCCGCATCCTCACGTCAGATGACGGCCACAACTGGACGCTCCGCCACGACAACAAGGGACGCCACTTCGGTGGCATCTCCGGCGCGAAGCCGTTGGCGGTAACCTTCAACGACAGCGAGCTGCGCGCGCGTTTCGTGCGGCTGCAACTGCCGAGCGCGAAACCGATCTTCTTCCATCTCGACGAAGTGGAGATTTACGGACCGGGGCCGAACCCTCGCAATCTCGCCCTGCATCAGCCGGCCAACCAATCGAGCCTCAGCCAATGGTCAACGGCGAAGATCACCAAGTCTGCTGACTTCCCAACTGACACCTGCATCAAGCGCGCGCGGAACCTCGCCGCCGACCTTGGCAAGTCGGGCGTGGATGTCGCGGCGCATGTGCGCGAACTGGACGCGGCGGAGCGACGGCTTCGCTCGCTGCCGGCCAACGCGCCCGAAAGCGAGCGCCGCCAGCTCTATCTCGATACGCGCTGGATCATCCGGCGCCTCGTGTTCGCCAATCCGCTGCTGAACTTCGACCAGTTGCTGTTCGTGAAGCGGTTCACGCAGGAGACGTATCCCGACGTCTGCCTCAACCACATGCCGTGGGTGTCGCGTCCCGGCGGTGACATCTGCATCTTGAAGAATTCTTTCTCGCCGGATGGCGAAGGCCAGAGTGTCCGTCACATCCTCAACGGCGCGCTCGGTCCGGGTCATGTCCACGGAATGGACCTCTGGTGGGACGGCAGCCGCGTGGTCTTCGGCTACGCGAAGGCCCGGAGCAACGAACCGCCGCAGGGTTGGCTAGACCGCCGGACGAACTACGACCTGCGACGCAACGAGGAGCCGACTCATCTCTTTGAAGTCGGCGTGGATGGCCGACGCTTGCGCCAGCTCACGCGCGGCGAGTGGAGCGACCTTGATCCGACCTACGCGCCCAACGGCGACATCGTGTTCGTCTCCGAGCGCTGCGGCAAGTCGCTCCAGTGCAACGAATACGACAAGGATGAGACGAGCTGCAACCTCTACGTCATGCGGCCTGACGGCAGCGGCATCCGCCGGCTCAGCGCGAACAAGGACGGCGATTACCTGCCGCACGCGCTCGACGACGGCACCATCGGCTACACGCGCTGGGAGTATCACGAGCGCAGCTTCGCGTTCATCCAGTCGCTCTGGTTCATCCGGCCCGACGGCACCGGCGCGGACGCGATCTTCAAACAACACTTCGCCAACCCGTGGGCGCTGGAGGACGTGCGCTCCATCCCGCGCAGCCGCAAGCTGGTCGCCATCGCCACGGGCCATCATACGCTCGCGGTCGGGCCGCTGGTGATTGTGGACGCCGCGCCCGGCATGAACGAGCCGCGCGGCATCGGCATCGTCACGCCCGGCGTGAAACCGCCCGAAGGCGGCATGGACGGCGTGCCTGTGCCGGAGGGCGGCGTCGTGGACAATGGCGGCCTCTATTCCACGCCGTGGGCGCTTTCGGAAAAACACTTCCTCGTTTCCTTCACTCACTCGAACATGCAGACCGATGCGTCAGGCTACGCGCTCTACCTGGTGGACGTGTTCGGCAACAAGGAACTTGTCCATCGCGACCCGGCGATTTCCTGTTTCATCCCACTCCCGCTGCGAGCGCGGCCGCAGCCACCGGTGCTGACGGACGTGACGGATGCGACGAAAGACTACGCAACGTGCGTCGTCAGCGACGCGAGCTTTGGCTGCGACGGCATCGCGCCGGAACGCATCCATTACCTCCGCATCGCCGAGCCGATCGGCTGGCCCTACGACATTCGTAATGGCGGCCAGCGTTACGTTGAGGACCACAACTGCCAGAAACCGACCGGCGAGAAGCGCATCCTCGACAACTGGACGCCCCTGCGCATCCTCGGCGACGTGCCGGTCGAGCGCGACGGCAGCGCACACTTCCGCGTCCCGCCGGACACGGCGGTCTATTTCCAGTTGCTCGACGAGAACCGGATGGAGCTTCGCCGCATGAGGAGCTTCATCAGCTTCCAGCGCGGCGAGCAACGCGCCTGCGCCGGCTGTCACGAGTCGCGCAGCGTCGTGCCGCGTCCCGCGCCGACACCGCTCGCCGCAAAGCGTCCGCCGTCAGCCCTCATCCCGCCGCCGTGGGGCGACCGGGCCGTGAATTTCCTGCGCGATGTCCAGCCGGTGTTCGATGCGCACTGCGTGCGTTGCCACAGCGGCCTGAAGCCCGCCGGCGGCCTTGATTTTTGCGGCGGCCTCACGTCGTTCGACCTCGCCGTGCCCGGCTACGGTTACAACCGCGCCTACGCGACCATCATGGCTCACGGCCTCGTGTCATGCTCGCCGTCGCGCGCGCAGGACGCCACCATCACGCCGCCGCTGGCCTACGGCTCGCACAAGAGCAAGCTGATCGAGGCGCTGGGCAAGGAGCCGCACACCCAGCGCGTGATCCTGAGCGCGGAGGAGAAGCTGCGGCTGGTGATGTGGATTGACGCGAACGCTCCCTACCACGACCGGTTCATCAACAAACGCGCGCCGCAGCCCGCCTACGACCTCGCCGCCGATGGCGAGTTGCGCGCGAGCCTCAAGGCGATCCACAAGCGCCGTTGCGCCGGCTGTCATCGCGCCGACGAAGTCACGCGGCTCGACTGGATCAACATCCACGACGCGAAGCGGAGTCTTTTCCTGAACGCCCCGTTGGCGAAATGCAGTGGCGGCGCCGGCAAATGCGACGGCGTGGTCTATGCCGACGCGCAAGACGCTGACTATCGGGCCGCGTCGGGACTCGTGAGTGCCGCTGTGAAGCGTGCATGGGCGAATCCGCGCCGCGATCTTGTTTCGATGAAATCTGATGCTGCGACAACGGGGCGGTCAATCGCGGCGGCGACGGAATGAGCCTCTGACCGCCGGCGAACCGAGCCATGAGCCAACACCCGCATCTTCTTTCCCGCCGGGCTTTTGTCCGTAGCGGCGCGCTCTGCCTGGCGGGCGTGAGCGTAGGTCGGCTGCTCGCGGCTGACCCGGCAAAGAAGCCGGCGTTCCGCATCGGCTTGCTCACGGACCTGCACTATGCCGACAAGCCCGCGTTGCGGACGCGCTTCTATCGCGAGACCGCCGCCAAACTGCAAGAGGCCGTCCGGCGCTTCAACGCGGAGCGGCCCGCGTTCGTCGTCGAGCTGGGCGACTTCATAGACAAAGCCGGCTCGGTCGAGGAGGAGATCCCGTGGCTGGAAAAAGTGGAGCGGGTGTTCGCCAGCGTGAAAGCGCCCCGCCACTACGTGCTGGGCAACCACTGCGTCATGACGCTCACCAAGGCCGAGTTCGCCGCGCACACCGGCGCGTCCCGCGTGCCGCACTACTCGTTCGACCACGGCGGCTTTCATTTCGTCGTCTTGGATTCGTGTTTTCGCTCCGACGGTGAGGCGTATCAACGCGAGAACTTCGATTGGAAGGACGCGAACATCCCGGCGCAGCAACTCGACTGGCTCCGCGCAGACCTTGCGAAGGCGGGCAAGCCGGCCATCATCTTCGCGCACCAGCGGCTCGACGAGGCCGCCACCCACAGCGTCCGCAACGCCGCCGCCGTGCGCGAGGTGCTGGAACGCGCCGGCAACGTCGTGGCAGTGTTCCAAGGCCACTCGCACAAGAACGACTACCAACAAATCGCCGGCATCCATTACTGCACGCTCTTCGCGATGGTCGAAGGCTCCGGCTCGCAAAACAGCGCCTACGGACTGCTCGACGTGATGGAGGACGGCTCGCTGCGGCTGAACGGTTTCCGCAAGCAGGCCAGCCGCAGCTTCGAGCGCGGGAAATGAATCAGCAGGGCGGAGTAACGGCGATGACCGTCTAATAACGCCCGCACTCAAACCCCGTGTCGTAGAGCGCCAGCACGTTGGCGGTGGGCACGTCCACTTGCAGCACGTGGCATGGCGCGAGGATGAAACCACCGCCCGCGCCCAAAACCCGGCACATCCGCCGCACCGCGTCTGCGACCTCCGCCGGCGTGCCGCGCGGCAGCAGGCGTTGCGTGTCAATCGAACCGTGCAGGCACAGTCGCGCGCCGAAACGATCCTTGAGCATCTGCGGCTCCATGCCCGCGGCGGTCACCTGGATCGGGTCGAGCACGTCCACACCGAGTGCGATGAGCGGTTCGATGTAGGGGACGATGCTCCCGCACGAGTGAAACATCACGCGAACGCCATGACTGTGGGCGAGGTCAATCAGCCGTTTCAGCCGCGGCGCGAAAACCCGCTCGAACAAGTCCGGGCCGAGCAGCAGGCCCTGTTGCGTGCCGAGGTCGTCGGCGATGCGCAGCAGGTCAATGCGCCCTCGCGCCGCCGTGAACATCCGGTCGAAGAACGCGACGTAGAACTCCGTGAACTTGTCGAGGAGGAACTCCGCCATCTCCGGCGCGTCCAGCAGGTCGGTCAGCAGGTTTTCCAAGCCGCGCAGGAAACTCGGATGCTGCCAGATGCTCGCGCCCGAGGCCATCAGCGCCAAGTCGCCGTATTCATCCAGCCGCTCGCCGAAGCCGGTGAAGTCGAACCAGTCCGGTTGCGGCCAGCGATGCGCGCGCAGGTCGTCCAGCGTCCGCGCCCCGGCCAGCACGAAATCCACGAACACCTCCTCCGGCCCCATCGCGGTCTGCACCACCTGCATGTGCCAGCCCCAGAAGTTCTCCTTCACGCCGCCGTCGAGCATCCGCTCCTTCGGAATGGGGCCGCAATCGACCGGGTCCACCACACCGCGCAGATCCACGATGTCGGCGTGCAGCCGATCGAGAAGCTGGCGATGGCTGGCCGCGCCCAGTTCCTCGTGGAGGCGTTTCAGGACGAACGCGTTCGCGCTGAAGTCCATCGGCACGCGGTCCGGTTGCCGGCGCGCCACGGTGGCCAGGACTCGTTCTTTCGAGTTCATTGCAGTGCGACCCACCAGACCTCCGGCGTGCGGACGCGCGGGCGGACTTCGCCGTTCGGGATGACGAAGCGGTCGTGCCACTTCACCATCGGCACGGTGGCGCGCGAAAACGGCGCCTCGCCTGCAACGCTCCATGAGTCGTTTGCGGCATCGTAAACCAGCACGTCACGCGGGAAGCCGGGATGCCGTTCGACGGGCTTGAACGTGACGTTTGCCCCGTCGTCGCCGGTGAACACCAGCAACCGCGACGCGCCGGCTGGCACAGCCGGCGACGGTGCTGCGACCGCCGCCCGCGGCAGGTCGCTGATGCGCTTCCAGCCCTGGCCTGGCGTGTAACGATAGGCGTCGCGCAAAAACTCGCGGACCGGCTTTCCTTCGGCGTCGGCCATCAACCTCGCGCCGCTGATGAGGAAGAACGAACCATCCTGCGTTCCGGCGATCGCCAGCATCCGCTCCGGGCCGGGCCACGGCTCCAGTTCGCGCCAGCGTGGTTTTACATCGTCGAGATCCAGCGCCCAGAAAGTATTCAGCGCCGCCGTCGCAGTCGGCGTCTCGATGCCACCGGCGACATAGACCGTGCGGCCGAGCAACGCGCCGCAAGCGTTCGCGCAAGGTTTCGGCAGAGCCGGCAACGGTGTGGCGTCCAGTTTGCCGTTTCGCCATGTCAGCCGGAAAACGTCCGTGTAATGTCGCTCCGCATCGCTGCCGCCGATGCAGATCACGCTGTCGTCCACCGAGACCGACACGCCGTAGCCGATCGCGCGCGGCAGCTTGAAACCGCTGCGCCACGCGCCATCGGGCTGTTCCAGCACGAACGCGGTGTCATACCACTTCTTCGTGAACGGATCCTGCCACTTGTCGCCCGTGATGTTCGCCCCGCCCGCGACAATCAGCGCGCCGCCGCTCACGCCCGCGAACGGCGCGGCAAAACCTTCGCGGTCGGGGATGGATGAGAGTTGCTGCCAGCGAAGAGATGGTGTCATGGAGGGAGTGTTCTGGGCTGAGGTGACGGCTGTAAGCAGCACGGCCAATGCGATGAGGCAGACGCTGCTCAGTCTTCGGGTCGCGCGGTGGATGATGGCGTTCACGTGTGTCAGACCCCGTTCACCACGTTCTGTGGCTGGCCCGCGAGGAATGCGCGGACGTTCGCGACGGCGATGTCCATGAGCCGTTGGCGCGCGGCGCGGGTGGCCCAGGCGATGTGCGGCGTGATGAGGCAGTTCTTTGCGGCGAACAGCGGGTTGGTGCGGCCGGGCGGCTCGACGGCGAGCACGTCCAGCCCGGCGCCTGCGATGCGGCCGGCATTGAGCGCGTCGGCAAGGTCTTGTTCCGCCACGAGCGGCCCGCGGCTGGTGTTGATGAGGAATGCGGTGGGTTTCATGAGCGCGAGGCGGCGGGCGTTGACGAGATTGCGCGTCGCCTCCGTCAGCGGGCAATGCAGCGTCACCACGTCGGCGCGGCGGAAGACGTCGTCCAGCGGCACGAACTCCACACCGTCCTCCGGCGCGCAGGGCGGCTCGGTGTGGGCGATGATGTTCATGCCAAACGCGCGCCCGATGCGCGCCACGGCCCGGCCAATGGCCCCGTAGCCCACCACGCCGAGCGTCAGGCCGGCGAGTTCCGTGAGCGGGAAATCCCAGTAGCAGAAATCCGGGCTGTCGCACCAGCGGCCCTCGCGCGTCGTCGCGGCGTGATGGCCGACGTGATGGCAGAGTTCGAGCAGCAGCGCAAAGGTGTGCTGGGCCACGGCGGGCGTGCCGTAACCGGGGGTGTTTGTGACCGGGATGCCACGGGCCGCCGCCGCCGCGATGTCCACGACGTTGTAGCCGGTGGCGAGCACACCGATGTAGCGAAGCCGCGGCAAGGCGGCGATGACGGCCGCATCGAGAACGGTTTTGTTCGTCAGCACGATTTGCGCGCCGTTCGCGCGGGGCATGACCTCGTGCGGGGGCGTGCGGTCGTGGACGGTGAACTCACCGAGAGTCTGCAGGCCGCTCCAGTCCAGGTCGCCGGGATTGAGCGTGAAGCCGTCCAAGACCACGATGCGCGGCCGGGTTGTTGGGTTCGTTGTCATGCAAGCCGGAACAATTCCAAGTTTGCGGCCCGCTGAACAGCGTTTTCCGCAAGATTGCGCGGATAGCCTTGCCTGAACTGCCACCGGCGTGGACAATCCCGGCATTGAGCAAACCATGAAACATCACCCTCATCTCCGTATCTTGCTTGCGCTCTTGCTGAGCCTGAGCGCCGCATCAGCCGCGCCGCCGTTTATCGAGAAGCTCGACCTCTTCGAGTCCGGCAAGGATGACTACGCGCTCTACCGCATCCCCGGCGTCGTGGTGGCGAAAAAAGGCGCCGTGCTTGCGTGGTGCGAGGCTCGCAAAACGGGCAAGGGCGATTGGGGACTGATTGATATCATGATGCGCCGCAGCAACGACGGCGGCAGGACATGGTTGCCACGCCAGTGCATCGTCCATGTTGAAGGCGACCTGCCGGTCAATCCCGTCGCTGCCGCGCAGAACCTCGACAAGCCCGGCGACAACACGGCCAATAACCCCGTCGCCATTACCGATCGCGAGACCGGCGAGGTGCATTTCCTCTACTGCCTCGAATACATGCGCTGCTTCTACATGCGCAGCGACGACGAGGGCGCGACATGGTCGAAGCCGGTCGAGATCACGGCGACGTTCGAGGAATTTCGTAGCCGCCGAGGTAACGAGGCGGATTCTTCCAACCAACCCGCCTCCTCACGTCGGCGGCTACAAGACGATTATTACGATTGGAAAGTCATCGCCACCGGTCCCGACCACGGTATCCAGCTCACGCACGGCCCGCACAAAGGCCGGCTCGTCGTCCCCATCTGGATGTCGCTCGGCACAGGCAACCACGCGCACCGGCCATCCGTCACGTCCACGATCTACAGCGACGACCATGGCAAGACCTGGCAGCGCGGCGAGATTGCCATCCCCGACAAGCCGCCGTATCGCTACCCGAACGAGACCGTCGTCGTGCAGCTTGTGAATGGCAACGTGCTGCTGAACGCCCGCAGCGAGTCCGACGCCCACCGGCGCATCCAGACCAACAGCAAGGACGGCGCGACGGGTTGGACCAAGCCGGGCTTCAACGAGCAGTTGCTCGAACCGATCTGTATGGGGAGCATCGTCCGTTTCAGCCGCAAGCCCGACAACGACAAGAACCGGATCCTCTTTGCGAACCCGCACAACCTCCAGCGCGCCGACGGCAAGGCCAAGGAAGGCGTCAGCCGCGACCGGCGGAACCTCTCGATCAAACTCAGCTACGACGAATGCAAGACGTGGCCGGTGAACAAGGTGATCGAACCCGGCTACAGCGCCTACAGCGACCTCGCCGTGCTGGCCGACGGCACGATCCTGTGCTTCTACGAGCGCGGACGCGAAGCCGATGCGGAGCGGAAAAAACCTACGAGCTATGCCTACCTCACGCTCGCCCGGTTCAATCTCGAATGGCTCACCGACGGCAAGGACGTGCCCGCGCTCGACCAGCGCACTAACTACGGCTCAAAGCGTGACAACTTCGAGATCGCCGGCTGCGAGGCGTTCGTGATTCATCCGTTTGAGCCTGCTCCCGGCGGCGCGAAGCCGTGGGTGTGGTATGCGCCGACCATCGGCCATCATCCAAGCTCGGGAAATGCGTGGCTGCTGTCGAAGCTGCTCACAAACGGCTTCTACGTCGCCGGCATCTACGTCGGCGAAACGTTCGCCAACCCGCAGAGCCGTGAGCAGTTCGCCGCGTTCTACCGGCACGTCACCACGACCTACGGCCTCGCGCCAAAGGTCTGCCTGCTCGCACAAAGCCGCGGCGGGCTTAACCACGTCAACTTCGCCGCCGATCATCCGGACTGGGTCCAGTGCATCGCCGGCATCTACACCGTCGGCGACCTGCGCAGCTATCCCGGCCTCAAACGCGCCGCGCCGATGTATGGCTTGAGCGAAGCTGAACTCGATGCGCAGTTGCCGAGGCACAATCCCATCGAGCGGCTCGCGCCCATCGCCAGGGCGAAGATTCCCATCCTTCACATCCACGGCGACACGGACCTAACTGTGCCGATCGAGAAGAACAGCCAGGTCATTTGCGACCGCTACCGCGCGCTCGGCAGACCGATGGAACTCGTTATTGTCCCCGGCCAAGGTCACAACTTCCACACGGCGTTCTTCGAGTCGGAGGCAATGTTGGCATTTCTTTTGAAGCATGGACTGGGCGACGCGCGTCGTTGAATCGTAGGCCAGACACTCCTGTATGGCCTGAAAAATATAATCTCCATGAAGACATCTTCACCTGATCAACAATGCCAGACAGGCGTTTCTGGCCTACGAGCAGCGCACCGCATCCTATTTCACGCGATCGCGCCCGACCTGCGCGTGAATATCACCGAGCGCAAGCTACCGCACTGGACGCAGCTCGGAGCGACATACTTCGTGACGTTTCGACTAGCCGATTCGATCCCGCAGTCCCTGCTCTTGGAATGGCAGCACGAACGGGAGATTTGGTTGCGCCTGCACCCGGAGCCGTGGTCGCCGCAAGTCGAAGCGGAATACCACCACCGTTTCACACGGCGCATGGAAGACTGGCTCGACACAGGCGCGGGTGAATGCCATCTGCGTCGTCCAGACATTCGCGCCGCCGTCGAGCGGCATTTGCTCCACTTTGACGGCCAGCAATACGACGTGGATGCCTATGTCCTTATGCCGAACCACGGACATTGCCTGATTACGCCTTGTGCGCCACACAGCTTGTCGAAGGTGATGCGAGGCATCAAAGGCGTGAGCGCGCACACCTGTAACAAGCTTCTTGCGTGCACCGGACAAACTTTTTGGCAAGACGAGTCTCATGACCACATCGTCCGCGATGGCGATGAATTGGAGAGATTGCGGCGCTACATCGCCAACAACCCGGTCAAAGCCAAGCTGCGGGAAGGTGAATACACACTCAGCTTGCGAGAGGTGCTTTATGTCGAAGCCTCGTAGGCCAGACACTCCTGTCTGGCCAAACTTTCCAGTTGTTTTCATTGTTGCTGGCCAGACAAGAGTGTCTGGCCTACGGGCGGTATTGCTGATGTCCGTTTTCATGACATTGATGGCTAATGCCGCCGAGCCGTTTCTCGAAACCACTTGCGTCTTTCCCGTCGCGCCGAAGAACAAGCCAAACTACCGCATCCCGGCGATCCTTCAGGCGCCCAACGGCGACCTGCTGATCTTCGCCGAGAAACGCAACGACGGGCCGGGCGATGTTGGCAACACCGACATCGTCCTGAAACGCAGCCGCGACAAGGGCCACACATGGAGCGCAGAGCAGGTCGTCCTCGATGACGGTGATCGCGTCTGTGCCGACATCACCGTCGGCCTCGACCGCGATACGAAG
>JACRKA010000356.1 GCA_016219905.1 Verrucomicrobiota bacterium
AGCGGCCTCGACGATGGACCATGAAACGTCAGTGCGATAGACCTGACAGCCGAGGTCCTGGAGCAGGCGCATGTCGGTCAGGATGCGCGCGCCCATCTCCGGCCCCGGCGCCGTGGCCAGCCGCGCCATGTGTTCGGGCGATCCTTTCCATCCCTTGCCGGCCTGCTTTGCCGGCTGGCCCGGCGGCTGGGCCAGTTCGGCGATGGGACCTTCGATATTGAAGTGATCCAGCGTGCCGAAGCTCACGCCGCCCCAGTCCAGACTCGGCGCCACGTTGATGCGCGCCGTCGCGCTCGCCGTGCCGCACGACGCGGTCAGGGTCAGCGCGTGTTCGAAAGGATTGAGTGTTTGCAGCAGGAACGTGCTCGTCGCGCGCTGGCCGGGCGAAAGGGTGATCGGATCGTGCAGGGCGGTCAACACGTCGCGCCCGTCCGCCCGCAGGGCGAGCGTGCGAGGCGCCGCATCCTTGTTCGTCACCTCAAGCGGGCACGGGTATCTCCATCCCACCTTGGCGGACAGGGATCGCGGGAAGGAACGGATGCTGGGGACGCCTTTCTCAATCTCGATCCTGAACGGCCAGCCGTCCTGGGCTGCCACTGCTTCGCAGTTCAGCAATGCGCACACAAAGAGCGCCACGCTCGCCATGACCGTGGCGGGACGCCAATCACTCAGGACCGGCCCTCCTCGCCTCCGGGCTGAGCGCTCCAGGGTGCCGGTGCGACGTTTTCTCATGGCCGACTCGAACGTCGAGCGCATCATAGCAGAAACCAGCGCTTCGGCCAGCAGCTACTTCACGTCGCTGAGCGGGTGCTTGGAGACGGCATCCCAGGCGCGCTCCTGCAAGAGGCGATTCGGTTTTTCCGCCTCGGATTGCTTGCCGAGCGCCGCCGGAACAGGCAAGCCGACGGGGCTGCGGCGATGGATCACCGCGCTGCAAGACAACTCCGGCCTGCCTGGATGTTTGGCATCATGTGTTTGAACACGACTTTGAATGAAGGGTCAGGTTCATTGTTTCCGTCCTCTCACAATCGCCGCGCTCCAGCCTTCAGCGATGCCAGGTCGTTTTTGCTGAATGCCTTCGGTGACATGATGCTGTTCTTACTTCTGCCGGCTGTCAGCGACCGGCCGGTGACGGGGCACTCTTGCGCCGAAGTCGCCGAGGAAGTTCCACATCGTCCGCTTGTTCAGATCCACCTCGGCCACCGCCACCGTGCCCCACTCCTTGGCCTGCGCGATCGGCTCGCCGCTGCGGTCGAACACGGCGGAGATCATCCAGTTCCGCGACTCGTCCTCGTAGGTGCTGCTGACGAGATAGACGTTGTTCTCGCACGCGCGAGCGCGGGCCAGCAGCGGATTGCAGCCCCACACCGGCCACGCGATCACCTCTGCGCCGCGCTTGGCCAACTCGCGCGCCGGCTCCGGGAAGAAACCGTCGTAACACACCATCATGCCCACCTTGCCGAACCGCGTCTCGAACACCGGGTAATCGCTGCCGGGCGCGACGCCGGCCTCGACCTCTTCGCGCGGCAGGCAAGTCTTGCGATACTTGCCCACGATCCGGCCGTCGGGACCGATGAGCACCGCCGCGTTGTAGATCAAATGGCCGACGCGTTCGTCGAGGCTGAAGACAATGTAGAAGTTGTGCTGCCGGGCCAGCGCGCCGAAATACTCCGTGGAGGGACCCGGCACCGGCTCGGCAACCTCCTCGCTTCTCTTGCCGAGATTCGCGGAGGGCGCGATTTCGCCAAGCACGACGAGGTCCGCCTTTTGTCGCGCGGCCTCCGCCAATAGCGGCGCAAAGAGCCGGCAGTTGCCTTCCGGTGTTTTGCCGCCGCGTGGCACGAAGTGCGCGGTCGCCAACCGCACGATGCGCGGCGGAAGCGGAGCCGTTTCGATGAGCGAGATTTTGCTCCACTGCACCTCGGCTTGCGCCGCCCACTGCAAGTGCAGCTCGACTCTTGCCTGCGTCGCGAGAGACGGCGTTAGGTAGGTATCGGAGACTTCGGTCCAGCCGTCGGCGCGGGCTGTCTTCGACGTGGGAAACTCGGCGGAAGCCATCGGCTTGCTCTTGCTGATGAGATAGCCGCTCACCACCGGCTCGTCGCTTGGAACCTGGTGCCCAGCAGCATCCTGCCACATCAAGCGCACGACAATGCTACGCCGCGGCACGGCGACGTTGACGGCGCGAAAGAACGCCTCGAAGCGGTAATGCTTGCCGCCAACGACGGGAAAAGTTTTCGTCCAGCAGCCGGCGAGCGCCTCGCGGCGATCAGTGCGGATGACGAACGCGCCCTGACCGTCCGCGCCGCCTGTCGCTTTGAACGCAAATTGCGGCTTGATCTCGTCGCGGGGCGACACGGGGGTCCATCCGTCGGGTGTGTTGGCGGCCAACGGACTAATCACCAGAATACAAAGAAGGAAACTGACAAGTTGGATCGCTTTCATGATTTATCTCCTCACAATCGCCGCGCTCCAGCCTTCGGCGATGCGGAGCTCGGTGAACATCGCGCCGTCGCGCTCGACGGTCGGTGCTTTGAAGCCCGGCACTTCGCGGCCGGTGTCGTCAAAGATGTGGACCTCATGTCTGGAGACGTCGTCCCAACCGAAGAGGCCGCTGCAATTGGTCAGGATGCGCTCCTTGGCGATGATGTAGCCCTCGTGTAATTCCAGCGGCGTGATCGGATACATGAACTTTGTGATCGTCTCGAACGTCGGCATGACTTGCAGGTCGCTATACCAGTGCGAGACGCAGCCGTAGTCGAGCGCGGCGACCATGTTGCGATAGGCGTCCTCCTCGCTGCGCTCGGTGAGATGGTCGCCGAGGGCGATAGGCGAGTGGAGCTGGGCGCGCGCGCAGTTGCTGATGCTGCCGGTCTCGCAGAAGCGCGGGAACTTCAGCCGCGCCACGGTGCGCGTGTGCGGCTGGCCGTTGGCGATGAACGGCCCGCGCGCCATGATCTCCTTGATGAGCGCGACGCGCCACGGCTGCGAGAGGAGCGTGACGGAGGATTTCAGCCGCCGGATTTTCATCGTCTTCGCGTCAATGTCGGCCGAACAGCCGTCCCACGGCTCGCCGTAGTGATAAGCGTAGGCGCTGTATTCCAGCTCATCCCAATACACGCCGTCGGCCTTGATGTCGTCGAGGATGATCTCCACGTTGCGCCTCATTGCGCGGCCAAACCCGTTGCGCTCCGTCGGGAAGAAAATCCTGTCCGCCGCCTTGCCGTAGTCGGCCTGCGTGCCGTCGCTGCGCAACACGCGCGCGTCGGGATATTTCTCCGGCGCGTCTTCGAGGGTGTCTATGAAGCAGTGGAAATAGATGCAACTCTTGGCATCGGGCACGAGCCGGCGGATGCGCTCGACGTAGCGTTTGTAGGAGTCGTGCGACACGAGCTGGAACGGCGTGCCGTGCGTGTAGTGGCCGTGCCACGTCGGATACATGATGCTGTCGCACATCAGGTTCGCGGACTTGAGCTTGATGAAGTTGGCGAACTGTTCATCTGACCACTTCTCGGTGTGCGGCCCGCCGCGCAGGAAGGCGTAGCAATACGGGATTGTAAAGTTCGCGTCGAGCAGCCGGCGCGCGGCGTTGATGAAGTCGAAGTTGTCCGGCTGCGCCACCGGCACGATGGCCCATTCCGCCGTGTAGCTCTTGCCGGGCTGGAGGACGAACTGGTTGTCTGCGAGTCCTAGCGCGCCGTCCGCGGCGTAGTTGGAGACGTGGACCTGGAACTCGTCGTTCAGCGGCAGCAGGCCGAGACCGCTCTTCTCTGTCACGCCGAAGGTCGTCGGGTTTTCCGGCGCGGAAGACGTGCCGATAAGCCCGGCCGGCGAAATCCCGGCGAGCCAGATTTTCTTGCGCGGGGATGCAACCTCGGGGTGGGGCGAGACTCCGTCGAGCCTCTTTTTGGCAGAAGACGCGATGTTGGAAGAAGGAGGCTCGCCGGAGTCTCGCCCCACCATCCATGTCGCTTCGTGCCGCTGCATCAGCGGCAGATTTTCGGCGGTGAGGTTCTTGAACGTGTCGCGGACGACGATGGCCTCGGCTTTGCGCTCGACACGGCGCGAGTGCTCGAAGAACGGGTTCGACCCGCGCTCCCACTTTCCCGCGGGCGTCGAGAAGCGGCTCTCGATGCTGAACTTCTCGCCGCTGACTTCGATCGTCAGCTTCGCATCCGGCAGTTCGCGCGCGTCGCAGGCGGTCTTCGGTTCCTTCACCGGCGCGCAAGCGGGAATCGCGCCTTTCGGCGGGCCGGCCTTCGGCTTTGGCGGTGGCGGCGGCGCGGCGAACGCCAGTTTGCCCCCGGCCGCCATGAGCACCCGCGTGGCACCCGGCAACGCGACGTTGGCGATCACCAGTTCATTGTCGCCCTCGCGCAGCAGGTCCGTCACGCGCAGCTCAAACTCGCCCGTCTTCACGTCGCGGATGCCATATTGCGACCGGTCGGCGGCGGTGAAATCCGGCGTGAAATAGGTGGCGAAGCTTTCGCCCGACACGAGCGAGTGGATGCGGCCGTCAGCGCCTTTGCCTTTCAACGGTTTGTTGAGCAGCCGCCTGCCGTCGAGCGCCGTGCCGTTGAGCGTCAATCGCAGCGCGTAGTTGAAGCCGGCGACTTTCGGATGATCGAGTCGCGCCTTCAGCGAAATCACCGCGTCCTTGCCCGCGGGCGGTTTCGCGCTGGAGAATTTGAACGTCTGTTTCTCGCCGGGCTTGAGCGTCAGCGTCTCGAACACCGGCGTGCCACGCACGACGGCGGGCGCTTTGCCATCGGAGCCGGCGAGCGCGGCGCGGTTCAAGCGCGGGCGCGAGTGGTTCCACGGTTGGGTGGAGAAGCTGAGCAGCTTCTCCGACCTCGCTTCGGTGCCGTCCGAATCGAAGACAGCAATCTCAAAACTCACCGGCATCCCCGCAGCGGGCTGCCTGACGCCGAGCAGCGGCCAGGGAATCGCGGCCTCCAGCGTGTAGCCGCGCTCGGTTTGCTGCGCAGCGACGAGCGCGCCCTTCAGCACGAAGCCCTCCGGCCTGAAACAGTAGGCTTCGGGCGGGCAATCGTTCAGCGAATAGCCCGTGCGCTGGAAATTTCCCGGACTGAACGCGATCTGGAACTGGCCTTTGCCGAAGTGGCCGCGCGCGGTTTCCTCGTCCGGCGCGACGTCGAGCAGGAGTTGGATGCTGTCGCCTTTCCAAATGCCCGCGCCGCGCTCGGTCTGGCGGATTTTGTCATCGGTGACGTCGGCAGCGAGGTAGAGCATGTCCTGCCGCCACGCGAGCCAGACTTTCGCGCTGAGATCGCTCGCAGATTTCCATGCACCGCCGCCCCACGTCGCCTGCTCACGACGGTTGAGCAGCAGCGCGCCGGGGACGTTGCTCCAGTCCTCCAGTTGCCCGTCCAGCGCCGGCGGCGGATCGGGCTTCATCGGAATGC
>JACRKA010000357.1 GCA_016219905.1 Verrucomicrobiota bacterium
AGTGCCCGCGATGCCTGTCCCCACAGTAGCGCCGCCAGTGGGCGGCCGGGTCAAGACGGCACCCGGAACAAAAGTGAGACTGCCGCCCGCGGGTGGCGCGATGGAGGGAATGGTCAAAGCGCCGCTCGGAACAACACTGAGCATGCCGCCGGCAGAAGGCAGAGTGGGACCGACAGCCATCAAGCTAGCGGACGATCCGGAACCTCCGCCTATTGACATGCCGGCAGATGTGAGGGTCATTCCTCCGACATGGGCGCCGACACCACCCGGCGAGGTCGGGGGCGCTGCAGGCGTCAGCGCGATCGGTCCGAGTGGTTTCCCTGCCTTGCGCATGCCTTCAAGTTGCTGGACGCCAGGCGCGAAATGAGCCGCTATGGGGGCTTTCGCAGGCGCGGGCAGCACTGCCACCAGACTGGCCCCATTGCTAACCTGAATCGCCGCTTGTTCCAAGCGACCCGCGGCAAGAGCGCGTTGTTGGCTGTGGATTGCGTGGGAATGGGCGATCTGGTTGTTGAGCAATCCCGGCCGCAACAGGCTTCCGGTCATCTTGCTCAAGTCAACATCCATCGGACGGGGAGTGGTGCCTTCAATGAACATCTGGCCCGGACCGACGGACGCGAGCAGTGTCCCGTTCCTTCCCGTCACGCGAAGGATACCGGAGAGGGAAATCACCTTGAGCGGGCTGCGGTGCGACACGAAGCCCGCACCCGTTGTTGTGGCAGTCACCAAGCCTGCGGGGGTAATGACGCGGGCGCCGGCAGAGTCCTTGGCGAGGTCGAAGAGCAGGAGACCGCGTTTGATCTCTAGCATGCACGCCGTGGAATCGAAAGTGAACACGGTGTCCGAACCCAGCCGCACGACAGTGCGGTCGGCGAATCGTATCTCCACCTGCGACTTGGGGCCGGTGCGCAGGAGGTCACCGTCGCGGAGGGACTCATTGAGCCTGGCAGTGTGCTGGCCCGCGGCGGCGTTCTCGCAGCGCACATCGCTGGTGATGCTGGTGATGGTCGCTTGACCGAGCGGTTTGGCCAGGAAGACGCCCGAGCCGGTCAAAAGGGCCACGGCAACGGCCCACAGGAAGGTCTTGACGGACGATTTCGCGTTCATTGGCATCGAGTCCAGTTTGCGACGTTGATCAGTTCCAACCAGTCACTTCGCAACAGCCCAAAACAGGTGTGGAAAGACTAGCCAAACACCACGATTCCTGTTCGTCCCTTTTTTCCCAGCTATGGTGATATCTTCTGCCACAACGTGGCTCACGCCGCAAGACCAAAGTCGCGCGCCGACGCCGTGAGGCTTCCGATGGACGGCGGAACGCTCACGCGTTCTACTACAGTTTCTTCGCCAGCCGCTGGGCGAGGCGGTGCAGGGCGGCGGAACGGTCGAGCGGCTCCAGATGCACGTCGAGGAGGCAGAAGCTCCGGGTGTGTCGAGCGGCGTCGTTGAGCGCGGCGTCGAGTTGCTCCTCGGTGTCCACGACAAAGCCCCGGCCCGCGCCGAGGACTTCGGGGATGCGGTGATATTCCCACGGGAGGATGTCGTTGTAAGGGCCGTCCTGCATGTGGCGCTCGGTGCCGTAGCCGCGGTTGTTCAAGACAATGACGATGGGGTTGAGGCCGAAGCGCGCCACGGTGGACAGTTCCATGCCGGTCATCTGGAACGCGCCGTCGCCGACGATGACGAGCGGGCGCAGTTTCGGGTCGGCAAGCTGCGCGCCCAGGCTGGCCGGCACGGCGAAGCCCATCGAGGTGTAGTAGGCCGGGCTGATGAACTCTGTCTTGTGATGGATGAACAGGTCGGTCGAGGCAAAGAGCGCGTCGCCGACATCGGCCACGACGCAGGTGTTGTCGCTGAGGAAGGCATTGAGCCGCTGGAACAGGCGCGTCACGGTCAGCTTCGCGTCGCCGCGGCGCGGGACGAACCGCGCGGGCGGCTGCGGATGCGGGATGCGACCGAGGGTGCGTCGGCGGAGTTTGGCGCGGAGCAGGCCGCGGACGAAGTCCTTGAACCGGACGCCCTCGAAGTTGTGGTAGCCGATGGCGAGCTTCTCGCTGGTGGCGTAGATGGAACGGGCTGGGTCGAGCCGCGCGGTGTAGATGCCGAGGTTGATGTCGGTCATGAACGTGCCGAGCATGATGACGCAGTCGCTGCTCTCGACGTAGCGGCGCACGTCCTCGCGGCCCATCGCGCCCTCATAGACGCCGAGGTAGAACGGGTGCTGCTCGCTGATGACGGACTTGCCCAGGATGGTCGCGGCGACGGGGATGTTCGTGCGCGAGGCGAGCCGGACGAGGTCGTTTTGCAGGGCGAACCGGTGGACCTCCACGTCGGCGAGGATGACCGGCTGACGCGCGGCGTTGATGAAGGCGGCGGCCTCGGCGACGGCTGTGCGCAGCACGCGCGGCTCGCTTTCTTCATGGATCTCCGCCGGCTCGTGGTGCGGGATGCCGGGCACGGCCACCATGTCGCGCGGCAGCTCGATATAGACGGGCCGCTTGTAGCGCGTGGCGGCGTGCAACACGCGGTCAATCTCGGCAAACGCGGTCTGCGCGTCGCTCAGCACGGTCGAGGCGATGGTGATCTGGTCGAAGACTTTCTTCTGTGTGTCGAACTCGCGGACCTTGTGGTGGAGCAAGGGATTCTTCTCTCGCTCCTTCATGCCTGGCGCGCCGCTGATGACGACGACGGCGGATTTCTCCGCGAACGCCTCGGCGGTGGTGTTGGCGACCTTCAGGCCGCCGACGCAGTAGGTGATGCAGACCGCGCCGAGGCCGCGCACGCGGGCGTAAGCGTCGGCCGCGAAGCCCGCGCCCTGTTCATCGCAGGTGTTGATAGTCTTGAGCGGGCTGCGCAGCAGCATGTCGTAGAAGCCGAGCACGTAATCGCCCGGCACGCCGAACACGTGCCGCACGCCGCGGGCGTGGAGCTGCTGGATGAGGTATTCGCCAATCGTCAACGTGTGTTTCATCACGGTCTCCTTGTGGCGGCGGAATCTACACCAGCGGTAGCGGCGAAGAAAGGCAGGCTTGCGGTTACGAATAGGTGCGTTTTCCTGCTTGCGCGGCAGCGGCGCATCGCGCACCTTTCGCGCCGTTTAACGGGGTCATCACTTGTTCTGCAACGCAATGAATATTCACGAGTATCAGGCGAAGGAGCTGTTTCACAAATTCGGCCTGCCGGTCCAGCGCGGCGGCGTGGCGTGGACGGCCGATGAGGCGGCGGCGCGCTTCGACGAGGTGGCGGCCAGTTTCGGCAAGCCGGTCGAGGTGGCGGTGAAGGCGCAGATTCACGCCGGCGGGCGCGGCAAGGCGGGCGGCATCAAGTTCGCCAAGACGCGCGAGGAGTGCGCGGCGGCGGCGCGGGAGTTGATCGGCAAGACGCTGGTGACGCACCAGACGGGGCCGCAGGGGCGCGTGGTGCACAGCGTGTTGATCAATGACCTCGTGCGGGCCGACCGCGAGCTGTATTTCGCCATCCTGATAGACCGTGCGGTGTCGCGACCGGTGGTCATCGCGAGCACCGAGGGCGGCATGGACATCGAGGCCGTCGCCGCGAAGACGCCGGAGAAGATTTTGAAAGAGGTCATTGACCCGGCGGTCGGCATGCAGGCTTTTCAGGCGCGCAAGCTTTGCAAGGCGCTCGGATTGCCGAACGAACTGGCCAACCCCGGCGTGAAACTCATGCTCAACGCCTACCGGCTGTTCTGGGAGTGCGACTGCTCGCTGATCGAGGTGAACCCGCTCTGCGTGGCGCGCCATGCCGACGGCAAACCTTACCTGCTGGCGATGGACGCGAAGGTGAATTTCGACGACAACGGGTTGTTTCGTCATCCGGACCTCGCCGCGATGCGCGACACGAATGAGGAAGACCCGCGCGAGGTCGAGGCGAGCAAGCACGAGTTGAACTACATCGGGCTGGACGGTTCCATCGGCTGCATGGTCAACGGCGCGGGCCTGGCGATGGCGACGATGGACATCATCAAGCACTACGGCGGCAGCCCGGCCAATTTCCTCGACGTGGGCGGCGGCGCCGACGCGGAGCAGGTGACGGCGGCGTTCAAGCTGCTGTGCAGCGACAAGAACGTGAAGGCGCTGTTGGTGAACATCTTTGGCGGCATCATGCGTTGCGACGTCATCGCCGAGGGCATCATCACGGCGGCCAAATCGGTCCAGATTCCCGTCCCGCTGGTGGTGCGGCTCGAAGGCACCAACGTGGAGCAGGGCAAGAAGATGCTGGAGGAAAGCGGCCTGCCCATCATCACCGCCACGACGATGGCCGACGCGGCGGAAAAGGTTGTGAAGGCGGCAACCAGTCACTGATCACGTTTCACGTTTTACGTTTCACGCATCACTCCCCATGAGCATCCTCGTTGACAAGAACACGCGCGTCATCTTCCAGGGCATCACCGGCTCGGCCGGCAAGTTTCACGCGACCCAGTGCCTGAAATACGGCAGCAAGGTTGTCGGCGGCGTCACGCCCGGCAAAGCGGGCGAGGTGGACCTTGATGGCGCGAAAGTGCCGGTCTTCGACACGTGCGCCGAGGCTGTGCAGCAGGCCGGCGCGAACGCGAGCTGTATCTTCGTGCCGGCGGCGTTCGCGGCCGACGCGATTCTCGAAGCGGCTGACGCGGGCATCAAGCTGATCGTCTGCATCACCGAGGGCATCCCGGTCGTGGACATGGTGAAGGTCAAACGCGTGCTGGGCGGCTACGACGGCGTGCGGCTCATCGGTCCGAACTGTCCCGGCATCATCACGCCGGGCGAGTGCAAGATCGGGATCATGCCCGGCTACATCCACAAGCCCGGCAACGTCGGCGTGGTCAGCCGCAGCGGCACGTTGACCTACGAGGCGGTCTGGCAGCTTACCGTGCGCGACGTTGGCCAGAGCACCTGCATCGGCATCGGCGGCGACCCGGTCCCCGGCATGTCGCATCTTGATGTCATCAAACTGTTCAACGACGACCCCGGCACCGAGGCGATCATCCTCATCGGCGAAATCGGCGGCGCGGCGGAGGAGGAAGCGGCCGAGTGGATCAAGAAGCACTGCAAGAAGCCGGTGGCGGCGTTCATCGCGGGGGCGACCGCGCCTCCGGGCCGCCGGATGGGCCACGCGGGCGCGGTCATCAGCGGTGGCAAAGGCACCGCAGCGGCGAAGATCGCTGCATTGCGCGCCGCTGGGATCGCTGTCGCTGACACGCCCGCAGTCATCGGCGAGACACTGGTTGATCTCCTGCGGCCGCGCCCGAAACGGCCGAGCCGCAAGTCGGCCCGCGCCCGGAGGGCGGCGAAGCGCAAGGCTTTGAAGTGAAAGTGACCGGGCGCCGGTCGGGACATTCTGATTGAAAAGCGTCTGCCGACGCTCCACAGTTTCCCGCCATGTTTCTGACGATGCTGAAATCCAAGCTGCACCGCGCGGTCGTCACCGGATCGAGCGTGAACTACGAAGGCAGCCTTGCCATTGACCAGGACCTGATGGAGAAAGCCGGCTTGTTGCCTTACGAGCGCATCCTGGCGAGCAACATGGCCAACGGCGCGCGGTTCGAGACCTACGCCATCCCCGGCGCGCGCGGCAAGCGCGAGATCATCCTCAATGGCGCGACGGCCCACCTCGGCAAGCCCGGCGACCTGCTCACCATCATGAGTTTCATCGAGGTGGAGATGCAATACGCCAAGAGCTGGAAGCCGCGCGTGGTGGTGCTGGGCGAGGATAACGTCATCGTCACCGAGCGGGGCACCTGAGACGGCGTGAGTGGCAGCCAGCCGCGCAGAGGCGCGCGGGTCAACGATTCTTCCAGAAGGTCCACGTCAATCGGCCGACTTTGGCGCGCTCCAATTGCTTGAGCGGCACGGGCAGCGGGCCGGCCGTGGTGACGACGGCGAGAGGTGTGTTGGCCGCGAGGCGCTCGCGCAGCGCACGCTCGGTCACGGTGGAGAACACGCGCTGTGTGTAGAAGGCCAACGCGATGCGGTTGCGACCGTAGGCGGTCGAGTCCAGGAAGATGAATTCGTCGTCAGGGCGAAGCGACGCGGCGACGCGCCGGACAAAGTCGCGCATCACGACATCCTCCGACCGTTGCGGGTCGCGCACGGCGCATTTCCAGATGTTGCCGGCGGCGAGCGCGATGGCCGCTGCAACGATGGCAGGCGCGATCCAGGCGCGCCACGCGGCGAGGCGGTCCAGCGCCCAGCCCGCCAGCAGCGCGCAGGACGGCAGCAGCACGACCAGGTAATGGCGCTGCTTGTTCCGTGTCGCCATCAGGATGAGGAATGTTATGAGGAACCACGCCAGCGCGAAGCGCAGCCCGCGCGCACCGTCGCCGGTCGGGCGGCGCAGTTGGCGGAAGGCGAACGGGATGCCGGCGACGGCGACGATGATCCACGGCGCGAAGTTGAGGATTTCGCGGAAGTAATAGAGATACCCCTCGTCGTGGCGTTCGTCGGCTTTGAGGGCGAGACGGCCCAACTCGGTCGTGAACACGCCCAGCGACTCGTGCTGCGTCCAGAGGACGGCGAAGTGCCAGCTTAGAGCGAGCGCGAGACTGACGAGGACGAACCACCAGTGGCAGTCGCGCAGGAGCACACGCGGCTCGCGTGACCAGACGCGCCAGGCCGCCAGTGTGACGAGGGGGATGACGAGGGTGCCAGGGCCTTTGTTGAGGAAGCCGACCGCCATGATGAGCCATGCGAGCAACGGCCGTTCTCCAAGGAACGCGAGCACTGCGAGGGTGACAAAAAACGCCTGCGGCACGTCGGTTTCGGCGAGGCGCGCGTGCTGGACGAACAACGGGCCGGTGGCGAGCGCCAGCGCGGCAAAGAAACCGGCGCGCTCGCCGAGGTGACGCCGGCCGAGCGCGAAAAGCGCGAGGACGCAGGCGATGCCGAAGATCGCGACGGGGACGCGGCCGGCAAGTTCATTGACACGGCCGGTGAGGGCATAGCCGGCGGCGGTGATCCAGTAGAGCAGGGGAGGTTTCTCGAAGCGCGGCTGGCCGATGAGCCGGGGAAGAAGATAGTCGCCGCTGTCGCGCATCTCGCGCGCAGTTTCCAACACGCGCCCTTCCTGCGAGCGGGTGATGCCGTCGGCGCCGAGGCCGATGAAGAAGGACGCGGCGCAGACGGCGAGCAGGAACGCGAGTTTAGCCTGCATGGGCGACAGCCGGCCAGCGTTTGACCGCGCGCAGCACCAGCCAGCAGAAGACCAGCAATGTCAGCACGGCGACGAGTTCGGCCGGCTCCTGCATCGAAGACCAGATCGGCGGGATGCGGTCGCCTGTGGCCAGTTTGTAAACCAGCCGCTCCAGAGAGTAGAGCAGCACGACCGCGAAGCCCGGCGCGAGGACCGGGTGCGGTATGAAGAAATAGAACGCGCGGTCCTGGAGCCACGCGCGGCGCCGGCGCGCCACAAGAAGCGAACCGGCGAGGCCGTAGAGGGCGAGGACGTTCATGGCGTCCTTGATCCGTTTCTGGATGCGCGGCTGGTTGTGGAGCGTCAACTCGGCCTGGAGGTTGGTGCGTTTCACCCGCCGCGCGAAATCTTCCGGAAACAGCCGCAGCCCGAAGCTTTCGCCCCAGCGGGCTTCTTCGGCAGCCACCCCCGACGCGCCGAGGGCCACCACCAGGTAGAGCGCCGCCAGCCCCGGCCTGCCGCGCCGCCGGGCGTGGCGAAAAATCTGGAACGCGACGACCGCGGTGAGGACCTCGACGGCGATCTTCGCGACGTGGTTGGGGCCGAGGTTATCGCAGTAGCGGTAGGCGTTCTTCTCGAAATGCACCCGCTCCTCCGGCGTCAGGTCCGCCGTGTCTTCCAGCACCTGCGTCGAACCGAACCAGTGGGCCTTGCGCGTCAGCGACCAGAAAAGGTCCGGACAAGCGAACATCATCGCGTGCGCCGCGAGGAAGATCGCCAGCGGCAGCAGAAAGATGATCCGCACCGCCGCGCGGGGCAGGCTCAACTCCTCCGCCCAACAGAACGATTGTCTCAGGGTGCTCACGCGAAAAATGATAACAAAGCGAGGTTAAGGCTGCAATGGCCCGGCGGCCGGCTCACTACTTGGGCTTGGCGGCGTCCGCCAGCAACCGCGCGACCTCCATGCCGACCACGCACACGTCATCGGGGAACTCGCGGCTGCCTGCGAACTGCTGAATTTCAACGAGCAATTCGTCGCAGAGTGCGGCGGGCGCCAGTTGCGCGCGCCGCTGGACTGCGGCCAGCAACCGCTCACGGCCGAAACTCTCGCCGCCGGCATTCTCAATCTCGTAGAGACCGTCTGTGAAGAGCAGGATGAGATCGCCCGGGGCCAGGTCGTGGTCGGACTGCCCGTAGGTCGAGTCCGCCAGCAAACCCAGGGCCGGCCCCGTCGCGCACGCAGCGGTCTGCACCTGGAAATCCCGGCCCGGGCCGCGCCGCACGCGCAGCGGCCCGGGGTGGCCCGCGTTGGCGCAGCAGATCCGGCCCGTGGCGACGTCCGCGACGAGATAGAACGCCGTGGCAAACGACGCCGCCTCGCGGTGGCGCAGGATGGACCACAGCTCGTGGTTCATCGCCTCCAGGAAACGCGACGGCTCGCCGGCATGAGGCGAGAGTTCCTCCACCAACGCCCGCAGAATCGCCATCTCCAGCGCCGCGCGCACGCCGTGGCCCATCACGTCGCAGACCAGCACGCCCACGCGCGAGTCGCTCAGCGCCCGCACATCGAAGAAATCCCCGCCGAGCATCCCCGCCGGCAGGTAGCGGTGGACAAACTTCAGCGCGCTCTCATCGGCATCGGCGTTGCGCGGGAAGGTCGGATAGCGTTGCGGCAGGAAGGCCACCTGGACCTCGCGCGCCAGGTTCAACTCGCCCTCCATCTCCGCGTTCTTGTCGCGCAGCAGCCGGGCGTAACGGGCGGCGTTCTCCTCGGCCTGTTTGCGGCGCGTGATGTCGCGGCTGATGCCCACCAGCCCCGTGACGCGGCCGTCGCTGTCCCGCAACGGCACCCGCGTCGTGAGCAGCCAATACTGCCGGCCGGTGTAATCCATCGAGACCTCCTCGTGGTTGATCAGCGGCTGGCCGGTCTGGAACACGCGGCGGTCGTCGGTGTGGGCCTTGGTGGCCACCGGCAGGTCGAGGAAATCCGCGGCGGTCTTGCCCGTGACCGCCTGCTGGTCAGGCGCGCCGAGGAACGCAAGGTGCGCGCTGTTGTTGAGCAGGTAGCGGCTCTCGGTGTCCTTGATATAGACGAGGTCCGGCAGGTTATCGAGGAGGCTGCGCAACAGGTTGCGCTCGGTGGCCAGCGCCTCTTCCACCGTGTGCAGGTCGGTCATGTCCTTCGAGATGCCAAACGTGCCGATGATCCGGCCGTGATGGTCCCGCAAGGGCATCTTCGTCGTCAGCGCCCACGTCACGCTGCCGTCCGACAGCGTCTCCTTCTCCACCTTGCCGACCAGCGGCTCGCCGCTGCGCATGATCTGCTGCTCGTCGTCGAACGCCGGCTGCGCGTGCTCCGCCGTGAAGAAATCAAAATCCGTCTTGCCGGCGGCTTGCGCGGGATCGGTCAAGCCGAACTGCGCCGCCACCGCCCGGCCGATCCGGACAAAACGGCTCTTGCGATCCTTGAAGTAAATCCGGTCCGGGATTTTGTCCAGGAGCGCCGCCAGCAGGTCGCGCTCGTGGGCCAGCGCCTCCTCCATCCGCTGCCGCTCCACCGCGTAACGCACCGAGTGGACGAACACCACCGCGCTGACCTGGCCCTTGACCAGATAGTCCTGCGCGCCGCGGTGCAAGGCGTCCACCGCGAGCGCCTCGTCGTCCGTGCCGGAGAGCACCACGATGGACACGTTCGGTGCTTGCGCGTGCAGCTTCGAGACGCTTTCCACGCCATGGCTGTCGGGCAGGCCCAGGTCCAGCACCACCGCGTCAATGCCCCCGAGCCCCAGCCGCTCCAAGCCCTCCTTCAGCCGGGAAACCCGCTCCACCTCGAACGTGCCCGCGGCGCGGGCCAGGACGATTTCATGGACCAGCCGCGCGTCGGCGTCGTTGTCCTCGATCAGCAGCAGCTTCAATTTGTGATGGGGCGTTTCAGCAGTCGTGCTCATGCGTGCGGATTGTTGTCACGTAACCGGGTCGCTGACAGCCGCTGACCTTAACAGCTTGGCCGGCGTCCCGCCAAGAGAGAGATTCGCGCGTTGTCCCCGCTACTTCGCCGTGCCCCAGCGGCGATACACGGCGCGCTCGCACGGCGAAAACAGAATCCTGTCCGCCAGCAGGCCGATGAGGATGATGATGAGCATGACGCCCAGCACCTGGTCCATCGCGTGCAGTTCGCGGCCGTAGTGGAGCAACTGGCCCAGGCCGAAGCCGGTCAGGATGGTCACGTAAATCTCCGCCGCCATCAGCGAACGCCACGCGAACGCCCAGCCCTGCTTCATGCCGCTGACAATGAACGGCAGCGACGCGGGCAGGATCACCTTCACCCACGTGTGCAGCCGCCGCGAACCCATCGTCATCGCCGCGCGGACGTAGATGGGCGGGATGGTGCGCACGCCGTGGTCGGTGGCGATCAACGCCGACCAGACGGTGCCCATGATGACGACGAAGAGCGTCGCCGCCTCGGTCTGCCCGAACCACAGCAAGGCCAGCGGCACCCAGCAGACGCTCGGCAACGTCTGGAGGCCGAGCGCCACGACGCCGAGCGTGTCCTTGCAGACGTTGAACCGCGCGGTCATGAAACCCAATGGCAGTCCGATCAACAGGCCGATGACGTAGCCGAGCAGCAGCCGCCGCACTGTTACGAGCATCGCGGCCCCGAGCGTCCCGTCGGCCCCGGCCCGCCACAGATACTCCAGCACGCTCAAGGGCGACGGGACCATCACGGGCGACCAGATGTTCGCGCGGACGAGCAGTTCCCAGACGACCACCAAGCCGCCAAAAAGAAGGGTGGGAAGCAGCATCCGCTTCATTCGGCGGCCTCCATGCCTTCGGGTTTCAGGTGGTGCTTCAACGCGTGCATGACCTCGCTCGCGTGGCGCGCCACCTCCAGGCTGCCGAAGTCCCGCGGCCGGGGCAGCGGCACGGGGAACTCGCCCTCGATGCGGCCCGGCCGCGGCGCGAACAGCAGCACCCGGTCGCCGAGGCAGGCGGCTTCGCGGACGTTGTGGGTGACGAAGATGATGGTCTTGGGTCGTTCCTCCTGGATGCGCTGGATGTCGTCGTAGAGTTGCTCGCGCGTGATCGCGTCGAGCGCGGCAAACGGCTCGTCCATCAGCAGGACGCGCGGGTTGGGTGCCAGCGCGCGGGCCAGGGCCACGCGCTGCTTCATGCCGCCGGAAAGTTCGTGGATGTGGGCGTGGGCGAATTTGCCGAGACCGACGAGGCCCAGATAGTAAAGCGCCACCTCACGGCGGGCCTGGTTGTTGAGGTTCGGCTTGAGCTTGAGGGCGAACATCAGGTTGCTCATGACGTCGAGCCACGGGAACAACGCGGGTTCCTGGAACAGCACCATGCGGTCGCGGCCCGGCCCGGTGATCGGCTTGCCATCCGTGAGCACGGCGCCGCTGTCGGGCGTCTCCAGCCCGGCGATGATGTTCAGCAGCGTGGACTTGCCGCAGCCGCTCGGCCCGACCATGCAGACAAACTCGCCCTCGCGCACACTGAGGCTGATGTCGTCGAGCGCATGGATCGGCCCGTGGCGCGTCGCGAACGTCTTGGAGACGCCCTGAATGACGAGCTTGACGGGCGGGGCGGGGCGCAGTTCTTCGTGGATGGCAGTCACGGGAGTTCGGGTAACTTCATCGCACGCAGGACCTCGTTGAGCAACCGCAAATCGTAGATGCGCGAGAGGTCGGGCTTCTCGCGCAGGAATCCGATGCGATGCGCGTCCTCGGCCGACTTCAACAACGACCCGCGAATCGGGTCGTGAGTGAGCGTGAGCCGCGCCCAGGCGCTGTCGAGGGTGGCGGGCGGCAGCTCGCGCGTGGTCTCGGCTTTGATCTCGGCGTTGAGGATTTGTTTTGCTTCGGCGGGATGCTCGTTGATCCATTGCGTCAACTCGACGTGCGCGGCGATCCAACGGCGGAGCAGGTCGGGCTGCTCGCGCAGGAACCGCGCGCCGCTGACCAGGTGCGTGGTGACGTAGCAGCCGCCGGTGTCCGGCCAGAGCGCGGATTCCTCGAGGAACGCGCGGCCGTTGGCCTCCTGCACGAGCCGGCTCACCCACGGCTCGACCGTCCAGACCGCGTCAAGGTCGCCTTTGCGGAAGAGGGGAAGCTGGTCGGCGTTGGCTGTCGGAATGACCTGCGCGTCGCCGCCGGTCATCGTGATGCGCAAGCCCTGCGCCATCAACCACGCGCGGGCGGCCACGTCCTGCGTGTTGCCAAACTGTGGCGTGCCGATGCGCCTGCCGCGGAAGTCGGCGCCGGTCTTGATGCGTCCGTCGGGCTGCACCACGAGCGCCGCGCCGCCGCTGCACGCGCCGGCTACAATGCGGATCTCATCGCCGCGCGCTTTCAGGTGGGCGTTGATGGCCGGGCTTGGCCCGACGTAGGTGAGGTCGAGGGAGCGGGCAAAGATGGCCTCCATCGCGCTGGGGCCGGCGTTATAGACGAACCACTGGACCTGCACGCCGGGACCGAGGCGTTCTTCGAACCAGCCTTTGCCTTGGCGCGAGAGGCCGTGGGCGATGACGGCCTGTGCGTGGGTGACGTTGGGGAAGTGGCCGACGCGCACCACCTGCGGTTCGGCTTGGGCGAGGGTCGCAATGCAGCAGAGCGCGGTTGCGATTTGCAACCGGAGTCGCTTCCGGGGGATTGTTGCAGTCCACGCGGCCATGGCGGTCAGGCGGCTGATCGTTGCCGGTTGGGGCAGTGGAAGTCAACGGCTAGCTGCCCGCGGGCACTTCATGCGCAGCGGGTTTGGGCAACCCGCGCCCGGCGGAATCTTCACTGGGACCCGCCGGGCGCTCCTCCTCTTCATAGATGTCGCGGACGACGTTGCGCAATTCGGTGAAACTGATCGGCTTCCGCAACAACCGGGCGGCGCCGCGGCTGCGCGCTGCGGCGTTGATGCTGGGATCCGCCAGCGAGGTGAGCACGACGACCGGCAGATCGTCACGATAGGTCTTGATGGCCACGAGCAAGGCCAGGCCGGGACCGCGCGGCTCGATGTCGGTGATGACCAGACTGAGATCCTCGCCGTGCTCGCCGAGGATGCGGATGGCTTCCTGGAAATTCTGCGCGAAAAGGAAGCTGAACTTTCCCCCGCCCAAAGCCAGGGCAATCGCCTCCGCCACGGACGGATCCTGATCCACAAGCAGCACGATTTGGTCTCTCATGGCGCGCACACTCTCCTTTGGGCGGCCTTGTCGCTGCAACCATCAGTCGGCAGCCTGTAACTCTCGCCGACGCGGGCTACAGTAGCACCGATGCCCGCCAAACGCCAATCAAGACTAACCCGTGTGCCCGACGGCAACGTTTGTCCCGGTTCTTCGACGTTGACAGCCGGGAGCGGCCCGTGTTGAGTCTCCCACCTGCCGCCATGAAAAAAGCGTTCATCACAGGCATCACCGGCCAGGACGGCTCCTATCTCGCCGAGTTGCTCTTGGAGAAAGGCTACGAGGTCCACGGCATCATCCGGCGCTCCAGCAGCTTCAACACCGGCCGCATTGACCCGATCTACCGCGACCGGCACGAACGCGGCGCGCGCCTGTTCCTCCACTACGGGGACATGACCGACGCGACCAACATGAACAAGCTGTTGCGCTCCATCAAGCCGGACGAGGTCTATCATCTCGCCGCCCAGAGCCACGTCCGCGTCAGCTTCGACATCCCGGAATACACCGCCGACGCCACCGGCGTGAGCACCATCCGCATCCTCGACGCGATCCTGGAGTCCGGGATTGAGACGCGGTTCTACCAGGCGTCCAGTTCCGAGATGTTCGGCAAGGTGCAGGCCGTCCCGCAGAACGAACGCACGCCGTTCTACCCGCGCAGCCCTTACGCCTGCGCCAAGGTCTTCGCCTACTGGGTCACGGTGAACTACCGCGAAGCCTACGGCCTCCATGCCTCCAACGGCATCCTCTTCAACCACGAATCGCCCCGGCGCGGCGAGACGTTCGTGACCCGCAAGATCACCCGCGCGCTGGCCCGCATCATCGCCGGGCGGCAGAAGGAACTGTTCCTCGGCAACCTCGACGCCAAGCGCGACTGGGGCTACGCGAAGGACTACGTGGAGGCGATGTGGCTCATGCTGCAGCAGCCGACGGCTGACGACTACGTCATCGCCACGGGAGAGACCCATTCGATCCGCGAGTTCCTTGACGAAGCGTTCGGCCTGGTGCGGCTGGACTGGCATGACTACGTCAAGACCGACCCGCAGTATTTCCGCCCCACGGAAGTGGACCTCCTCATCGGCGACGCGTCGAAGGCCGCGGCCAAGCTTGGCTGGAAGCCGCGCACGACCTTCAAAGGTTTGGTCCGCCTCATGGTTGCGGAAGACCTCAAGCAGGAACAGATTGACCCCGCCCGTTTCAACCTGTGAGCACTGCCATGAAGAATGTCATCCGTCCTGACGCGTGCATCTTCGTCGCCGGCCATCGCGGCATGGTCGGCTCCGCCATCGTCCGCGCGCTCGAACGCCGCAGTTGCCGCAACCTCCTGCTCCGGACACATCGCGAACTGGACCTGCTCGACCAGCAGCAGACGCGCCGTTTTTTCGTTGAGAACCGCATCGAGGCCGTCGTCCTCGCCGCCGCCAAGGTCGGTGGCATCATCGCCAACTCCACCCGACAAGCCGATTTCCTCTACGAGAACCTCGTCATCGAGACCAACGTCATCCGCGCCGCGTTCGACTCCGGTGTCGAGAAGCTGCTGTTCCTCGGCAGCGCGTGCATCTACCCGCGCATGGCGCCGCAGCCGATCCCTGAAAGCGCGCTGCTGACCGGGCCGTTGGAGCCGACCAACGAAGGCTACGCGCTGGCCAAGATCGCCGGCATGAAGCTCTGCGAATACATCCACCGCCAGCACGGCCGCCGGTTCATCTCCGCCATGCCGAACAACCTCTACGGCATCAACGACAACTTCCACCCGCAACACTCCCACGTCATCCCCGGCATGATGCGCCGGTTCCATGAGGCGAAGCTGGCCGGCGCGCCGGAGGTCGTCATCTGGGGCACGGGCCGCGTCCAACGCGAATTCGTCGAGGTGGACGACCTCGCCGAGGCGCTGGTCCTCGTCATGGAGAAATACGAGGAGCCGACCACAATCAACATCGGCGCTGGCGAAGAGCACACCATCGCCGAGATCGCCGGCATCATCAAGGATGTCACCGGTTACGGTGGCCGCATCATGTTCGACACCAGCAAGCCGGACGGCATGCCGCGCAAGCTCATTGACAGCTCCCGTATCCGCGCCCTCGGCTGGCGGCCGACGCTCAGTCTGCGCGACGGCCTCGCCAAACTCTACCGCTGGGCGGTGGACAGTGGCGCGCTGGCCGCGCGTGCCGGTTGACACATGAGAGCATCTTGTCAAGAATCGGGAGTTGACCCCCATGATTCAGGATTTTGGAATCGGTATCAACGATGCCGTGAATGGCGTGTTTCTACCTGCGACCCGATACGCTCAGAATGTCTTCGGAGCTGCCGTTCATTCGATGATTCACACCTCGGCTTACTACCAAGCGGTGAACGAAGCGCTGAGCGCCGCCACGACGAGACAACAAGCAGTTGACATATTGACGAGTATTGCTCGAGGGCTTCGTTCAGGAGGATTCCTGAGATGAAAACGGCGAAGGTTTACAAGGTTAGATATAGCGAGGGCTTCGAGTGGCTCTTGCCCGCGAACCAAGCAGACGTCGAGCGGCTTCGATTTACTGGACAGCCTAGAGCCGACTCGTGGCAACCTGTTAAGATGAAGCGCCTTAAAGTTACAGAGCAGGGGTGTGCGCTGGAACCATCAGACTTCCCAGCGTGTTCGGGTGGGGACATGCTTATCATAAGCCGTGCGGCAAGTGACAAGATCGGGCGTTACTTGGAACAATATGGGGAGTTGCTACCGCTCATATGTGATGAAGGGGACTTCTGGATCCTGAACGTAACCCGCCTAGTGGATGCCCTTGACGAGAGGAAATCTCGATTGCTCAGGGCTTCCGATAACAACGCAGTTTTGATGATTCAAGAGCACGTGTTTTGTGCCTCGAAGTTGGGATACGCCGACGTCTTCAAATTGTCTCAGATGGTTCGTGGCCTGATTTATGTCACCGATGCGTTCGTCGAACTGATTAGCAGGTCAAAACTCAAAGGCGTTGCTTTCGTGCAGGTGTGGCCGCCGAACCAAAACGAATCGACGTCAAATAGCTCGATGGGAGTGGGGTGACTCCCGCCTCTTAATTGTTCGCGAATGGAGCGAGAAGTGTCAACCGTGAGAAGATCGACAACAATTCGACTACGACGGCATGGTAAACAAGGGCGTTTTGGTTTTGCCCGATGGACACTTCTTGCTTGGATCGGGCTGCTGTTTGTGGTGCTGGTGATTGTGTTTGTGTCGTTGTTCATGGGCAGGCATTGGGTGTCAGGGACAGACTCGGATAATCCATCAGCGACAACGTCCGCTCCGTCCCACACGACGCCACAGACACGACCCGCGAGCACGGCCAAGCAGGAGAAGGACAGCGCCGGGTCGGCGGTCAAGGACGCCACAGTTGACGCGACGGCGACTCCTGATGTTGCAGTATTGCGGGCCGCCCGGCTGGCGGCGAATCGCCAAGCACTGCGTTCGCCAGTGAAGCGACGCGACAAGCCGGTGGGGTCGCCATCACAAGCGACAACGCCACCGCCAGACACCGTTCCCGCAGCCAGCGGGCTGGCAACGGCCGTCGTAGAGGTGGATGGGGAGAGCTACGAGCTTTTCACCAACCAGGTGGGCTACTTCGACCGGGTGCGTGTGGAGCCGCAGCAGAAGATTCCTGTGGTGGTCAATTACCCGGAAGCGACCGGTAGTGAATACTTCTGAATCGGCTGAGCGCACACCCAGTTTTCCCGTTGATTTG
>JACRKA010000352.1 GCA_016219905.1 Verrucomicrobiota bacterium
CGGGAGAAGAGCGCCAGGGGGCTGGCGCAGTCCAAGACGCTCGCGCGTATTTGGACGGGGCTTCTCCAACGCGGCAGCGTCTTGGACTGCGGCGGCCCTCCGCCGCTTTTCAAGGCTTGGCGGTTTCCAGTTGTGCGGGCAGGTATTCCACCATCCGGTTGAAGAAATCCGCGACAAAGTCCTTCTGTTTCATCCCGGCGGCTCGAATCGCCGGCAACGCGGGCTGCGCCTTCGGGCCAAAACGGTCGAGGACGTTCATCGCGGCGAGCCGGACCAGCGGTGCGTCGTGCTCCAGCGCTTTCGTCAGCACTGGCAGCGCGGCGGCGTGGTCGCCGAGATTGCCAATCGCCTCGGCAGCAGCGATGCGAACGGATGGGGAATCATCCACCAGCGCCTTTCGCAGCGCTGACTCGGCGGGCTTGGCGTCTTTGCCGAGCGCGACGAGGCCCAGTGCGCCCCACCAGCGCATAGCGGCATCGGCATTTCCCAGCAGTGCCGTGAGCCGTGCTGCGTTCGCGCCTTTCATTTCGCTGGCGATGCCGGCGGCGTCGAGCAACGCATCCAGAGGGTTCTTGCGCGGGTCGGTCGCGATTTCCCACGGCGTGCTGCCGGCGGCGCGGACAAGCATCTCGTGCTCGGGGAGCAAGCCGAGGTCACCTGTGGCCTTCATCCAGCGGACGCACTCGGTTCGCAGCCGCTCCAGCTTGTCGCGATGCTTTGGATTAGCGGCGAGGTTGTTGATCTGCTGCGCGTCGGTTTCGTTGTCGTAGAGTTCCTCGACCGGCTTGGTCAGCGAAAAGTAGCGCGCGGGCGGACCAGTGAGTTTGCCTTCGGTGGCGAGTCGTCGCCAGACCTTCATCGTCGGCATTTCCTCGGTGTAGCTGACGAACTGCGACCACGTCAGGTGCGGCATGAAGTTGCGGTGATACTGGTAGCGCCGGTCGCGCACGACGCGCACGATGTCGAACCGCTCGGCCATGCGGTCGCGGATGGCGTGAATGAACTCGCGCGGTTTGCCGGCCTGCTCGCCGAGGAATGCCGTGCCTTGCAGGTGCGGCAGGAGCTTCACGCCGCAGAGGCTCAGCACGGTCGGCGCGAAGTCCACGAAGCTCACCATGCGGTCGGTGGTCTGGCCGGGCGCGGCGGGGGCGAGGTGCTGCCATTTCTTCGGGAAGCGGACCATCAGCGGCACGTGGAGGCCGCCTTCCCAAATCCACTTCTTCATGCCCGGCAGGCCCGTGCCGTTGTCGCCGAAGAAGAAGACGATGGTGTCCTCGGCGAGGCCGGCGTCCTCCAGTTCCTTGAGCTTGTCGGCGATCTGGTAGTCCATCGCGGTGATGTTGTCGTAGTAGCGCGCCCAGTCGCGGCGCACCTCCGGCGTGTCGGGATGAAACGGCGGCACCGGCGCCTTGGCGGGATCGTGGCGCTGCGCGGGCGTGAGACGGGCGGTGTTCTGCTGATACTGCGGCTCCGGCACGCGAATCCGGCTCTCGTGGCAGACCTCGTGGTTGAACACGGCAAAGAACGGCTGGCCCGGCTTGCGGTTGCGCCAGTGTCCCTTGCGGCTGCATTCGTCCCACGCGTCCTTCGGCACGGCGAAGTTGTAATCGGTCTTGGCGTTGTTGGAGCAGTAGTAGCCCGCCTCGCGCAGGTATTCGCTGAAACACTTCACGGCCGCCGGCAGCGTCGTGGTCGAGCGCATCCCGTGGCTGCCGAGCCGCGTCGGGAACACGCCGGTGATGAGGCACGAGCGGTTCGGCGCGCAGACGCCGGTGATGCCGAACGCCTGCGTGTAGCGCACCGCCTGCGTGGCGAACCGGTCGAGGTTCGGCGTGGCGGCATACTTGTCGCCGTAGCAGCCGAGGTTCGGGCAAATGTCCTCGGCGGTGAGCCAAAGGATGTTGGGACGTAGGACAGACACTCCTGTCTGTCCTTCTGCAAAACTCGCCGCCAGCCACAGTGCGGCGCCAAAAGCGACCAGATGAGCGTTCATGATGCGGAAACCTGTGTTTGCTTGGGCAGAGTTCTACTCCTGCGCACAACACAAGCAAGCCTGTGTTTGCGGAGCGGCGTCCTGTTGCCGATGCGATGCGTTTTGGTGGTTGACTTGTCCTTTTAATAAGGACATATATTGCGACATTCAGCCTTATTAAAAGGACAAATGCGCGACCTCATCAGACAGAAAATCGTGGACTCGCTGGCAGCGCCCGTGCCGCAGTTCACGCGGCGCGATGTGCGGTTGCCGGGAGTAGCCGGCAAGGCGGTGGCGGTGATCGGGCCGCGGCGCGCGGGCAAGACGACGTTTCTCTGGCAGGTGCTGGCGGCGCGGCTGGCGGCTGGCACGGGCCGCGACGGGTTGCTCTACTTCAACTTTGAGGATGAGCGGCTGGCGGGATTGACGGCGGCGCAGTTGCATCTGCTGGTGGAGGAGTATTTTCGGCTGCACCCCGAGTGGCGCGACGGGCGGCGGGCGGCCTTCTTCCTGGATGAGATTCAGGTTGTGCCGGGCTGGGAAACGTTCGCGCGGCGGTTGTTGGATACCGAAAAGCTGGAACTGTTTTTCTCCGGGTCTTCGGCGCGCTTGTTGAGCCGCGAGGTGGCCACAAGCATGCGAGGCCGGGCGATGGAGGCGCTGGTGCTGCCGTTCAGCTTCCGCGAGTTCCTGCGCCACCGCAAACGCGAGCCGGAGCGGGCCGTGGAGCGTCTGCCGAAGGCCGCGCGTTCGGCGCTGGACAAGGAGCTGCGGGAATATCTGGCGGGCGGCGGTTATCCGGAGGCGCAGGGCGTCGAGCGGCGGGATCGGTTCGAACTGCTGCGCGGTTATGTGGACACGGCGCTGTTGCGGGATGTGGTGGAACGCCACGCGGTGTCGCACCCGGTGGCGCTGCGCTGGATGGTGCGTCAGCTTCTCGGCAGTCCGGGCGGCCTGTTCAGCGTGAACAAGTTCCAGGGCGATTTGCGTTCGCAGGGCGTGCCGGTGGCCAAGGACACGCTGCACGCCTACCTCGGCCATTTGGAGGATGCCTTTCTGGTTCGCACGCTGACCGTCGCCACGGAGTCGGAGCGCCGGCGTATGGTCAACCCGCGCAAGTCTTATCCGATTGATCCGGGTTTGATTCCCGTGTTTGACCGGTCTGGCCGCGCCAATCTGGGCCATGCGCTGGAGACAGCCGTGGCGTTGGAACTGGAGCGGCGCGGCGCGGAGTTGTCCTACGTGCGAACGGAGGAAGGCTTCGAGGTGGATTTCCTGGCGCGTTACCCGGAGGGCGGCGAGGAACTGATCCAGGTCTGCGCGGAAGTGGACTCGCCCGCCACGGTGGAGCGGGAAACACGCGCGCTGTTGGAAGCGGCCCGCGAACATCGCCGCGCGAAGCTTCACCTTGTGACGCTGACGCCGGAATCGGCCACGGAGGCGCCGCCCAATATAGCCGTGCATTGGGGACCGGGATGGCTGCTGGGCGAGTGACGAGCAAGGAACGAAAGCCTCTTGCTTGAGCCGGCGGTCCCGCGATACATTCCGCTCGTGAAGTTGCGATTGGAGAACCTGCCCGCTTCGTTGCAGCCACAGCGCGACTGCCTGGCGCGTTGCATCGAGGCCATGAATAAGGCGATGCCGCTGAAGGCGGTTTACCTCTTCGGCTCGCATACTTCGGGCGAAGCGCGCCCCGACAGCGACGTGGACCTTTGCCTTGTGGCCGAGGGCGCGGTGGCCCAACTCAAAGCTGCACAGGCTTTTCGTCGCGCGATGCGGCCCATCCGCCCGAAACCCGCCTTCACCCTGGTGCCCATCGCCCCGCAGCGGCTGGAAGAGAAAAAGTCCTCCAAGGATTTCTTCTTTGCTTCCGTGCTTCGGGAAGGAGTGCTTCTTGCCACGGAAAACTGAGGCCAGTGTCAGGTTGGGTGGTCCCAAGAAGCCGAGAGTGTGGCGGTTGCCGCGGCACGTGCAACGTGGTAGAAATCCAATATGAAAGAGCGCATTACCGTTGACGCAGATGTTTGCAGCGGAAAACCCGTGCTGCGCGGAACACGCATCACGGTGCAAACGGTGTTGGAATTCCTTGCCGCCGGCGACTCGGTGGAAGACGTCCTTGAGGAGTATCCCGCGCTCAGCCGCGCGGACGTGCAGGCCTGCCTCGAATACGCCTCCCGGCTGATGGCAAACCACTACACGGTCCTGTCGGCGGCATGAAGGGTTTCCTTTTCGACGAGAACCTGCCAGCGCGGCTGACCTTCAAGCCAAGCCGGCCCGTGACGTCGGTCACCGAGCGGCGGCGAAGCGTCTCCGACACCGATGTGTGGGAACTCGCGCGCAAGGGCAGGCTGGCCATCGTCTCGAAGGACGCGGACTTTTCCGCACGGATCATTGTCTCGACGCCACCGCCGTGGGTGGTGCATCTGCGCTTTGGCAACATGCGCCGCCGCGATTTTCACGCCCGTCTGGCCGCCGTCTGGCCTCAAGTCGAGGCCCTGCTCAAAACCCACAAACTGGTGAACGTGTATGCCGATCATGTGGAAGCCGTTCGCTGAATTGCGTGGCGATGGTTCTTCTGCGCCTTGAAAATCGGGGAGGTCGCCGCCAACCACAGTGCGGCGCCAATGCCGATCAGATGAGCGTTCATGATGCGGAAATCTGTGCTTGTGTGGGCAGAGTTCTACTCCGGCGCACAGGACAAGCAAGCCTGTGTTTGGGGAGGGGGCGGTTTGCTGGCGCGCTTGACGCATTGCACACGCCGTGACAGTCTCCGCAGCAGAAATGTGAGTCGGCTCGCTGCAAATGAAATGCTAGGAGAAAAACATCATGCCAGTCCCTACCTACGACGACCTGTTTAATCCGCTACTCACAGCGATTCGAAAGCTTGGCGGCTCCGCCTCCGTTCCCGAACAGGAGCGCGTAGTTGCAGACGTGCTTTCGTTGTCGGAGAAGGACATCGCCGAGATTCACCGTGCGAACCGCACGAAGTTGAGTTATCGGCTCGCATGGGCGCGGAACTATCTGAAGCGATATGGTCTGCTCGACAATTCTGCGCGTGGTGTTTGGTCGTTGACGCCCAAGGGTTTGAAAACGACGAGCGTCGATAAGGACGAAGTTAAGCGCGTTGTGGTGGCGCTCGAACGAAAAGAGAAGAAGAAGGAAAAAGAAGAAGAGTCGGACGGTGCGACAGCCGCTTGGGAAGACGAGTTGCTCGAGCTAGTGAAGCGGATCGAACCGGGCTCTTTCGAGCGACTGTGTCAGCGCGTCTTGCGTGAGTCGGGTTTTATTCAGGTTGAGGTTACTGGGCGATCTGGCGACGGAGGCATCGACGGAAAGGGAGTTGTTCGACTTGGCGGCATCCTTTCGTTTCATGTGCTGTTTCAATGCAAACGGTATCGAGGAAGCGTTTCTCCGTCAGTCGTCCGAGATTTTCGTGGCGCCTTAGTCGGACGCGCAGACAAGGGACTTGTCATTACTACAGGCTCGTTCAGCAAAGATGCCCGACTCGAAGCCCAGAGGGACGGCGCCACTCCTATCGACCTCATTGATGGTGAAGAACTGGTCGAGAAGCTAAAAGACCTCAGAATCGGAGTTGATGTGAAGCAGAAGGTCGTGGAGGAAGTGGTCATACGAAGAGACTACTTCGACGAACTCTGAAAGGCTCAACAAGACACCAGAGCTAACACCGTGATCTGACACGCGCGGCAAGTCTAATTCGCAGTTTTTGCCCTTCTCGGCTCCGGCAGATTCTTGAGCAGTCCGGCGTTGGTGCGCTTCAACTCGGCTTCGAGTCGGGCGCGGAAATCTCCGAGCAGGGCGCGGTGCTCCGGGACGAGGGCGAGGTTGGTCAGTTCCTCCGGGTCGGTTTCGAGGTCGTAGAGTTCTTCGATTTCGTTTTCCACGAGGGTGCGGATGTATTTGTATTTTCCCTGACGCAACGAGAGCCACCATGGGACGCCGCCCAGGCCGTCGTTGCCGGTCAGGGCGCGGTCGGTTTCCTCGCCGAAACGATGGCCGAAGAATTCCAGCATCACCGGATGGGGCCACGGGGCGTCGGGGTTCTTCAGGATGGCGCTGAGGTCGTGGCCGTGCAGGGGCCACGGCGGCGGCGTGCCGGCCAGCGCGAAGAGGGTGGGGATGAGGTCGAGCATGGCCACGGAATGACGGCAGACTTTGCCTTCGGCGGCGCGGCCGGGCAGGCGCACGATGAAGGGCGCGCGCAGGTTGGCGTCGTAGGGCGCCACTTTCCACTCGAAGCCGTGCTGGCCCCACGCGAAGCCCTGGTCGGAGGTGAAGAC
>JACRKA010000363.1 GCA_016219905.1 Verrucomicrobiota bacterium
ACGTTCAGCGCGCTCGGCGCAAAGATCGAGTGCCGGCCGGACACGTGGGTCGTCCAGGGCACCGGCGGCGAATTGAGCGTGCCCGAGAACGTGGTGGACGTGGGAAACTCCGGCACCACCGTGAATGTCGCGCTCGGCACCGCCGCGCTCCTTCGCAAGGGCCTGGTGGTCTTCACCGGCGACCACCAGATCCGGCGGCGGCCGGCGGGATCGCTCATCGCGGCGCTGAACGACCTCGGCGCGCGGGTCGAGGCGACACGCGGCAACGGCTGCCCGCCCATCGTCGTGCGCGGCCGGTTGCGCGGCGGCACGACCTCGATGGAATGCAAGACCAGCCAATACCTCACCAGCCTGCTCATCAACGCGCCGTTGGGCGACGGCGACAGCACCATCCGCGTGCCGCTGCTCCACGAGGTGCCCTACGTCGAGATCACGCTCGACTGGCTCGCGCGGCTCGGCATCAAGCTGGAACGCGACGGCATGAAGGAGTTCCGCGTGCCGGGCGGCCAGGGCTACAAGGCGTTCACGCGGCGCATCCCGGCGGATTTTTCCTCGGCGACATTCTTCCTCTGCGCCGGCGCCATCGGCGACAACGAGCTGATCGTGCAAGGACTCGACCTCAACGACCCGCAGGGCGACAATGCGGTGCTCGATTACCTGCGCGCGATGGGCGCGCGTGTGGAGGTGACGCCCGACGGCGTCCGCGTCCGGCCCGGCAACCTCAAGGGCTGCCGGATTGACATGAATGCCACGCCCGACGCGGTGCCGATGATGGCGGCGCTGGCCTGCTTCGCACAGGGCACGACCACGCTGGCCAACGTCCCGCAGGCGCGCATCAAGGAGACTGACCGCATCGCCGTGATGCGCGAGGAACTCACGAAGCTCGGCGCCCGCATCAGGGAACTGCCCGACGGCCTCGTCATCGAACAGAGCAAGCTGACCGGCGCGGAAGTGAGCGGCCACGACGACCACCGAGTCGTCATGTCGCTGGCCGTGGCCGCCAGCGCGATTCCCGGCGAGACGACCATCCGGACCGCCGAGGCGGCGGCGGTGACGTTCCCGGCGTTCGCCGACCTCATGCGCGGCATTGGGGCAGACATCCGATCCACAGAATGACCTGATCATGAAAAAGCTGATTGTCTTGCTGGCGTTGACCATCTTGGTGACTCAGGAGAGCGGGTCATGGGCCGCTTCACCCAAAAGGAACCCGCCGCCAGCGCCACCCCCGCCGAACCCGGCCACGATGTCGCCCGCGGAGTTGGCAAGAGCCACGCCGCTTCGTGAAGGCTTTATCCGGCGGCGCCAGGTGGGATTCAACACGCGGCAGCGTCCCGACGGCAAGATGGAGGTTTTCGTCATCACCAAAGGCAAAGGCGCCGACAAAGCCGGCGTCCAGATCGGCGACATCGTCGTCGCCATTGGCGGCTACCCGATCAAGAACCGGATTGATCTTCTGGATGCGGTTCGCAGCAAGAGCGTCGGCGAGCATGTCCCGATCACCCTTGTCCGTAACGGCGCTCCGATGGACCTGAATGTCGAGTTGGGGTTCACGGACATGGAAGAGCCTCTCTACGCCATCTACCGGCTTCTTTACGAGGAGAAGAAAGTCGGCCTCGCGGTGATCGGTGGTGAGATCGTCAACGTCAAGTTGACGGACCGGGTGGTGTTGGAGCAGTGGGCCAAGGGCATCAAGTCGAACCTGATCTCGAAATGGGAGAGCCGCTTCCTGAAGTTCCTTGTGAAAGAGAAGGCGTTCTCCATCGTGGACCGGCAGGCGGTCGAGCAAGTCCTGAAAGAACTGAACTTCGGCCAGAGCGGGATGGTGACGGAGGAGTTCCGCGCGAAACTGGGCAAGACGCTCGGCGCGACGCATCTCCTGACGGTTGAGTTCGCCCGCTTCGGCGACAGCGACGTGGAGAAACAGCGCCTCATCGAGATCGAGACCGGCAAGGTGCTGGTCAGCTCCACTCAACGCCCCAAGCCGTAGGGCGCGGTCACCCGGCAAGACTGTCCTGCAAGTGCTTGACGCGCGGCCCGTGTTCGCGGCAACAATGCCGTCATCATGAAATCCATCCTCGCGCTGCTCATCGGTCTGGCCTGCATCAGCGCCGCCTCAGCGGCGGAGTTCCAGTCGCTCTTCAACGGCAAGGACCTCACCGGCTGGCACATCATGAACGATGTCACCGCCGAGGTCGTGGACGGCAATCTGCGCATCGTCAAGGGCATGGGCTGGCTGCGCTCGGACAAGGAATACGGCGACTTCGTCTTCGAGTGCGAGTGGCGCGCGCTGGAGGAGAAATACGACAGCGGCTTCTACCTGCGCGCGGGCATGGAGGGCAAGCCGTGGCCCACGGACACCTGGCAGGTCAATCTCCGCTTCGACATGGTCGGCGCCCTCTGCGGACACGGCAAGCTGACGCCCTCCGCGCCGACAGTGCCGGTCAACGAGTGGGTCAAGTCCCGCATCGAAGCCAAGGGCAGGAAACTCAAGCTCTCCGTCAACGGCCAGAAGACGTGGGAGTATGACGGCTACGACCGTGTGAAGGGTTACCTCGGCATCCAGGTCGAGAACCGCGCGTTCGACTTCCGCAACCTGCGCATCCGGCCGCTGCGGTAGCGGGCGAACACGGCGCCGCCGCTCACTCCCGCGCCATGTCGAGGAAACCCTCGAGCTGCCGGATGCGGGTCGGGTGGCGCATTTTCCGCAGCGCCTTGGCCTCGATCTGGCGGATGCGCTCGCGGGTGACCCGGAACTGTTTGCCGACTTCCTCCAACGTGCGGCTGTAGCCGTCGGCCAAGCCGAAGCGCATCTCCAGCACGCGCCGCTCGCGGCCGGTCAGCGACTCGAGCACGTCGTTGAGCTTCTCCTTGAGCAGCGAGTAGGCCGTCATCACCAGCGGGTTCTCGGCGGTCTTGTCCTCGATGAAATCGCCGAAGCTGGTGTCGTCGCTGTCGCCGACGGGCGACTGGAGCGAGATCGGCTGCTGCGCCATCTTCAGCACCGCGCGGACGCGGTCCACCGGCATCTGGATTTCCTCGGCCACCTCCTCGGCGCTCGGTTCGCGGCCGAGTTCCTGGAGCAACGACTTCTGCACGCGCATCAGCTTGTTGATCGTCTCGATCATGTGGACCGGGATGCGGATCGTGCGGGCCTGGTCGGCGATGGAGCGGGTGATGGCCTGCCGGATCCACCACGTCGCGTAGGTGGAAAACTTGTAGCCGCGGCGATACTCGAACTTCTCCACCGCCTTCATCAGGCCCATGTTGCCTTCCTGGATGAGGTCGAGGAATGAGAGGCCGCGGTTGGTGTATTTCTTGGCGATGCTGATGACGAGGCGCAGGTTGGCCTCCACCATCTCGCTCTTGGCCTGGACCGCCTTGCGCATCCAGCTTCTCAGCTCGGTGTGCGTATTGGGGATCTCCGCGACCGACATGCGCGCGGCCATCTCGGCTTCGCGCAGTTTCGCTTCGAGTTCCTTCGCGCGGGCCTGGCTGCCGCGGCCGTTGGCCTCGAGCCGCTCCAGCTCGGAGATCGCCGCCTCGGTTTCCTCGCGGAACTTGTCGGCCTTTTCGACAAACTCCTCGAGCACCTTCGGCTTGAAGAAGAAATCCTTGAACCGGCCCTGGAGCTTCTTGTCGGCCTTCTTGACGCCCCGCAGCGCGGTTTCGCGCCGTTTGCCGCCGAGTTTGATCGCGGCCGCGTAGCGGTGGTCTACCTCGACATCGAGCTTGGCGATATCGCGGCTGAGCTTGGGCAGCGCGCGCATGTATTTCTCGCGGCTGTCAATCTTCTTGTCCTGGATGACGCGGTCGAACCGCTCCTTGCCTTCGAGGAGCCGCTGGGCCAGCGCGAGGTATTCCTTCGCGATGAAGCCGAAGTTGTGCAGGATGCGCGTCATGTTCAACTCGGCCGTCTCGATGCGCTTGGAGATCTCCACCTCCTGCTCGCGTGTCAGCAGCGGCACCTGGCCCATCTGCTTCAGATACATCCGCACCGGGTCGTCGAGGATGTCGAGCCGCTCGGTGCTGGGGGTCTTTTCCTCCTCCGGCTCCGGCGCCTCCTGCTTGAAGCGGTCCACCTCGGACGCCTCGATGATCTCGACGTCCATCCCGCGCAACAGGATCAGGATGCCATCCAGTTCCTCCGGCGACGTCACGTTCTCCGGCAGCGCGTCGTTGATGTCGTCGTAAGTCAGGTAGCCCTGCTCCTGCGCCAGCTTGAGCAGTTCCTTGATCTTCTCGTTGCGCTCTTCGCGGTCGAACTTGCCTGTGGTTTTGCTCGCGGTCTCTGCGGACATAGTTATCCCATTATAAATCTGTCAAGCCCCTTCCGGGGCAAGAGCCGGGTAATCTGAGGGAAGCCCTATTTCAAGTCAAGGATTTGCTTCTGAATCCGCGCGATTTCGGCGGGCGTGAGGCCGGGCTGCGCCAACTGCCGCCGGAGCGTCTCCGTGCACCCTTGCGCCCAGCGCTTCTGCAGCGCCCGGACACAGTCGAGCGCGGCAGCCGACGGATTGGCCGGCGGACGGAAACCCACCGCCAGTTCCGCCAGCAAATCCTGCGCGTCGGGAAACTCGTCCAGCAACTGGTCCTCGCCGCGCCACTGCCCCGCCGCGTGCAACCGGCGGATGTGCGCGAGCATCTCGCCCGCGACACTGGCCGTGAGCCACTGTGCATCGAGCGCCTCGCAAGCCGGCGCAAGCGTCTCCGGAGAACCCAGCGCCAGTTGCAGCAACATCTTCTCCGCCGGCGACGGCGCGGGCTTCGCCGGCGCTTCACCCTCCGGCTCCGGCTCCGTCGGCTCGACGTCGTCGGCCCGCTCGAACCGCCGCCGGACCTTGGCGATCTCCTCGCGCAACGCCGCCTCCGGCACGCCGAGCCGCGCCGCGCTGCGCTGGATGTAGGTCGCGCGCAGGACCGCGTTGGCCACCTTCGCCAGCGACTCGGCCAGCGCGCGGCTGATCTGGACGCGGCCCGTGTCTCCCTGCGGATTGTGGCGCGTGCAAAGATAGTCGAGGTGGAAATCGAAGAACGCCCGCGCCCCGGAGACGACCTCGCGCAGCCGGTCGGCGCCCTCCTCGCGCACGAGGCTGTCGGGATCATGGCCTGCCGGCATCGTGACGACCTTCACGACCAGCCCGGCGGCGAGCAGCTCGTCCACGCTGCGGACGGCGGCGTTCTGGCCGGCGGCGTCGGAATCGAAACAGAGCACCACCTCGTCGCAGTAACGCTTCAGGATGCGGCCGTGGTCGCCGGTGAACGCCGTGCCCTGCGGCGCGACGACGTTCTGGACGCCGGCGGTGTAGCAGGCGATGAGGTCGAGCTGGCCTTCGCAAACGATGGCCTGCTTCGCCTCGATGATGGCGCGCTTGGTCTTGTCGAGGCCGTAGAGGACGCGGCCCTTGGTGAAGATCGGCGTCTCGGGCGTGTTGACGTATTTGGCGGTCTTCTCGTCGCCGGCCAGCACACGGCCGCTGAAGCCGATGGTCCGCCCGGACTCGTCTCGGATCGGGAACATCAGCCGCCCGCGGAACCGGTCGTAGTAGCCGCCTCCTTCGCGTTGGATGACCAGCCCGGCCTCCTCCAGCAGTTGCGGCGGATACTTCCGCGACGCGCCCCATTGCAGCACCGCGTCCCACGCGTCCGGCGAATAGCCAAGCATGAACTCCTTCGCGGCGTCTGCGGAAACCTTCCGCTTCGTCAGGTAATCGCGCGCGATCTGCGCCGGCGGCTCCTTCATCAACTGTGTGTGGAAGAACCCCGCCGCGTCGCTGTGGAGCTTGAACAGCAGCTCCTTCTGCCCCGACGCGCCGCGGTCGCGCGAGGCGCTGAACTCCAGCGCGATGCCCGCCTTCCGCGCGAGCTGCTCGACCGCCTCGGGGAACGTCAGCCGGTCCCAGAGCATGACGAACTTGAACACGTCGCCGCCGACGCCGCAGCCGAAGCACTTGAAAAGCTGCCGCTGCGGGTTGACCTGGAACGATGGCGTCTTCTCCTTGTGGAACGGGCAGAGCGCCTTGAACGCCCCGCCGGCCCGCTTGAGGTCCGGCATGCGCGAGCCGACCACGTCCACAATGTCGTTGGCGTGGCGGATCTGGTCGAGGACGTGGTCTGGAATCAGCCCGGGCACGCCGCGACTATGCGCCGCGCCGCCGCCCGCGGCAAGCCGAGTTTGTTTTTCGCGAGACGGCGCGCGACCCCCTTGATGATTCGCACAGAAACACAGGCGCATCGCAGTTCTTGAACGCGGGACAGGAAAACAAGCTGAAGCTTGGCCTCAACGCCCTGCGACGATGCCGGCATCCAATCGCCACAAAAGAATGCAGAGAACGCAGGGCGTAGCGGAAGCCTTCGGAGTGCTGCGGCTTGACGCAGCCTTGCCTCGGCGCGGCTCGACGCGCCGATTCCCCGCGCCGGTCAGAGCTTGGCGCACCCGAAGGCGGGGTCAAGCCCCCGCACTCCAGGGCAGAATCCTTGCGGCACGCGAAGATTACTGCCCGGTGGGGCGAGGCTCCGCCGAGCCTCTGCTGGCCGCGGAGGTGACGCGGCTTGGATTGAAACAAACGAGAATGGCTCGGCAGTAGCCCTCGCCCCACCATCTTGGGTTGCGGCTCCACCGCGTTGTGTTCTTTCGTGGCCAAACAAAAATCTTTTTCCCGCGCACCGGTTGCCGTATAAACCCGTCACCAGCAACCCATAGGAGGAAGCCATGAAACGAATCCGCCTCGTTCCCCTCACCGCTGCCCTCCTGCTGGCCAATCCCGCGACGCCCATCTTCGCAGCAGACGATTCTTTCACAAAAGAAATCGCCGCGCTGCCTGCCGAGGGACAAGTCCTGCGTGTAATGGTCGAGTTGAAACAGATGAACCCCGGTTTTTCTAGCACCGAAACTCACAACATCGAGAGCGGAAAAGTAACGGAGCTGACGCTGTCTTCCTGTTCAGATTTGAGTGACATATCTCCGGTTCGTGCTTTGGTGCATTTACAAAAGTTTGTTCTCGGACGCAGCCGCACCACCGACATTTCTCCCCTCAAAGGAATGAGACTAACACGGCTGACTTTGTGGGCCAACCCGGTCACCGATCTTGCTCCAATAGCAGGGATGCCGATCGAATGGCTCAATTGCAGTTCGACCAAAGTCCAGGATCTATCACCTCTGAAGGGAATGCCAATAAACGAACTGTATTGCGACAGCACCCTTGTAAGCGATTTCTCTCCGCTTGAGGGAATGCCCTTGCGCATTCTTCGTTGCGATGCCGAGACGGCAAAGCGGAATGCAAAAGTCCTCCAATCCATCAACACGCTACAAACCATAAACGGTCAACCTGCGCAGGAGTTTTTGAAAGCTCCCGGTGCGGGCGCGGTAACAATAGTGCGGCGGCCTGCACCGGCAGTAGCACCCCCCGTTGTTGTCGAATCGGAGCCGGACAAGTGGACCGTGATCTTTCGGTCTGCCGATCCGACGATGTGGAATACCGAAAAGGCGGAAGGCGACAACAACTTCGCGATACCCCTGAAGAAAGTGCAGGACCGCGTCCAGTATCTCCGGTTGAGACGCACGGACACAAAGGACTCCGTCATTGTGAAGATGGATACGGATAACGGGCGGAGGCTGGGTGAGATAATGGATTTGGGCGATTACGTGTGGAACGGCTCATGTCGTCTGGAGCGACTTGCAAATCCAAATGCTGAAGCAAGAACGAACTACCAGCTCGGAATTGCCAAGAAGGAATGGTTTGTCCCATACAAGGGCGGCGTTATTGTGTTGAGCCAATCGGAGAGGGAAGGTTGCAGCGGTTGGGGCTTCGCCAAGAGTGCGCTGCTCTATTCCGGCCAGGCTTACGCCTGGGCGGGGAAAGGCATCGGTGCAACTGTTTTCGAAATCGCAGTGACTTCCGAGGAGCTTCTGCCTGACGAACAGGAGCGCCTGCTCAGTTCACGAAAACCACGTAAGGCCGCTCCTCCTCCCGTCACCCTGCCGCTTGCGGCTCAGCCTATGATGAGAGGCGGCCCCCTGCCACGCAATATAGAGGCAGACTATGCGTTCACGGACGCGTCGAAGCCCTATACGTTGCTGGGCACACATGCCGTCAAGAAAGAGGCGGGCCATATCAGAATCACGGTCGCGCCCGGGGTTGAGATTCGGAACGGAGAAATCTATCTGGACAGGGAGGGCGAGTTGATCGTCAACGGCTCGCAGGAAAAGCCCGCGATTCTGCACGGAGTCACGATCTCGCAGAACCTGAACGGCTACGGTGTGAAGGCCAAGTGGGCTATATTCGACCAGTGTCAGTTCGTGAAAAAAGGCGGCTGGTTTGCGTATTTCTCGTCAAAGTGGAGTTGCGATTCTTGTCTGTTTCACAAGTCGTCGTTCGCCAAGCTGAAAGGCTTAGATTTCGGAATCAAACTGACTCGCTGCGCGTTCGTGAAAATGAGCTTCCCGGAGATTGAGCACACGCGGCCGAAAGACAAGCCGTTCGATCACATGAGACTCTTGCGGACGGATTGGAACACCATCAGCGGCTGTCAGTTTGTTGATTGCGAGGTAGCGCCAACTGTTGGTTGGTGTGCGCAGGAATCGAACTTCATGGGGTGCAAGTTCCCCGCGGGCGAGACTTTTGAATCGGACAGTCCAACCGAGATCACAGCTTTCGTTGCCGACACCGGCGGTGACTGGCCTCATAGGTCGTGGGAAGCGTATGCGTCGCCGCAGACGGCATTGAAAGTGGTCTATGCGCCGGCGCCCTTTTCCACGATTGCGTTTCCAGTGCTTGCACAGCCGGCGGGGAATGCGACGCAAAAGATCATGGAAGATGGGAAACTGCGCGCGTGGCTTTCATCGAAGACAGTCGCAGGCGGTCCGGGCATCGCGAAGCAGTCTTTCACCGTGGCCCAAACAAAGGCGCCACCTGCACCTCCTGCCGGGGTCGCTGGGCGCGATAAAGAGAAACAGAAAACAACCGCCGAAGAGAGGAAACCGGTGGTTGCGACTGTCGCCGATGCCGAAATGCAGAAGAATGCGAAGCCACTCGCCCGCAACCAAAGCAGCATCAAAGGTCTTTACGTTGTCCGCACGGAGGCCGGCCTGCGGGTGGGCGGCTCGCAGGACATCATCGCCACGGCCGAGCGAGCCAGCAGCGACCGCGAGACGATCTGCGATTTCGTCACTGAAGTCGGCAATGACACGGACATCTCGATGGACGAGGCGGCGCGGTTGTTGAAGGTGCGCTATCCGGTCTGGCAGGCGGGCTACAAGATTCGCTTCAGTTACTCCAACAAATACAGCAAGCAG
>JACRKA010000364.1 GCA_016219905.1 Verrucomicrobiota bacterium
CACCCCGTCGTCATCGGCGGCCGGTTGTATCTGCGTTACGACACCCATCTCTACTGCTTCGACGTGCGGGCCAGGTAGCGGCGCGGCCCTCACGCTTGTCATCGCGCGGGATGCTGGTTATTGTGGCCGCCGTCCTCAAGTCCCAAACAAACGACAATGACCCGATTCAGCTTCATCAAGCCGTTGATGGTCGTGTTCCTGGTCGCCACTCCGACTTGGGCGGATTCGGCGGCGGAGGGGAAGTTGAGGCTTGCGATTCTCGACCTCGTGGCGGGCAAGGGGGTGGATCCCGAAGAAGCCAAGACGCTGACGGGATTCATCCGGGCTGCGATCGTGCATAGCGACCAGATAGATGTGATGGATCGCCAGCGGATGCTGGAGGTTTTCACCGAGCAGAACTTTTCCCAGGCTCATTGCGACGAGGCGAAGGCTTTGGTGAAGGCGGGCAAGCTGCTGGACGTGAATCGCGTGTTGGGCGGCAACGTGGGCCGGTTCGGCACCCGCTGGACGCTGGCGCTGACCGTCGTGGACGTGAGCACCGGCAGGCTGATCAACTCGGCCGCCACGGCTTACAACGGCGCGATGGAAGACCTGCTCAACGTCGCGCCGGCCGGCGCCTTTGCGGTGTTGGGCTTGAAAGGCGGGCCGCCCATGCCCGCACGGATGCCTGCGCCTCCCGGAACGTCGCCGCCACCGGCGCTGCTGCCGCTGGAACCGGACAAGGGCCTCACGCTCGACCTGGGCAACGGGGTCAGGCTGGAGACGGCATGGATACCGCCCGGCGAATTCGACATGGGTTCCAAGGACGGCGGCGAAGACACCAAACCGGTGCATCGGGTGAAGATCATGCGCGGGTTCTGGCTGGGACGATACGAGGTGACGCAACCGCAATTCGAAACCGTCATGGGCAAGAACCCCAGTTGCTTCAAAGGCTCCGCGAACCCCGTCGAGCGGGTGAGTTGGCTCGATGCGATGGCGTTCATCGGCAAGCTGAACGCGGCGAAGCTGGCGCCGCCGGGCGCGCAGTTTCGCCTGCCCACCGAGGCGGAATGGGAATACGCCTGTCGGGCAGGCGCGACCACGCGCCATTACACCGGCGACAGCGACAGCGATCTGGCGCGGGCTGCGTGGTATGTGACGAACAGCAGTCGCGCGCCGCATCCCGTCGGCCAGAAAGAGCCGAACGCCTTCGGGCTTCACGACATGCTGGGCAACGTCTGGGAGTGGTGCATGGATTGGTATGACAAGGACTACTACGTCCGCGTCAAGTTCGACAGCGAGGACCCTACCGGGCCGGCCGTCGGCGCCATGCGGATCGCGCGCGGCGGCTCCTGGCGCAACGACGCGGCCCTTGTGCGAAGCTCCAAACGCTCCAACCACGGCCCCAAACACTTCAACGACAACCTCGGCTTTCGGCTGTGCTGCGCGGCCGGGAAGTGAGCCGGCGCGCTCTGGATGTCCGCTCTGGTAGGCGCCGACGTAAGGAGGCGGCCTCATTCGGCTGTGGGTGCCGACGTAAGGAGAACTCCACCAACGTGACGTTGGCGTGTCCGGGCCATGAGCCAGTTATCGCAAGACAATGCCACAGGTGTAGCGTCATATTGCGATCAATACGACCTGTGGTTCATGGATAGGCGAATCCCCCATGGTCGAACGGCTGATCCCGGAGAATGTCTCAGCCACAAGAGACGGAGCATGGTGGGGCGAGGCTCCGCCGAGCCTCTGCTTGCCGGGAACATGACGCGGCTTGCATAGGAAAAACGGAAAGGCTCGGCGGAGCCTCGCCCCACCTTCTTCGGTTGCGGCTTCGCCGCTCCGCTTCTTAGTTCACGTAGGCCACTTCGTTGGCGAAGAGGAGGGCCTGCGCGTATTGCTCCCAGATGGTCAGCGGCCGGCGCGGGACCATCTCGCCGGGATTGTGGATGGGCTGACGGCCGTCGTATTTGCGGCGGAACTCCTGCGCCTTTTGGAACTGCGCGTTCTGCTGCGCCGCGCCGGGCGCGAACTTCTGTTGTTTGTTGAAGCGCTTGCCGAACTGGTTCGGCTTGAAGGCGGCGGGCTGGACATCCTCTTTCTCCGGCGCGGCGGAGGCGAACGCCTGGCCGTCGCCGACAAACTGCAGGCCGATCTGGATCTCCTGCGGGCGCGGCGCGCGTTGGTAAACGATGCGGTAGAGGGCGCGGATGCGCGCGGCATCGTCCGCGGCGGCGGTGAACTCGGATCGCTGGATCATTTTCTCGGCGACGTCCACGGCCATCGGGCTGTTCATGAGGAAGAGGGCCTGTTGCGGCACGATGGTGGTGCTGCGGAGGCTGTTGGGCATGTCGGGATCGCTGAAGTCGAAGTGCGACATCAGTTCCGGCACGTTGCCGCGGTCAATGTAGCCATAGACCGAGCGCCGGTAGCTGTAAGGCTCGTCGGTGATGTTGACCGGCTTGCCGCCCATCGTCGGGTCGAGCCGGCCGCTGAAGACCAGCAGCGAGTCGCGCACGCTCTCGAAGTCGAGCCGGCGGATGTTGGCGCGCCAGACGAGGCGGTTGGTCGGGTCGAGCGTCTCGAAGGCGGGGTTGGTGTCGCAGGTCTGCTGGTAGGCGCTGGAGAGCATGACGAGCTTGATCAGCTTCTTGTGCGACCAGCCCTGTTCCACGAACGTCGCAGCGAGCCAGTTGATCAACTCCGGGTGGCTCGGCGGTTCGCTCTGCACGCCGAGATCGTCGGGCGTCGGCACGATGCCTTGGCCGAAGAGGTGCAGCCAGATGCGGTTGACGGCGACGCGCGCGGTGATCGGGTTGTCTTTGGTGGCGATGGCGCGGGCCAGTTCCATCCGGCCGCTGCCGTCTTTGAACGCGGTCGGGTTAGGGCCGGTAAAAACCTCGAGGAACCGGCGTGGGACGATGGGGCCGCGGTTCTCGGCCTCGCCGCGGAAGAAGATGGGCGAGTTGCGCGGGTTGGGCGCGTCCTCGACGACCATCGCGCGGGCCGGCGCGCCGGGATGGGTCAGTTCGATCTCGTTGACCTTGGCGAACGCGAAGCCGGCGCGCTGCATCATGCGGCGCGGCCATTTCTCGACCGCCTCGTGCAGGCCCGCGGTGTCAATCGCCGAAGGCGGCTCCGGCTTCATCGGCACCTCCAGCAATTGCGCGACGACCGGATCAAGCCCGGCCGCCTCTACGGTCTTTCCTGCCGCGGCGGCGGCGATGTAGGCGCTGGCCTGCTTGTCCGCCGACGCGAAAATCTGGCCGTAGATTTTCGCCACGTCCTCCATCGAGGCGGGCGTGGCGTTGGCGAACGCGCGCGCGACGATGGGGTTGAGCGGCATCGGACTCTTCTTGGCGCCGATGGCGGCGCACATTTGCTTGGCGCGCGCGGCGAAGTTTTCTTCGGGCAACATCGCGAAAGCGCTCCACAGCGCGAACACCGCGTCGCCGCGCTTGCGGAACCGGAACGCCTGGAGCATCTCCGGGTCGAGCTGGGCCTTCTGCATCAGCGCGTAGCGTTCGGCGTAACTCTTCGCGCCGCTTTTGTTGCCGAACGCGAGCCGCGCCACCATCAGGTAATCGCCGGCCTTCTCGCGGAACGCGGCGTTCATCCGCCCGATCTGCCGGTAATAAGCCTCGCGGTTCTCCTGCTCCGCGGCGGCCTTCACTTTCAGGTATTCCTGATACTTCGACTGATACTCCTTCACATTGCCGGAGTAGCTGATGATGGGCTTTTCGCGCGGCTCCACCGTGCTCGCGAAGACGCCGTGCAGCGCGTAGTAGTCCGCCTGCGAGATGGGGTCGAACTTGTGGTCGTGGCAGCGCGCGCAGGAGACCGTCATGCCGAGGAACGCCTTCGTGGTCGTGTCAATGCGGTCGTTGATGATGTCGTTCTTGTTGTTGAACCGCTCGCCGACCGTGACGAAGCCGAGCGCCGCCAGGCGCGGGTCTTCCTCTTTCAAGTTGGGCAGCTTGTCGGCGGCGAGCTGCTCGGTGATGAACTGCGGGTAGGGCTTGTCCTCGTTGAACGAGCGGATGACGTAGTCGCGATAGGTCCACGCGGCGGTGTAGCGGTAATCCTCGCCGCGCTGCTTGCGGTCGCCGCCGGTGGTGTCGGAGTAGCGCGCCGTGTCGAGCCAGTGACGACCCCAGCGCTCGCCGAAGTGCGGCGATGCCAACAGGCGGTCCACGACCTTCTCGAAGGCGTCGGGCGACTCGTCGCGCAGGAACGCCGCGATCTCCTGAGTCGTCGGCGGCAGGCCGGTGAGGTCAAACGTCGCGCGCCGCAGCAGCGTCTCCTTCGACGCGGGCGCGGACGGCTTCATCTTGCTCGCGTCGAGCTTGGCGAGGATGAACGCGTCCACCGGCGTCTTCACCCAATCCTGCTGTTGCGTCACGTTGGGCACGGACGGTTTCTGGACGGGCTGATAAGCCCAGTGCGCGCGGGCCTTGTCGTTGAGGCCGGAGAGTTTGCCGCCGGCCGCGCCACCCGTCGCATCAGCCTTGCGCGGGTCGGGCGCGCCCATCTTTACCCACTTCTCCAGGTCGGCGACTTGCTCCGCTGAGAGCTTCTCGCCTTTCGGCGGCATCTGGAGGTCGGGGTCGGTGTAGCGGACGGCCTTGATGAGCAGGCTCTTGTCAGGGTCGCCCGGCACGATGGCCGGGCCGCTCTCGCCACCCTTGAGCACGCCGTCGCGCGTGTCCAGCCGCAGCTTGGCCTTCAGCTTGGCCGCCTCGGCGCTGTGGCACTTGTAACAGTTGTTAGCGAGGATCGGCCGGACCTTGCCCTCAAAGAACTCGGCGTCGGCTTTCGACGGCTCGGCAGAGAAGGCCGAAGGTCGAAGGCCGAAGGCCGAAAGAAGGATGATGCTCAACACCCACTTGCCGCTACGAATCTCGGATTTTGTCATTGCTGTGGCTCCGTTCAAGCGATGATGTCTTTCACGACGTTGCCAAAGTTGTCGGTGAGCCGGAAGTCGCGGCCGTTGTAGCGATGTCTGAGCTTCGTGTGGTCGAAGCCGAGCAACGCCATGATTGTCGCGTGCAGGTCGTGGACGTGGACGCGGTTCTCAGCGGCGCGCGCGCCGAACTCGTCGGTCGCGCCGTGGACCGTGCCGCCCTTGACGCCGCCGCCGGCCATCCAGCAGCAGAAGCCGCGGCCGTTATGGTCGCGGCCGGGATCGGAGTTGCCGTTGCGGTCGCGCACGACGGTGCGGCCGAACTCGCCGCCCCAAAGGATCAACGTCTCGTCGAGGAGGCCGCGCTGCTTCAGGTCGGCGATGAGCGCGGCGGCGGGCTGGTCAACCTCGCCGGCCTTCCGGGTGATGTTGTCTTCGAGCTTCTGGTGATGGTCCCAGCCGGTGTGCGTCACCTGCACGAAGCGGACGCCGCGCTCGACGAGCCGCCGCGCGACGAGCAACTTCGCGCCCATCTCGCTGTAACCGTAGAGCTGGCGGATGTTGCCCGGCTCCTTCTTGATGTCGAACGCGTCGGTCGCCTCGGTCTGCATCTTGAACGCCATCTCGAACGCCTGGATGCGCGACTCCAGTTGCACGTCGTGGTGGAGCTTGGCGGCGTGGAGCGTGTTGAGCCGCTCGGCGAGTTCGATCTGCTTTTGCTGGCGGTCTTGCGGGATGAAATGGTTTTTGATGTTCAGCAGCACCTGGTCGAGGCTCATCGTGCTGGTGTAGTTCACGTTGCAGCCCTGGAAGACGCCGGGCAGGAAGTTGGACTGCCGCCAGTCGGGCTTGCCGCCGAGCGTGATGAAGCCGGGCAGGTTCTGGTTGTCGGTGCCGAGGCCATAGACGACCCACGAGCCGACGGAAGGCTTCGGCAACTGGAGCGAGCCGGTGTTCATGAACCGCTGCGCGATCTCGTGCGCCGGGATGTCGGTCCACATCGAGCGGATGATGGCCATGTCGTCCACGCACTCGCCGAGCTTCGGGAAGAGTTCGCTGACCTCGATGCCGCTCCTGCCGCGCTTGGTGAACTTGAACGGCGACGGGAACGCCAGCCCCTGGATGCCGGGCAGGTCCTTGTCGGCGTATTTCTCCAGCATGGGCTTCGGGTCGAACGTGTCCACGTGCGACGGCCCGCCCTCGGCGAAGATGTGGATGATGTGCTTCGCCTTCGCCGGGAAATGCGGCTTGCGTGGCATCAGCGGCGAGAGCGTCGCGGCGGCCTCGGCGTTGGAGCCGCGGCCAAGCAACGGCCCGAGCATCGTGGCGAGCGAGAGCGCGCCCATGCCCATGCCGGTGCGGCGCAGGAAATCGCGCCGGGTCAGCACGAGATTGCCGGGCTGCGGCGAGTGCTCGGCGATGTATTGGGCGGAGGGATGGCAGGAACAGGCGGATGGATTCACGTCGGATTCACTCCTCTTTATGTGCACATCAAAACACTTTGGCTCAGTCATGGCGAAGACCTCGAAACTACTGCCATACAAACACCGGGGCGGCGAATTGGAGGCGGCGGAACTTATTGCTATTGATGTGCAAATCTCAGCCGGGAGGATTCGGGGATGCCGACACACCAAAGTCCCTATTCATAATTGACTCGCTTGATTGGGGGCGGGCCGGCGGGCGGGGGATGGGTCGCGGCGGTGCCGTCATCCTTCAATGTCTTGATGAACAAAATGAGTGATTCGACCTGGGAGTCGGTGATCACGCCAGCGTAGCTGGGCATGGCGTATTCGCCCCTCTCGTAGCCGGCGACGATCTTCGCCGGCGGATCAACGATGGATTCGCGGAGGTAGGCATCGTTCACGGTGGTCGCGCCTTTCTTCCTCTTGTCGCCCGCGAAGAAGTTGACCTCGCTGCCGAAGAGTCCTTTCCACGTCGGTCCGATATGGAAAAAGCGCGTGCCGTCTATCGAGTGGCACGCGACGCAGCCCATGAGCCGATAAACGCGCCGGCCCTCCTCCGCGTTCACCGGCCCGGCCGCCTGCGCGACGGCGGCGCGCGGCGTCAAGTCCACCTTGATGTCGCCGAACCCCTCGGCTCGCGGGTCGAACTTCGCCAGTTCGTAGGGCGTCGTGTAGGCGTTCTCCTCGAACTTTGCGCCGTCAGCGGTGGCCAGCGACCAGCCGACGCGCAGTTGCATCACCGGCTTCATGTCCGGCACACCCACGAACACGCTGCGGCCGTCCTTCGACACATAGGCGCTGCTCGGCGTCAGCCAGTCCTGGCCCGTTTTGCCATCGGCCTTGTAGAGCGCCGAGCCGTATTTGTAGGTGCGCACGTAGTGAAAGCTCGCGAGCGAATAACTGTCCGGGTCGCACGCCTTCTTCGCGTCGAGCGCCACGTCGAACCGCAGCAGCACGCCCTTGTCCATCGGCACGACTTCGCGCGGCAGCGTGACGGGCGCGCCCGTGTGACGCACGCGCGCGAGGCCGCTGATGCGCGCGGCCGTCGTGCCCCAGCCGATGACCTGAAATCCGGCGACGTAAAGCTGGCCGTCGGCGGGATTCACCGAGCCGTTGAGCGGCGGGAATTCAAACGCGCCCGTCACGCTCACCACCGCGGCCTGCGGCTTCGCGGCGCGGTTGTTCAGCAACACGCGGAAAACCTCCGGCTTGTTGAACCCAATGTGCACCAGCGCGTCGTTGAGCGGTCCCATCTTCGCGTCGAACAGCCACACTTGCGAGATGGCCGATGCGTTCACCGCGTGCGGCACCCACGTGAGCGGGTCGGCGATGGGCGCGGGATATTTTTCGCGCGGCTGCAAGTCGCTGAGGAAACCGTAGAACTGCCCGTCGCGCACGATGTGCAACGGTGTGCTCGGCACGTATTGTCCCTCCTGGTCGCTCGCGGTGACGAGGCCGGTGCGGAGGTTCACGCCGATGTTCGGCTGGCGAAATCCGTAGCCCAGCACCGTCGCGCGGCGGCCGTCGGCCGAGACGCGCAGCACGCTGCCGTTGTGCTTGCCGAGCGTCGTCGCCTGCTGGCCGCCCTTGGCGATCACAAACTCGCCGCCGGGCGCGAGCCGCACCGTGCTGGGAAACTCCCGCATGTCCGCCGTCTGCGCGAAGGCGTTGGAGAACAGTTCGTGCACGTCCGCCTCACCGTCGCCGTTGGTGTCGCGCAAACGCCAGATGCCGTTGCGGTCGAAAACGAAAATCTGCTCGTCGCGGATGGCAAGCGTCATCGGCTCGTGCAGGCCGGAGGCGAACCGCCGCCAACGCACCGTGCCGCCCGGCTCGTGCAAGCCGCGGATGAGCCACACGTCGCCGTCCACCGTCACGCCGACGCCGGCGCCGTCCTTGAGGAACTGGATGTCGCCCAGCCGCACGTCGCGCCGCCACGGGTTGTGGAGCGGCAACGCGACGTCGTCCACGACGTAGGCATCCTGCGCGGTCGAGGGCTTGACCTTGCTCAAGACTTCCTGCGGCCAGCGCGGCGCGGGAGCTTCCGTGGGAATCGGGCGCGGCGCGACGCTTGGCGCAGCGTGTTCATCGCAGAACGTGACGCAGAGCGCGACTGGCCGATCGTGCGGCTTCACGCGCGCGATCCAAGACGTTTCATCGTGCAGAATCTCCGCGTGCTGCGTGTCTCCCGGCAATGTCAGCGTCACGCCGGTGTGAACTTCTTCCGCCGGCTCATTCGACTTCAATCCCAGCATCAGCAACATCGGCTTCGCCGAAGCGCCGACGCTGATGTGACGCTTGATCACCGGCTGGCCGTCGTGCTCGGAGAACGTGAACCACTCGCGCACTTCCGCGCCGCCGGCGGAGTATTCGAGCACCGCGCCGCCGCGCACGACGCGCACGGCCTTGAAGCGGCCCATCGCTTCAGGCAGCGGGCCGCGACCGACTTCCTCCGGGCTGGGCGCAGGCTCGCGCGGATCGTCCAGCCGGGGCTGCTCTCCGGTCTGCCAACCGGGATAGATGCCGTTGGCGAGCCAGAGTTTTCCGTCGGGCTGCGGCGCGGGAAATTGTCCGCCGGGCGTCTTGCGGCCGGAGTCGTGATACGAACCCGGTGCGAGCGCCTTCGGCGTCACGCCCGCGCCGCGCCAGATGGCCGCGACGCGCAGCAAGTCCGTGTCGAAACACACCCAGCAATCGCGGCCGAGATTCAGCACCAGCCCGCGCGGCGTGAGGTTGTGCGCCCCCGGCCCGGCGCGGCGCGCGTCGAGGACGGACGAGAAGAACGGGAAGCCCGGCTCCACCCACGCCGCCCAAGGCGTGGGTATCGGTGATTTTGTTTTCTTTGGAGTTGCCGCGTGAAGACTTGTTGAAGCGGACCCGATGGCAACGGCGAGGATCAGGAGAACGTGGAGTCGCTGGATCATCTTCGTTTTGAGTTTAGGCGGGCACCATGTTTCATGCGAGGATTCCCTCGTCCCATTTACCTCCAAGCTGACCGGGGACGCGAGGGCGGAGTTTCTCAACCGAAGAGGTTGTCGAATTCGTTGTGGGTGCCTACCCAGACCCAGACAATGGTGTCGCCGCGGCGCTCACCCAAGGCGCGGTATTGTTCATTGATGCGGACGGACCAGACGTGGTCGTAACCACCCAGTTTCTTGAAGCGGAGGGAAGGATGGTCGGGATCCTGCGCGAAGAGGGCGTAAGCGCGGCGCGCGGCTTTGCGGTTGGGTTCGCTCAATCGCGCGTAAGCCCGCCAGAAGCTCGGACGGACACGCGAATTCACAGGCGGTTCGGGTCAAACGGCTCCTCGCCCTCAGCGGCCGACTCACGCAGGAAAGCATCGAGGCCGGGCCGGGGGGTCGGATAGGCGAGCCGTTGTTCCCATGCTTCGTCCTGCTGACGCGCGAGCAGGAAACGGGCGAAATCAGCCAATTCCGCCTGCTTGTCAGCCGGCAGCGCTTCGCAAACCTGGATGATTTCCTTGGTGGTGCTGCTCATGGCAGTCAAATAATCCCAAACGCACGAAAATTCAAGCGGGTTTCACTCGGCAAAGGGAGAAACCGAGGCGAATCAATTTGTCTGCGCGGATTGCCGCCCCGATTTCGCGCTTGCGTCGGCGGGGGCAACTTGTTAGCGGTGCGGGCAACACGCTTCACGATGAAAACGATTCTTTGCTCGGGTCTTGCCCTTTGTTTCACGCTCTCCATCGCATCCGCCGCTGACACCGACAACTGGCCGCGGTTTCATGGGCCGAACGGCCAGGGCATCAGTTACGCCAAGGGCATCCCGACGCAATGGACGGAGAAGGACCACATCTGGAACGTCGAGCTGCCGGGCCTCGGTCACTCGTCGCCGGTGGTGTGGGGCGAGAAAGTGTTCATCACGGCGGAAGAGGGCGGCAAGCTGCGGCTTTGGTGCCTCAACGCTGCTGACGGCCGCAAGCTGTGGGAGCGCGAGTTCACGATCACGCCGTTCACGAAGAACAAGGCGAACAGTTTCGCCTCGGCGACGCCGGCGCTGGACGCGGAGCGGGTGTATCTGGCGTGGGGCGACGCGGAGCATTGGCGCGTGTCGGCGATGGACCACGCGGGCAAGCCGGTGTGGGAACGCGATCTGGGGCCGTTCGTGAGCCAGCACGGGCCGGGCAGTTCGCCGGTCGTCCATGAGGGCCGCGTGGTGATGAACAACGTGCAGGACGGCGAGGCGTCGTTCATCGCGCTGGACGCGAAGACGGGCGCGCCACGATGGAAGCTGCCGCGGCACGGCGGCGAGGAAGGGGCGACGAGTTACTCGACGCCGTGCGTGTTCACGCCGGCGAAGGGGAAACCGGTGCTGGTTTTCGCGACGCGCTACAACGGCATCACGGCGGTGGATCCGGACACGGGCAAAGTGGTGTGGGAATACGAGAAGGCGTTCAACATGCGCACGGTCAGTTCGCCGTTCATCGGGTCGGGGTTGATTTTCGGGACGTGCGGCAGCGGCGGCGGTGGCAGCCTTGTCATCGCGGTGCGTCCGGGCGACAGCGCGGGCAAGCCGCCGGAGCAGGCCTACGTGATCCGCAAGGCGGTGCCTTACGTGCAGACCAATGTGACGATGGGCGACTTCGCCTACCTGTGGAACGAGTATGGTTCGCTGACCTGCATCCATGCGCCGACGGGTGAGTCGCGCTGGCAGACGAACGTGAACGCCAAATGTTTCAGTTCGCCGATCTGGGTGGATGGCCGGCTGTTTTGCGCGGCGCGCGACGGCACCATGATCGTGGTGAAGGCGACGCCGGAGCGTTACGAGGAGCTGGCGCGGTTCCCGCTGGGCGAAGCGACGCAGGCGACGCCGGCGGTGGCGGGCGGACGGATGTTCGTGCGGACGGAGAAGCGGCTGTTTTGCGTCGGCGGCGGCAAGGCCGTCGCGGTTTCCACGAAGCAATGAGACCGGTTCAAGACGCGCTTCGCCACCGTAGAACGGATGTCCACATCCGTTTGACAACGGGCTTGGAAGCCCGTTCTACCGCAACCGGGATGAAAGCTTTTCGTTGATGACCGGCATCAGGCGTCTTAGAGTCCAAAGTCATGATCGGAGTGGCAACCACCAAGCAAGCAGCGTCCCGCAAGGCCCGGCTGCTGGTCATTGACGATGACGAGAACGCGCGGAGCATGGTCTGCCAGGTGTTGAAGGAGGCGGGGCACGAGGTGGTGTCGGCGAGCACTTATCAGGAGGGCCGGAAATTATTGGGGAAGCCCGAGTGGGATGTGGTGTTCTCCGACCTGATGCTGGATGAGCACACGGGGCTGGATCTGTTGCGCGAGTGGCGCGAGCAGGCCGACCCGGCGCCGTTTGTGTTGATGACGGGGCAGGCGGAGGTGGACACGGCGGTGGAGGCGATGCGGATGGGGGCGCTGGCGTATCTGGGCAAGCCGGTGCTGGTGGAGGAGTTGCTGACCGTGCTCAAGCAGGCGTTGCAGGAGAAGCAGGCGCAGGGCGAAGTCCCGACGGCGGCGGACGCGTCGGCGAAGACACGGATTGTCGGGCGGAACCGCCAGATGGTGGAGATGTATGCGACGATCGCCAAGGCGGCGATGTCGGAAAGCCCGGTGATGATCTTCGGCGAGCTGGGCGTGGGCAAGGAACTGGTCGCGCGCGAAATCCACAAGCACAGCGCGCGCGGGTCGGGGCCGTTCATCACGCTGAACTGCTCGTCGCTGTCGGGGCCGGATTTCGAGCACGACTTGTTGCAGACGGTGACGCTGGAGTCGAAGCCGGGCCATGAGGGCGCGGGGAAGCCGCCGTGCACGGTGTTCATGGAGCACGTGCAGGAGTTGCCGTCGGCGGCGCAGTTGAAGCTGGCGCGTCTGGTGGAGCGGCGGCCGGAGAAGCGGCCGACGGAGTCGGGGTTTGCGGCGGGCCGGCCGTTGCGGGACGTGCGTTACATCGCGACGGTGGTGGGCGGCCTGGAGAGCGCCGAGGCGATGCGCAAGGAGCTGTTTTACGCGATGTCGGTGATCCAGATTTTCGTGCCGCCGCTGCGGGAGCGGCTCGACGACCTGCCGATGTTGGTGAGGCATCTGCTCGACCGGATCGAGGTGCGCGTGAAGAAGAAGCTCACCGTGGCCACCAGCGCGATGAACCTGCTGCGCGAGCTGCCGTGGCCAGGCAACGTGCGCGAACTGGCCTACGCGATGGAGAAGGCGGCGGCTGCCGCGCCGCGCGGGGAGCTGCGGGAGGAGGATTTCCAGCACCTGCTGGCGGCGCGGACCAGTCCGGCGCGGGTGATGCGGTCGTTGTCGGAGGTGGAGCAGGAGCACATCCTCTCGGTCTTCGGCCAGTGCGCCGGCGACCTGCGGAAGGCGGCGGAGGTGTTGGGCGTGGATTCCAGCGAGTTGAAGCGGAAGCTCGATTCGTTCGGCACCACGCAAATCCAGGCGAGCGACGCCTCGGCGGTTTGCGCCGCGTGCGGGACGATTTACAGCGCGGACGAATCCAAGAAGCTGCACTTCCGCTGCCCGCGCTGTGTGGGCGTGGAGGCGGCGATCCTGGTGCCAAGCCAGCCGGGCGAGTTTGAGTTGCCCTCCGATGTGCCCAAGTTCAAAGGCAACCGCTACGTGCTCTACAAGCTGCTCGGGCGGTCGGAGTTCAGCGAGGTGTGGGCGGGCTGGCAGCCCGGCCTGTGCCGGCGGGTGGTGATCAAGTTCCTCATCGCGGCGGAGGAGAAGTTGCTGGAGCGGTTCAAGCGCGAGGCGCGGACGCAGGCCACGCTGCGCCACCCGCGCATCCCGATGGTCTATGAAGCCGGCACGGACGAGTTGAACCCGGAGAAGATGTTCCTGGCCATCGAGTTTGTCGAGGGCCAGCCGATGGACCAGTTCAGCTCGCATCTCGCCGGCAAGGTCGAGGAAACCGAGCGCATCCGGCAGGTGCTCACGGTGGGCCGGCAGGTCGCCGGGGCGCTGGATTACCTGCATTCGCAGGGCCTGGTCCACCGCGACGTCAAACCGCAGAACATCATCGCGACCAAGGACGGCAACGCGTATCTGATTGACTACGGCATCACGCGGGCGTTCCGGCCGGACAAGCCGCTGACGATGGAGGGCTTTGTGCTGGGCACGGTGCCGTTCATGGCGCCGGAGCAGGTCGCGGGGCGATCCGAGATGCTGGATGGGCGCGTGGACGTCTGGGGGTTGGGCGCGACACTTTACTATGTGCTCACGGGCCGCCTGCCATTCCCCGGCGCGCAATATGAGGACGTCACCGACAAGATCATGAATGCCGCGCCCGAACCGCCGCGCAAGTTCAACCCGGCCGTCAGCCCCGGTCTGGAGCACATCCTGCTGCGCGCCCTGGAGAAGAACCTCGACAAGCGGTTCCCGCACGCGCACGCGATGGCGGAGGCCATGGAGAAGGAATTGCGCCAGCTCTGATCCCGCGCGGCCGGCGCTGCGGCGCGCGCGGGACGGCCACCGGGAGCCGGCGATGGAGGGTGATGTCTGGGTTAGCGGAGGCAGGGGAGAATCTCATGAAAAATCGCGCTGGCAAAACGCGGCAATCTGGGGTATCGGTGTGGGCAGTTGCCGCCCACAAGTCGGAGAGCAGAGGATCTCTCGTATGAACCATGTCCGCAGTGACGTGGGTGGACAACCCGCGAAGCCCGCCGGCTCACCGCCCGCCGAGAACAAGCCGGCCCCGGCTGACGGCAAAGACCAACCGCTCAATTTGCTGGTGCTCGTCATCCTGGCGGCGTTCGTGGCGGCGGCACTGGTCAACCTGTTCTTCTCGCTGTGGTCGCCGCTGCCGATCGGCGCCCAGGCGGTCTGCTATGCGCTGCTGTTTGTCGTCCTGATTTTCCCGGTGGTGTATTTCACCTTGTTCCGGCCTCTGGCGCGCCAGATCGCCGAGCGGCAACGGGCCGAGGAGGCCCTGCGCGAGGCCGGCTCCAGCCTGGAAGCGCAAGTGGCCGAACGGACCGAGGCCCTGATCCGGGCCAACCAGGAGTTGCGGACGGAGATCACCGAGCGCCAGCGGGCCGAAAAGTCCCGCGCCCGCGCCATCGAGAAATACCGCAATATCTTCGAGAACGCCGTCGAGGGCATCTTCCAGACCACACCGGACGGGCGGCACCTGACGGTCAATCCCGCCCTAGCGCGCATGTTGGGCTACGAATCGGCGGAGGAGTTGATCGCCGCCGTCTCCGATATCGAGCACCAGCTCTATGTGGACCCCGCGCGCCGCGCCGAGTTCAAACGCCTGATCGAGGAGCACGGCATCGTCGAGCGGTTCGAGATCCAGCTCCGGCGCAAGGACGGCAGCGCCATCTGGGTCTCCGAGAACGCGCGCGCCGTGCGCGCCGCCGACGGACGCGTCCTCTGCTACGAAGGCTCCATGGAAGACATCACCGCGCGCAAGCTCATGGAGGAGACCCTGCGCCACAGCGAAGAGGTCTTCCGGTCCATCATCGAGAACCTGACCGACATGGTGCTGGTGATGGAGGCCAACCGCGCCATCAGCTTCGGCAGCCCCTCCATCGAGCGCGTCCTCGGCTACAAGTCCGAGGACTACCTCGGCCACGACGCCTTCGAGTTCGTGCATCCCGACGACGTGGCCACCGTCACCGCCACGCTCGCGCGCGTCCTGGAAAACCCCGGCGTCCCCCAGACCGTCGAATATCGCGCCCGCCACAAGGGCGGCTCCTGGCGCATCCTCGAATCCACCGGCAAGACCATCGCCGGCCGGCCCGGCCCGGCCGCCGTCGTTATCAACTCCCGCGACATCACGGAACGCCGCCATGCCGAGGAAGAACACCTGCGCCTGACCACCGCCGTCGAACAAGCCGCCGAATCCATTGCCGTCACCGACGCCAACGGCACCATCCTCTACGTCAACCCCGCCTTCCAAAGAATCAGCGGCTACACCCGGCAGGAAACCCTCGGCCAGAACCCCCGCGTCCTCAAGAGCGGCAAACACGACGCGGCCTTCTACAAACAGATGTGGGACACCCTCCTGCGCGGCGAAGTCTGGACCGGCCGCATCATCAACAAGAAAAAAGACGGCAGCCTCTACGAAGAAGACGTCACCATCTCCCCCGTGCGCGACGCCGCCGGCAAGACCGTCAACTACGTCGCCGTCAAACGCGACGTCACCCGCGAAGCCACCCTCGAAGGCCAGCTCCGCCAGGCCCAGAAAATGGAGGCCGTCGGCCGGCTCGCCGGCGGCGTCGCCCACGACTTCAACAACATCCTCACCGCCATCCTCGGCTACGGCGACCTGGCCCTGCGCCGACTCGACCCCAACGATCCCGTGCGCGGCTACCTCGCCGAAGTCAAACAATCCGCCGAGCGCGCCGCCTCCCTCACCCGCCAGCTCCTGGCCTTCAGCCGCAAACAAGTCCTTGTCCCCCAACCGCGCGACCTCAACGCCCTCGTCACCAACCTCCAGAAAATGCTGCGCCGCCTCATTGGCGAGGACATCCACTTCACCACCCAGCTCGCGCCGTCCCTCGGCCGCATCAAGGCCGACGCCGGCCAGATTGAACAGGTCATCCTCAACCTCGCTGTCAACGCCCGCGACGCCATGCCCCACGGCGGCTCCCTCACCATCACCACCACCGACGCCGACCTCGACGCCGCCTACGCCGGCGAACACGTCGAGGTCAAACCCGGCCGCTACGTCATGCTCGCCGTCACCGACACCGGCATCGGCATGACCCCGGAGGTCAAGGGCCACCTCTTCGAGCC
>JACRKA010000032.1 GCA_016219905.1 Verrucomicrobiota bacterium
ACGTCCGCGTCCGTTTGCCGGCGGCGGCGAAAGATAAAAAATTGGTCGAACAGGCGCCGGCCAGCGCGCCGTGCGAAAAGCCGCGCGTCAACAACCACCAGCTTTTCCTGGAACTGGGGCCGCAGACCGTGCGGATGTTTGTGGCGATGTGACCGAAATGGAGAGGACTAAGAACATGAACCGACCTTCAGACCTTGCTCGCAGCGTTGCTGTCTTGGCGGCACTTCTGCCGCTGGCCGCGCTCCACGCCCAGCAGAATCTCAACAGCGCGTTTCCCGACCTCGCGACGCTGAAATCCTACCGCACGATGCGCGCGTCGTCGTCGGACCCGAAGTGGCAGACCAGCAACGCCGACGCGCGGCCCATCCCGCCCGGCGGCACGTTGACGCTGGGCGAACTGCAAGGCCCCGGCGAGATCGCGCACATCTGGTTCACCATTGCCGACAAGGAGCGCGGCTACTCGCGGCTGCTGGTGCTGCGGATGTATTGGGACGGCGAGAAGAACCCGTCGGTCGAATGTCCCGTCGGCGACTTCTTCGGCGTCGGCCACGGGCTGGACGTGCCGTTCGATTCATTGCCCGTGCGCGTCAGTTCCAATGGTAAGGGCCGCAACTGTTACTGGCCGATGCCGTTCCGCAAGTCGGCGCGCATCACCGTCACCAACGAAGGCCGAGAGCGGTGCAACGCGTTCTACTACTACGTGGATTGGCGCAAGCTGACGCGGCTCGACCGCAGCGTCGCTTATTTTCACGCGATGTATCGGCAGGAGTTCCCCACCATCGCCGGCCGAAACTATCTCATCGCCGACATCACCGGCCGGGGCCATTACGTCGGCACGGTCCTGAGCTGCCGCCAGCTCACCGCGTCGTGGTGGGGCGAAGGCGACGATTTCTTTTTCATTGATGGCGAAAAGGAGCCGAGTCTGAAGGGCACCGGCACGGAGGATTATTTCTGCGACGGCTGGGGATTCCGCCAGCAGGCCGGCGCGTATTACGGCGCGCCGCTGGTCGAGGGCAGCGAGCCGGGGCATCGAAGCACCGTCTATCGCTGGCACATTCCTGATCCGGTTGTGTTCACCAAATCGCTCCGTCTGGAGATCGAGCATAAAGGCATGGCGATCCGGCCTGACGGCACAAAGTCAGGCTTCGACGAGCGCGCGGATGATTTCTCGTCGGTGGCATTCTGGTATCAGACCGAACCGCACAAAGCGTTCGAGCCGATGCCCGCCGGCCATGCGCGGCTCTACCACGACTACACGAAGATCATCGAGGGCGAATCGTTGCTCGACGGCGCCAAGGCCACCGAAGGCAAGCTCCGCACGCAGACGATTGGATCGGCCAGCGGTGGCGAGCATCTGTGGTGGCTGCCAACTCAGGCCAACCAGGAGATGACGCTCAGTTTCGATGTAAAGGAGGCGGGTAACTACGAGTTGCTGCTCCTGCTGACGCACTCGCGCGACTACGGAACCTACCAAGTCGAACTCGATGCCAAGCCCATCGGCAAACCGCAAGACCTCTACAGCGAGAAGATCGTCATCTCCGAGCAGGTCTTCGCGCCGCAGGCGCTGGAGGCCGGCAAGCACACGCTCACCTTCAAGGGCCGCGGCAAGAACGCCGCCTCGAAAGGCTACTACTTCGGCCTCGACGGCCTGTTGCTCTCGAAACGGTAACAAGGAGATTGCCATGACCCGCATCATCGCTGTTTGTCTCTTCATCGCCGCGAGCGTTGGGGTCTTCGGAGCGGATGCCGTCTTTGATGCCCGCAACTTCGGCGCCCAGCCGGACGGCCGCGCGCTCTGCACGGCGTCCATCCAGGAGGCGATTGACGCCTGCGCAGCGGCCGGCGGCGGCACGGTGGTGCTCGCGGGCGGCAAGTTTCTGTCCGGCACCATCCACTTGCGCAGCCACGTCACGCTCGAAGTCGCGGCCGGCGCAACGCTGCTTGGCAGCACGAACATCAGCCATTACCCAGACAACATCCCGGCGATCCGTTCTTATACCGACAACTATGTGAAGCAGAGCCTCATTGCCGGGGAGAATCTCGAGAACATCGGCCTCGTCGGTCGCGGCCTGATTGACGGGCAGGGCAGGAGTTTCAAGATGAAGGACCGCTCGCGGCCCTACGAGAACCGTCCCTATCTCATCCGGCTGGTCAACTGCCGCGACGTGCTCGTCGAGGGGCTGCGACTGCAACATTCGGCGATGTGGATGCAACATTACCTCGCGTGCGAGCGGGTGACCATGCGCGGCGTTCATGTCTGGAATTTCGGCAACGCCAATAACGACGGCCTCGACCTCGATGGCTGCAAGGACTGCACGGTCTCGCAATGCGTCTTCGAGTCGGATGACGATGCCATCACGCTCAAGAGCACGCTCGACCGGCCGTCGGAGAGCATCACCATCAGCGATTGCGTCGCCCGCAGCCACTGCAACGCGATCAAGATGGGCACCGAGTCCAACGGCGGTTTCAAGGACATCACCATCGCCAACTGCGTGGTCACGTCGCCGATGTGCACCAACGTCACCTACGGCCGCGGCCGCGGCATCAGCGGCATCTCGCTGGAGTTGGTGGACGGCGGCAAACTGGAACGGGTTGCCATCGCCAACATCACCATCCACGGCGTGACCGTGCCGCTCTTCCTGCGGCTCGGAGACCGCGCGCGGCCGTTCAAGGAGGGCATGGAACCACAGCCCATCGGCACGTTCAAAGACGTCGTCATCCAAAACATTGTCGCCACCGATGTCGGGAAGATTGGCTGCTCCATCACCGGGCAGCCGGGCCATCCCATCGAGAACGTCTCGCTCAGCAACATCATGCTGGCCTTCGAGGGCGGCGGCGCGCGCAACCTCACAACGAGGGAAGTGCCGGAGTTGCCGAAGAAATATCCGGAGTCCACCATGTTCGGCGACCTGCCCGCCTACGGGTTCTATTGCCGGCATGTGAAGGGGCTGCGGTTCTACAACGTGCAGTTGAAGACCTCAACGGCCGACCTGCGTCACGCGCTCGTTTGCGACGATGTCGAGAATCTGGCGGTTGACGGGTTGGATGCCGCTTTCTGGCCGGGTGGCGCGCCGATGCTGAACCTGGTCCAGACCCGCGGCGCGATCATCCGCGGATGTCAACCGCACGCGAAGGATGGCACGTTCCTGAAGCTCGCCGGCGATGCGACGCGGAACATCGCTCTCATTGCGAACGACCTCAGCGGTGTCGCTAGTGCAGCCGACGCGGTCGCGGATGTCCCCAAGGACGCCGTCGTGGTCAAGTGAGCCGGCGGCTACTTCGCCCTCGACGACTTGCTGCCAGCCAATAATAATGCGCCGCGTCGCCACAGGAGACCGCATGCCATGACACCGATGGAACGCTACGAAGCCGCGCTGGCCGGCAAGGCAACCGACCAGCTTCCCTGTCACCCGATCACGATGCTCTTCTCCAGCCACCTCATCGGCCGGAAGTTCTACGACTACGTCATAGACTACCGCGTCATGGTCGAGGGCCAGCTTCGCATGGTCGAACAGTTCGGCGTGGACTGCGTCCAGACCATCAGCGACCCATGCCGCGAAGTCCACGACCTCGGCGGCAAATGCACCTACTTCGAGGACGAGGCGCCCGCCAACGAACGGCAGTTCGCGCTCCTCCAGGAGAAGGCCGACCTCGCCAAGCTGAAGCTGCCCGACCCGCTCGGCGGCGGCCGGATGCACGACCGCGTCAAGGGCGTCGCGGCGTTCCGCGAGAAGGTCGGCAAGGACATGTCGGTGCAAGGCTGGGTCGAAGGCCCGATGGCGATGGGCGTGGACCTGCGCGGCATGGATGTCATCATGATGGACACGTTCGACGACCCCGCGTTCGTCAACGACCTGTTCGCATTCACGATGGACATGGAAATCGCGTTCGCCAAGGTGCAGGTCCAGGCCGGCGCAGACACCATCGGCATCGGCGACGCTGCCGCCTCGCTGGTCAGCGAGGAGACCTACCGCACGATGATCCTGCCGCATGAGAAACGCCTCGTGGACGCCATCCATGCGATGGGCGCGAAGGTGCGTCTGCACATCTGCGGCCGCACCACGCACGAAGTGAACGACATGGGCACGCTCGGCTGCGACTACGTGGACATTGATTTCCTCTGCGACCTCACCAAGGCCCGCGCCGCGATGCCGCGCACCGCCATCCTCGGCAACTTGGAACCGTCGCGCTACCTGCTCCAAGGCACGCCGCAGAGCGTCTATGACAATCTCGCAGAGTGCCACCGCATCTGCGGCTCGCGCTTCATCGTCGGCGCCGGCTGCGAAGTGCCGAAGTTCTCCCCGCACGAGAACGTCCACGCCTTGGTCCGCTACGCGAAGGAACATCGCAACCTCGCAGCGTGAGCACCCTGCTCCAGCTTTCGCGCGAGTGGCGGATCGAGGTTCTTTACGAGGACCCCGGATTGCTGGCTATCAACAAGCCGTCAGGCCTCATCGCCGCGCCGGAGGGTTGGTCGCGCACGCGCCGCAACCTGATGCTCTACCTGATGGAAGGCATCGAGCGCCGCGCCTACTGGGCCGTCTCGCGCGGCATCCGCTGGATCAAGAACGTCCACCGCATTGACGCCGACACGAGCGGCGTCTTGCTGCTCGCGAAGAATCCCGCCACGCTCGACCGCATGAGCGCGCTGTGGGAGCGCCGCGAGGTCCGGAAGGGATACATTGCCCTCGTCGAGGGCACCCCGCACGAGACCAAATTTCAAGTCGAACGCGGCATCGCCCCGCATCCGAAGAGGCCGGGCATGATGGTTCTCGACGACAAGCTCGGCAAACCCGCCCAGACGCTGGTCGAGGTGATGGAACAGTTCTCGCGTCACGCGCTGCTCCGCGTCAAGCCGATCACCGGCCGCACGCACCAGATTCGCATCCATCTCGCCAGCCTCGGTCTGCCCATCGTCAGCGACCCGCTCTATGGCAGCGGCCGGCCCGCGCCGATGCCGCGCCTCGGCCTCCACGCCGAGCGGTTGCGATTCGAGCAGCCGTTCACGCACAAGCCCGTCGAGATCGTCGCCCCATGGCCGGAAGACTTGCGGAAGGCGGTTGAAGCTTTGCGAAAGCCATCAACGCGCTGACGGCGCGGAAAACGTCAGGGAAAAGCGTCAGGGAAAAGCCTTGCCTGCGGCGGGGCGGCCCGCTATGTTCCGCGCCGACTTGAAGCCCTTTAATCCGGTCCCGTGAGACCGGGAAGGTGGACATGAACAACCGAGTTCAGATTTTCGACCGCGTCAACCTGGCCGTGCGCCGGGCGGACGCGGTTTTTTCTTGGCTATGAGCGTTTCAAAACTGATGGATGAGGTGGCGATCGAGCGGGCGCTGACGCGCATGGCGCACGAGATCGTCGAGCGGGCCGAGGACACGAAAGCGATCGCGTTGCTCGGCGTGCAAACCGGCGGCGTGGAACTGGCGCAACGGCTGGCGGAGAAGTTGAAGGGGATTCTCGGCCACGCGGTGCCGTGCGGCGCGCTGGACATCACGATGCACCGCGACGACATCGCGCTGCGCAAGAAGCTGCCCGTCGCCCACAAGAGCCACTTGCCGTTCGACATCAAGGGCAAGCACATCATCCTCGTAGATGACGTGCTGTTCAGCGGGCGTTCGACGCGGGCGGCGATGGACGAGATCACCGACTTTGGGCGGCCGGCGCGCATCCAGCTTGCCGTGCTGGTGGACCGCGGCCACCGCGAGCTGCCCATCAAGGCGGATTATGTCGGCAAGAACATCCCGACATCGAAGGAGCAGAAAGTCCGCGTCCGCGTGAAGGAAGTGGACGGCGTGGACGAGGTGACGGTCGAGTGAAGCCCACGGAGGAGCCGAGCATGAACTGGACACGCAAAGACCTGGTCGCGATCCGCGATCTCAGCCGCGAGGAGATCGAGCACATCCTCGACCAGACATCGCACTTCGAGGAGGTCGGCGAACGCGAGGTGAAGAAAGTGCCCGCGCTGCGCGGCAAGACGCTGGTGAACCTGTTCATCGAGCCGAGCACGCGCACGCGCACCAGCTTCGAGCTGGCGGCGCACCGGCTTTCCGCCGACGTGGTGAACATCACCGCCACCGTCTCCAGCATCACCAAGGGCGAGACGCTCAAGGACACGGCGAAGAACCTCCAGGCGCTGCACGCCGACATCATCGTCATCCGGCACTCGGCGGCCGGCGCGGCGAAGTTTTTGGCGGACCGGCTGGCTGTGTCGGTCATCAACGCCGGCGACGGCGCGCACGAGCATCCGACACAGGCGCTGCTGGACGCCTACACGATCCTCCGGAAGAAGGGCCGCATCGCTGGGTTGAACGTGACGATTCTCGGCGACATCCTCTACAGCCGCGTGGCGCGCTCGAACATCCACCTGCTGACCAAGCTGGGCGCGAACGTGACGCTGGCCGGGCCGAGCACGCTGGTGCCGCGCGTGTTCGAGGAGATGGGCTGCCGCGTCTGCTACAACGTCGAGGAAGCCATCGCCGACGCGGACGTGATCAACCTGCTCCGCATCCAGCACGAGCGGCAGCGGCAGACGATGTTCCCCAGCATCGGCGAATACGCCGCCATCTTCGGGCTGACCAAGGAACGGTTCGCGCGCACGAAGCCCGACACGATGATCATGCACCCGGGACCGATCAACCGCGGTGTGGAGATTGACAGTGATTTGGCGGACTGCGAACGCAGCGTGATCTTGCAGCAGGTCACGCACGGCCTCGCGGTGCGGATGGCGGTGCTCTACCTGTGCGGCAGCGTGCAATCGGCGGAGGAGGCCAAGGCGGTATGAACAACCTGACGATTCGCAACGGGCGGGTGATTGATCCCGCGAACAACGTGGACGCCGTGCGGGACGTGTTCGTCCGCGACGGCAAGATCGCCGCCGAACCGCTGCCGAGCGCGACGGTTGTGGACGCCACCGGTCTGATCGTGACGCCGGGTTTGATTGACCTGCACGTCCACCTGCGCGAGCCGGGCCGGACCGACAAGGAGACCATCGAGACCGGCACGCTCTGCGCGGCGCGCGGCGGATTCACCAGTGTCGTGGCGATGCCGAACACCTCGCCGCCCGCCGACAACGCCGGCACCATCGCGTTGATCAAACAACGCGCCGCCGCCGTGGGCCACGTCAACGTCTTCCCCACCGGCGCGATCACCAAGAACATCGAGGGCGCCGAGCTGGCCCCCATCGGCTCGCTCAAGCGGGCGGGCGTGGTCGCCATCACCGACGACGGCCACTGTGTCCAGAACAACGAGATCATGCGGCGGGCCATGGAATACGCGAAGATGTTCGAGCTGCCGCTGATGGACCATTGCCAGGACTACAACCTCGTGTCCGATGGCGTCATGCACGAAGGCTACTGGAGCAATCTGCTCGGCCTCAAAGGCTGGCCGAGCGCCGGCGAGGAGGTCATCGTCGCGCGCAATATCGTGCTGGCCGAGATGACCGACTGGCATGTCCATTGCCAGCACTTGAGCGCCGCCGGCAGCGTCCGGCTGCTGCGCGAGGCGAAGCGTCGTGGCGTGAAGATTTCCGCGGAGGCCTGCCCGCATCATTTCACGCTGACGGAAGAGAACTGCAAAGACTACGACACGAACTTCAAGATGAACCCGCCGTTGCGGACGCAACGGGACATCGAGGCGCTCACCGAGGGCCTCGCCGACGGCACCATCGAGATCATCGCAAGCGACCACGCGCCGCACTGCGCCTACGAAAAGGAAGTCGAGTTCGACAAGGCGCCGTTCGGCATCCTCGGCCTGGAGACGGAGTTGGCGCTGTCGCTCGCGCTGGTTCACAAGAAGCTGCTCACGCTGCCGCAGCTTGTCGAGAAGCTCACGGTCGGTCCGGCACGGCTGCTGCGGCTGAACAGCAAGGGGACGCTGTCCGTCGGTGCGGACGCCGACATCACGCTGATGGATCCGGCGCGCGAGTGGGCCTATGACGTGAACGAGACGGCGAGCAAATCACGAAACACGCCGTTCCACGGCTGGAAGCTGAAGGGCAAAGCCGTGATGACCATCGTCGCGGGCCGCGTGTCGTGGAAGGAGAAGTGACGTGAGAACGCTGCTTGGTTATCTCTGCGCAGCGGCGGTCGGCGCGCTGGCGGTGTTGCTATGGCTGCGGCAGCCCGTGCAGCGCGAGATCAACAACGATTTCGCCATCACGGAAATCAAGCGCGTGGCGAAGGCGTTCGCCGCGGAGCAGGTGGTGGCGTTCAACTACACGCACAAGCGGTCGGATGTGGTGAGCACGGCGCAGGTCTCGATCTTCGGCAAGGCGCGGGCATTTGCCGGGTTTGACCTGGTGAAACATCTGCGAGTCAACGTGGACCAGGCCAAGAAGCGCGTATTGGTGGAACTGGCCCAGCCGGAGATCCTGGGCGTGGATGTGTTTGACCAGACCTACCAATACGAGAAAGACTGGCCGTGGAACCGGTTCTCGGAAGAGGACCGCGACGCGGTCGCGCGCGGGCTGCGGCAGGGCGTGCTGAACGATGCCAAGGCCGGGCCGCTGCTGCGCGAGGCGCGTGAAAGCATCAAGGATTTTCTGACCGCGATGTTCGGCGTGCATGGTTATGCGGTCACCGTGGAGTTCAGCGGGCCGGAGACGGCGCCGCCACCGAAAGGATAAATGGACGCGGTTCTAGCATTGGAAGACGGGCTGGTGTTTCGCGGGCGCGGGTTCGGCGCGAAGGCGTCGGCCTGCGGCGAGTCGGTGTTCAACACCTCGATGACGGGTTACCAGGAAATCCTGACCGACCCGTCCTACAAGGGCCAGATCGTGGCGATGACGTATCCGGAGATCGGCAACTACGGCATCAACACGCTTGACGTGGAGAGCTGGCGGCCGCACGTGGCGGGATTCGTCGTGCGCCAGCTCAGCCCGATCGTCTCCAACTGGCGGGCGGAGTTGTCGGTGGAGGATTACCTGAAGAAACACGGCATCCCCGGCATCGAGGGCGTGGACACGCGGATGCTGACCAAACACCTCCGCACGCGCGGCGCGATGAAGGCGTTCATCTCCACCGAACCGCTCAGCGATGACGACGCGGTCAAGCGCGCCCAGCAGTGGAAGGGCATCGTCGGCGTGGACTACGTCGTCGAGGTCACGCACAAGGAGGCGTTCCAGTGGGAGAAGCATGGACAGTGGAGCGCGAACTGGGACATCCCGCGCGGTCCGACGGTGGATGAGTCGCGCGCCGCCAAAGGCGAGACCGGCCGTTACCAGGGCGACTTCGACCCGCTGCCGCCCATCACTCACCGCATCGTGGCCTACGACTTCGGCATCAAATACAACATCTTGCGCCGGCTGCGGCAGCGTGGCTTTGACATCCACGTCGTGCCGGCGACGACAACGGCGAAGGACGCGATGGCGCACAAGCCGGACGGCGTGTTTCTCAGCAACGGCCCCGGCGACCCGGAAGCGCTTCCCTACGCGCACAGCGCCGTGCGCGACCTGCTTGGCGAAGTGCCGATCTTTGGCATCTGCCTGGGCCACCAGATTCTCGGCCACGCCTTCGGCGGGCGGACGTTCAAGCTGAAGTTCGGCCATCGCGGCGCGAACCAGCCGGTGAAAGACCTGCCCAGCGGCAAGGTGCTGATCACCTCGCAAAACCACGGCTTCGCGGTGGACGCGGATTCACTGAACCCCGACGACGTGGAGATTACGCAGCTCAACCTCAACGACCAGACGGTGGAGGGGATGCGGCACAAGAAACTGCCGGTCTTCAGCGTGCAATATCACCCGGAGGCGTCGCCCGGCCCGCACGACGCGGGATTCCTGTTCGACGAGTTCAAGCGGCTGATCGAGCAGCACCAGCGGCCGGATTGACCGGCCGGAACCTTCCCGCAGCCAGCGCCCGCGCCGAACAACCTCACGGCGTCGCCACGACCGTCTTGGCGAACAACTGCCGCAGCCGTTGCTGCTCGGCGGGCGGCAACTTCAACACGCCCTTCTGGAAAAGCACGTTGAAATACTGCCGCTGCTCATCGGTGGTGTATTGCTTCTGGGTGATCTTGGAATAAATCAAGTTCGCCGCCTTGCCTTCCTCCGGCGACAGGTTGCTGAACGCTTGCAGCGTGAGTTGCAGCAGTTCCTTCTGCTCGTCGGCGGTGAGGCGCGCCACCTCCAACTGCACGGCGGCGTTGGTTTGCGGCGGGGCCTGGGGCTTCAGCCAATTGAACCCCGGGATCTCCTCACCGGGGGGCCGGCCGATGAGATAAATGATCACCGCCAGCAGCGAGCAGAAAAGGACCGCAACGACCGCGACAACGAATTGCGTGCGCCGGTAGAGTCCATCGTAGCCGCGGTAACGCACGCGATCGGACCGGTAGTCGTGCGCCACATACACGGGCGGCACTCCCTCGACCGCCGTGGGCCGCCGCCGGCCTCCGCCGGGCCGCACGGTGGCGGGTGAGAACATCTCCGGTTCGTCCGGGTGGGCCAGCGGCGGCACCGGGCTTGCCGGCGGGCGGAATTCATCGAGGACCTCGACGATCTCCTCCTGCCCCGGCGCATCGGCCGCCGCGGGCGATGACGCGGGAACGATCAACGCCTGCTGGCACGCAGGGCAGGCGACCGTCTGGCCGCGCGAGTGTTCCTCGGCAGCCAGTTGCCGCTGGCAATGAGGACAATTAAAGATGAACTCCATCCGGCGTTAATGTTTGTTGACCCAAAAACATACTACCCGCTGGCCGCGCGCCGGGCCAGCCAATCTTTTTTGCCCGGCGGCCGGCGCTCACCGCGTTGCCGCCTGGTCGCGCAAGAGCCGGATGCGGTCCCGCAATTGCGCCGCGCGCTCGAAATGCTCGGCGTCCACCGCCTTTTGCAACTCGCCTTGGAGCCGTTCCAATTCGTTGACCGGCCGGACCTTCATGATTTGCTCCGCCAACTCGCGCAACGCCGCCAGCGACCGCTGCCGCTCGAACTGGAACGTCGCGTTGTCCATCTCCGGCAAGGCTTCCACGCTCCCGATGGCCTCGCGCGCGATCCGGAGCGCCTCGTCGTGCCGCCCCGCATCCAGATGGATCATCGCCCGCGCCACGCCGTTCATGCGCAGGATGTAAGGCCGCCACTGCTCAAGCTGGCCCCGGTCCTCTTCGCGCCGGGCATGGCGATGGACGAAATCAAACAACCGCAGGTTCCGGCCCGTGTCGCGTGCCGTGCGCGCCCAGTCCTTGAGTTGGAAGAAATGCGCGTAGCGGTAGTAGTAGAGCACGCCCTCGGTGAACAGCTCGGCGCACTCCTCCGGGCCAAGTTTGAACGATTCGCCTTCCCCTTTCGCGCGCGCCTTCGCGACCCGCGACAGGTGATACTCCAGCGCCGACTCCATCCCGTAGGGCCGCTCGCCGTCCGGCCGGCCGTCCACCTCGTATTGCTCGATGCCGAGCGGCTGGCGCACCTGCATGATCTCGCGCCCGTCCGCGCCGCGCGCCAGCCGCACGCTGTCGTCCGGGTCGTAAGGCCAGTCGTCGAAAAACTCACGCAAATCAGGATGCTTGCTCATCGTCCCGAACTCCGCCGGCGCGCGCCCTCAGGACGGCTGCGCGAAACGGCCGAATTTCCTCATAAACTCCTCCGGCGTGTAACCGCCGCTCCCGGCAAGCCGGGCCACCCACACGTCGTTGCGGAAATCCTCCGGGCCGAGCCGGATCATGTATTCCCGCGCGACCTGATACGACTCGGTGGTGGTGTCCACAAACCGCACCTTCGTCTTGCCCTGCTCGTCCATCATGTCCTTGAAATACATCGGCACCATCTTGCCGCCCTGGATGCTGGCCATCGCGGCCGAGCCGCCGCCGGCGAGGAACTTGACCGCCGCGTAGCCCAGGTCGCGCGTGTATTCGCAGTCGAACGGCACCGGCGGGGCGCAGCGGACCTCGTAGCCGATCACCTTCTCGACAGTCGTCAGCTTGATCTTGCGCGCCGTGAACCGCCGCTCCACCTCGTCGCGGATCGCCTTGCCGAGGTTGACCTCCGAGAGCCGCATGTGGCCGTGGTCGTCACGGTCCACCGAAGCGAGGTTCTTCCGGGCCAACTGTGCCAGGTCCTCATCCGTGAGCTTGCTGGCGAGGCCCTCGGCCATCACCGCCACGCCGTGCGGCCGGTCCGTCGCGCGCCGCTTGATGATCGAGCCTTCGATCACGTCGCAGATTTCCGCCAAGGTGACCTTGGGCTGCTTGAACTCCTCCGGGATGATGCACAGCGTCGCGCCGGCCGCCTTGCTCATGCCGAGCGCCAGATGGCCCGCATGGCGGCCCATCGCGACCACGAAATACCACCGCCCCGTCGTGCGGGCGTCCTCCATCAGGTTGCGGATGATCTCCGCGCCGACCGACCGGGCCGTCTCGTAGCCGAACGTCGGCGTCAGGCCCGGCAACGGCAGGTCGTTGTCAATCGTCTTCGGCACGTGCACCACCCGGATCGCGCCGTTGGCGTTCTTGGCCACCTGGCTCGCGCTGAACGCCGTGTCGTCCCCGCCGATGGTCACCAGGCAGTTCACGCGCAGCTCCCGCAGCGCCGACAGGACGTTGGCCATCTTCTGCGGGTCCTTCGTCGGGTTCTCGCGCGCGGTGCGCAGGATGGAGCCGCCTTCAAAATGGATGCGCGACACGTCCTCGATCGTCAACTCCTTGACGTGCCCCACGTCGCCGCGGGCCAGCCACTTGAAGCCGTCGTAGATGCCGAGCACCCGCCGGCCCTCCTCGATGGCCTCGAGCGTCGCGGCGGCAATGACGCCGTTGATGCCGGGCGCCGGGCCGCCGCCCACGAGAATCGCAATGGTTTCCTGCCGCCGGGCGTCAGGGTTCACGGCTCTGATCATCACAGTCATGGTTTCAAGAATACTTGCCGGCAGTGTTTTCTCCACCTCATTTTTGCCCCACGCGATCCGCTAGCCGGCCAGTTCGATCTTGCGGACCACGCGTTTGCCAGCGCGGAGAATCTGCCCCGCGCGAGGCTCGATCACAACTTTCGGGTCGGTGAGCTTCTGGCCGTCCAGTTGCACGCCACCCTCCTGGATGATGCGCCGGATGTCGCCGCGGCTCTTGAACGCGCCCGTCTTCTCCACCAACTCGATCAGCCCGATCTTGCCGGCGGGAACCGCGAGCGGTTCGGCCACCTCGTCGAGCTTCTTCTTCGAGAACTGGTTGTCGAAATGGTCGCGGGCGGCTTGCGCGGCCTCCGCGCCGTGGAACCGCTCCACCAGCGCGGCGGCGAGCGTCTTCTTGGCTTCCATCGGATGGCCGGCCTTGAGCGCGGCGATTTCGGCCTGCGTTTTGCCGAGGAGCATTTCATACCAGCCCCACATCAGCTCGTCGCTGATGCTCATCGCCTTGCCGAAGACCTCGTTCGGCGGCTCGCTCACGCCGATGTAGTTGCCGAGGCTCTTGCTCATCTTCTGCACGCCGTCGAGACCGGGCAGGATGGGCATGACCATCACCACCTGCGACTCTTGTTTCTCATCGCGCTGAAGTTCACGGCCCACCAGATTATTGAAAAGCTGGTCGGTGCCGCCGAGTTCCACGTCGGCGCGGACCACAACGGAGTCCCAGCCCTGCATGAGCGGGTAGAGGAACTCGCTCAGCGCAATGTCCACGTCGTTTTGCAGGCGCTCCTTGAAATCGCGGCGCTGCAGGATTTGGGCCGCCGTCATGTGCGAGGCGAGCCGCAACACATCCGCAAAGCTCATCCCGGCGAGCCACTCGCTGTTGTAGCGGATCTCCAGCTTGTCCGGCGCGGTGTCCAGCACCTTGCCCGCCTGCTGGAAATACGTCTCCGCGTTGCGCTTGATCGCCTCCGGCGCAAGCATCGGGCGCGTCCTGGTCTTGCCCGACGGGTCGCCGATCATCGCCGTGTAATCGCCGATGATGAGCACCGCCTTGTGGCCGAGGTCCTGGAACTCCCGCATCTTGCGCAGCACCACCGTGTGGCCGAGATGGATGTCCGGCGCGGTCGGGTCCATGCCGAGCTTCACGCGGAGCGGCCGGTGGGCGGCGCGCGACTCCTCCAGCTTCTTGCGCAGCTCGTCCACCGTCTCGATCTGCACCGCGCCGGCGCAGAGTATCTTCAGTTGTTCGTCAGCAGGGCGGAACATGCTGTTTAGGATGGAAGAAACCGCCCCCGCGGGCAAGGCGGAAACAACTGTAGCGGGGCCCTACACGGTCTTCCGGTTGCTGCATTCGGGCATCCCGCGAATGTCCGTCGCATACTCCCGGCGAACATCTGCATCTATTTCGATAGGCCGTCCCCCATAGAGCCGATCGCCTCCATCCCGTCTGCAACCCGATATCCAATACTCTTCCCCTGTTTCCACATCATGGTAGTTGGCCTTGCCGGCGCCTGCGGCCCTCAGCCTCTTGAAGGTTTTGCCACGATAGTAGATGGTCTGGCCCGTCTTGGAGAAGGATACTCGACCAATACGCCCCGGCCCGGTCATCTTCCCTCCCTTGCGCTCGATATACATAATGCGTGTTTTCATACGCGCGATTAACATTACCGAACTTTCTTTGAGCGCACAATCCTCCAGAGAGTCGCCGCGTCCTCACACACTCTCCACCGTCAGCATCGCCGTCGGGTCGCATCCTTCGACGCGCGCATAGACGCCCGCCGGATCATTCCCTCCCGCCTTCACGCCGCTCCAGACGAGCACCACCTCGCCGGTCACAAACATCGTCGCCTCGATGACCAGCTTCCATTGTGGTGGGGCGAGGCTCTGCCGAGCCTCCGCATCGTAGAACAACCGCGGCGCGGCCCCGCTCAACATCTGCGCGGGGTCGTCGTTGGCGAGATGGCTCCAGCCGCTGCCGAAGTTGAGCCAGTAGCCGTTGCCAATGCCGGGGGCGGTGCCGGCCTTGAGATAGGCGCTCCAGAACAGCGGCCCGCCCGTGTTGTAGCGGGTCAGGTCGCGCCAGAAGGTGCCGTCCCATCGCACCCCGGCCCGGACGCCGCCATCCCAGAGCGGGTCGTCGGGCTGGGGATTGTCCTCGTCGGCCCAGCGCAGGCCGGAATCGTAGTGCGGCAGCAGCAGGTCACATTCGGGACTCTTGCCGCCGACTAGCCCGTCGCTGTAGCCGGTGATGCGGTAGGCGTCGGCAGTGGGGCCGGCCGGCGCGACGGGCGCGACCGGCTCCCACGGTTCGGGGCGCTTGCGATGTTTGCGGGGAGCGCTCGTCCCGCTCGCGCGGGAGCCACTCCCTCAGGGGGCGCAGATCACCACGACGATGTCGCTGGCCTGGCCATACTCCTCGTCGTTGCGGACAAACCAGCCTTGGTATTCGCGCTTCTCGGGTTTGCCGGCCACCAGCAACGCGCGGTTGTCCACGTAGGGCGAGTGCGTGTCGCGCGCGAGGAACACAAAGTCCGCGTCGCCGTCGCGACGGCAGTAGATGGCGACGGCCTCGGAGCCGCCCTTGGTGAACTTGATCTCGGCGGCCCCGTTGTTCAGCGGACGGCCTTTCAACGCCGGCTTTTCTCCCTCGGGCGGGGCGCTCTCGCCACCGCCACCGCCACCGCCGCCGCTGCCCGCGCCGGGGCCTTCGATGCCGAGCGCTTCGCCGATGGCGGGCGTGTAGGCGGGGTGGGCCTTGATGCGCCGGGCCAGCGCGCGGGCGTGCTGCTCGGCCAACCGGATGGCGTTGTCCTTGTCCCGCGTCGCCTGCTTGGCGGTGGCGGCCGATGCCGTGGCATCCGTGATGCCTGTATGCACCGCAGTGTTATCGGTGCCCAGCAACGTCAGGTCGGCGGGGGCAACGCCCACCGTCGCGCCGATGTCCGTGGCGCCGGTTTTGAACTGATCGTGCCAGCGCGCGAACGCGTCGTCACCGGATGGGATGTAGTCTGAACCTGGCATAACTGGTTCCTTTCTGATGGTCTGAGTTGCTTGTGTCTGCTGCGTAACTGGTTGGAGTTCAGCCTTCAGGCTGTCGGCTGCACAGCCCAAGCTGAAGCTTGAACTCCAACGGCTTCGGCCAAGAACCGCGGCGCGCAACCTTCCAACGCCGTCGTCCAACCCTCGGACGCCGTCGCCGGACCTTTCCACGCCGTCGCCGGACGTTTCCACGCCGTCGCCCAAGCTTCCGACGCCGTCGTGGCAAGCCTGCACGCCGTCGTGCGGGAGTCGGACGCCGTCGCCGGACAATCCGGCCCCGTCGTGGGATGATGGGACGCCGTCAGCGGATGATTGCACCTCGGCGCGGGACGAGGCCGCGCTTTCGTGGGGTGCCTGGCTCCAGCGGTCCTTGGCATGGCGCGGATGACAGCAGAACCGCCCCAAGGAGGGAAGAGTGTGCTTTTACCAGATTGGTAACGCCGCCGCGCGCGGCGCGCGGCGAGTGAAGAGTGAAAAGTTAAGAGTTAAAAGTTCCGAATGATGGCTGCGGCTCCGCCGCGTCTGCCTCTCAACTCTTCACTCTTCACTTTGAACTCTTCACTTCTCTTTCTTTCTTCCCGCCTCATTCACCGGCCGGTCCAGATGCGCCAACGCCCACCGACCTACTCGCCTTTCCACCATCTCCGGATCGAATCCAGCCATCCCGATTTCGCTTTCTGCGATTCTTCCAGTTCTTCGACCAGTTCCTTGGCTTTCTTCGTGTCCGGATGGGACTCGCGCCAGCCCTCCAGTGCCCGGCGAGCAAATGTCAGCGCCTCCTGTTTCTTCCCCAGAGCTTTCAAAGATCAGCGTTATATATACTGGGAAGTTACGTACAAAATGACTGCTCACAATTTGTGGGAGGAATTGCTCAGCGAAGAGAAATTTCGCTCACTGTTGCGCAGCCGTGATTATGAGGAAA
>JACRKA010000358.1 GCA_016219905.1 Verrucomicrobiota bacterium
CGAGACCGAGGGCGGCTCGTTCATCTCGCCAGACGTGTCGTTCGACGGGAAACAGATCGCGTTCGCCTACGTCGAGTGCCGCGGCGAACGCGGGCATCGCGAGCACACTGACGCCAGCCGCGGCCATTGGGACGAGGGGCGCAGCTACCACGTCTTCAAGGCCAACGCGGACGGCTCGCGGCTGGAGCAACTCACCGACGGCACATGGAACGAGTTCGATCCGTGCTGGATGCCGAGCGGGCGCATCGCGTTCATCAGCGAACGGCGCGGCGGCTATCTGCGGTGCGGTCGGATTTGCCCGACCTACACGCTTCACGACATGGCTCCGGATGGCCGCGACATCCGCTGTCTCTCTCCGCACGAAACCAACGAGTGGCATCCGAGCGTCGCCAATGACGGGATGATCGTCTGGACGCGATGGGATTATGTGGACCGCCACGGCGTGGTCGCGCACATGCCGTGGACGACGACACCCGACGGTCGCGACCCGCGCGCGGTGCACGGCAACTACTCGTTCCGGGCCAAGCGGCCGGACATGGAACTGGACGTGCGGGCGATTCCCGGCTCGCCGCGGTTCATCGCGACCGCTGCGCCGCATCACGGCCAGTCGTTCGGCTCGCTCATCATCGTGGACCCGCGCGCGCAGGACGACGACGTGATGGGACCGGTCAAGCGCGTGACGCCGGAGATCGCCTTCCCCGAAAGCCAGGGCGGCACCATCAACTATGGCGAGGCGTGGCCGCTCAGCGAGGACTATCACCTCTGCGTCTATGACGCCGCGGCCGGGACGCACTCATCGGGCGGTCCTCCGGGCAAGGGCATCTACGGCATCTATCTGGTGGACAGCTTTGGGAACAAGGAACTCATCTATCGCGACGCGGGAATCGGTTGTCACAACCCGATGCCGCTCGCGCCGCGGCCGAGGCCGCCGGTCGTCAGCGAGCCAGCCGGGCAACTCGCCGCGGGCCAGCCGGCGGAGGGGACGATGGCGGTGCTGAACGTCTATAACAGCCGCAAGCCGTGGCCGGCCGGCACGAAGATCAAGGCCCTGCGCGTCTATCAAGTCCTGCCGCAGACGCTCGGCTCGCAGGCGCTGCCGCACTCGACCGGCTTGCAGATTCCCTTCACGCTCTCGGTCAACGTCGCGCGCAAGATTCTCGGCACCGTGCCGGTGGAGGAAGACGGCAGCGCGCATTTCACCGTGCCCGCGCGGAAAGAACTGTTCTTCCAGGCGCTCGACGAAAACGGCCTCGCGGTGCAGTCCATGCGTTCGGCCACGCATCTTCAGCCCGGCGAAACGCGCACCTGCCAGGGCTGCCACGAGCCGAAGACCCGCGCACCGCTCGCGATGAAGGGCAAACCGCTGGCGTTGCTGCGCGCGCCGTCGCGGTTGCAGCCCGACGTGGACGGCACGAATCCGTTCAGTTATCCGCGGCTGGTGCAGCCGGTGCTGAACAAGAACTGCGTCGGCTGTCACCAGAAGAACAGTGACAAGGCGCCGCGGCTCTACGCGGAGTTGGTGCAGATCAAACAGGGCCGATGGTGGGCCGACGGCACCTACTACGCCTCCTACGTGAGCCTCACGGAGAAATACGGCTTCTACGATTACGGCGGCCACGATTTCGGTGACGAACGCGCGTATCGCACCGTGCCCGGGCAGTTCGGCGCGCGGGCATCGAAGCTCTACCCGATGCTTTTGAAGGGCCATCACGACGTGAAGCTCTCGCCCGAGGAACTGCATCGCATCGCCGTGTGGCTCGACTCGACGTCGCCGTTCTACGGCGTGTATGAAAAGGAAGGCGGTCTTGTCCAGCTTCGTGGCGAGATCGCGAAGCCGACGCTGGAGTGAGCGCCGGCAGTCGGCGCCGGTATCTGAAAGGGAACGATCATGAACTCGAGAACCTTGGGTCTGCGCGTGGCGGGCACGATCTTCGGCATCGTGGCGCTGGTGCATCTGTGGCGGTTGGTGGCGCGCTTCGAGGTGGTGTTCGCGGGCTGGCCCGTGCCGCTGTGGGCCAACGTGCTCGGCGTGTTGCTGACCGGCGCGCTGTGCGTCTGGCTCTGGCGGCTGTCAGGCCGCTCGGATAGTTGACGCGCTTCTTTCAGCAGCCCGTAGCCGCCGACGTAAGGAGGCGGGATTGGTTCCGCGGTTGCCCTGTCCGCCTCCTTACGTCGGCGGCTACGGCTTATCCACGGCTTTCGCAGTGCGGCTGTCGCCCGGCAGTTTCGCGAAGCCGTCGTTCACGACGCGGCCGTGCATGATGAAGCTCTTGATGATGTAGTAGCGCGCGTCCACGTAGCCCTCGGCCTCGCGCGGCCACCAGACGCCCTTCTCCAGCCGGTCCCACTCGACGTCTATCTTGACCTGCTTGATATAGACCAGCAGGCCGAACATGAGCGTCGCGGGCCGCTTCAGCCGCACCTCGATACGCGCCGGTTGCCGCTCGGCCGCGTCCAACCAGAGCCGGCCGCGGATCATCTCCACAGCGACGTCGAAGAACTTCTGGTATTGGCCGCCGACGTGGAGCGTGCGGCCGGTGCGGCCCTGATATTTATAGATGACACACGGCCGGCCGTTGAGGACCTCGCGGCCGACCTCTTCCATCGCGAACGCCCGCTCCAACTCCTCGGTGGTGAACCGCGTGGTCAGGTCGGTCATTTCCTCGTCGTGCTTCGGCTTGAAGCCCTTAAGGATCGAGTCGCGGAACTCGGCTTCGCGTTTGTCCTCCTTGGCCTGCTTCTCCGGCGAGACGGGCTGGCCGTTCTTCATCACGAGCCGGTGGAAATACATCCGCCCCTCGATGGGATAGACGTCCTCGACCTTCGTCTCGTTCTTGGTCGGCGCGTAGGTGGAGTCGAACTTCCGCAGCAACGTCGTCTGGTGATAGCGATACGGCGGCGGCGCGGGCAGGTCCGGTGACAACGGCTCCGGGTCCGCGAGCGCGACCGTGGCAAAGGCCGCTGCTATGACGATGCGTTTCATTTGGTGCGCCTCGGCTCCATGCTGCGCCAAGTCCCTGGCACGGGATGATACGAGCCGGGCCGCTTCGCTGCAAGGGCTGCCTTGACCGCTACGAGCGCGGGGTCTAAACAAGAGCCTTCGCAAACGAAACCCGCACCGAAATGAACGATCGCAACTCGCTCCTTGGCGCCGTCGTGGCGCGGCTCACGAAGCCGGAGCTTCGCCTGCCGCGGCTGCTGGCGGTGCTCGCCGGCGCGCTGCTGGTCGTGGCGTTTCCGAATCTCGACCAGGGCTGGCTCGGATGGTTCGCGTTGATTCCGCTCTATATCGCCGCGCGCGGACAAACGGTGCGTGACGGCTGGTGGCTCGGCTGGCTGGCGGGGGTTGTGTTCTTCGTCGGGTCGCTTTACTGGCTCTGGCACGTCACGGCAGCGGGCTGGTTGCTGCTGGCGGTTTACCTCGCCGTCTATTTCGGCATCTGGGGCGCGGCGGTGGCGCTGGCCACCCGGCGGTTTCCCGCCGGCGCCATGGGCGGGAATCTCTCGCTCATGTTCCTGCTCTCGGCGGCGTGGGTCGCGCAGGAATGGCTTCGCGCGCACGTCATCACCGGCTTCCCGTGGAACAACCTCGGCGCGTCGCAGCACGCCAACACCGGCGTCGCCATCGGCGTCGCACAGATCGCCGAGTTCACCGGTGTCTATGGCATCTCGTTCCTGATGTGCTTCTTCAACATCGCGATGCTGCTCACGGCGGAACGATTCACACGCGAGCGCGGCTTCGGACGCCGGCCCCACGTCGAGTTCCTGATCGCCATCGCGGCCGTCGCCCTCTCGTGGAATTTCGGCGTGCGCCAGGTGATGAACTACCGGCCCGCAGGCCAGCCGCTCACCGTCGCGCTCATCCAGCCGAACATCCCGCAGGAGGTGAAGGAGGCCGCGTTCGCCGAGGAACAGGCGATGGCCGGGCTGTCGCGCACGCGGCTGCGCGAGCTGACCGAGGCCGCCATCGCCGGCAGCAAACAGAAGCCGCAGCTCATCCTCTGGCCCGAGACCGCAACGCCGGGATTCTTCCGCTGGGACAAGGAGTCGTTCGTCATCGTCAGCAACCTCGTCACGCGCTCGCAGGCGTGGCTGCTCACCGGCTCGATGGACTCCGAAGGCTGGGAGAAGGGCGAGACCCGCCGCGATTACAACGCCGTCTTCCTCGCGCGGCCCGACGTGACCGTCCAGCCGCCTTACTGGAAAATCCACCTCGTGCCGTTCGGCGAGTTCGTGCCGCTCCAGCGCTGGCTGCCGTTCATGAAGTATGTCACTCCCATCCCCGGCAGTTTCAGCGGC
>JACRKA010000359.1 GCA_016219905.1 Verrucomicrobiota bacterium
GACGTGTTCTATCTCCACAGCCGCCTGTTGGAGCGCGCCGCGCGTTTGAGCGAGCAGGCGGGCAACGGCTCGCTCACCGCGCTGCCGATCATCGAGACGCAGCTCGGCGACGTGTCGGCCTACATCCCGACCAACGTCATCTCCATCACCGACGGCCAGATTTATCTGGAGACCGATCTGTTCTACCAGGGCATCCGCCCCGCCATCTCGGTCGGCCTCTCGGTCTCGCGCGTCGGCTCGGCCGCGCAGGTCAAGGCGATGAAGCAGGTCGCCGGCCGCATCAAGGGCGACCTCGCGCAGTTCCGCGAGCTGGCGGCGTTCGCGCAGTTCGGCAGCGACCTCGACGCGAAGACGCAGGCGCAGCTCGAGCGCGGCAAGCGCATCGTCGAGTTGTTCAAGCAGAACCAATACAACCCGCAGTTCGTCGAGGTGCAGACCGTCGTGCTGTGGGCGGTGCAGAACGCGTTCTTCGACGACGTCGCGGTGGACAAGATCAAGGACTGCCAGGCGCGGATGAGCGACTACCTGATGTCGCGGAAGCCGGAGTTGATGGCGAAGATTGTGAAGGAGAAGGCGCTGAACGACGCCCTGATCGCCGAGATCAAGGCGGCGGTGACGGAGTTCAAGCAGACGTATCGGTAGATTTCTGAAGTCGAGATGATCATGGCTTACGAAACAGCAATCCAGCGGGCGAGAAAGATCGAGAATCTGATCCTGACCGTTCGTGGCCAGCGGGTGATGCTGGATTCGGACTTGGCAAGAATCTACGGCGTCTCGACGAGACAACTGAACCAGCAGTTGAAGCGAAATAGCCATCGGTTCCCAAAGGATTTTGCGTTTCAGCTTACGCCGCAGGAACTTGCGTGTTTGATGTCACAAATTGTGACATCAAAGCCAGCCCGTGGCGGTCGCCGGAAACTCCCGTGGGTTTTCACCGAGCACGGCGCGATCATGCTCGCCAGCGTGCTCAACAGCCCGGTTGCGGTTCAAGCCAGCGTCCGCGTCGTGCGGGCGTTCGTCTTCATGCGCGAGCAACTGACGAAAGCCGGCCAACTCGGCGCGGCCGAAGTGATGAGGAAGCTCGCCGAACTCGAAGGCCGCGTCGGCCAGCACGACGAGGCCATCCGGCTCATTTTCACGGCGCTGAGACAGTTGCTGGAGCCGCCGCCGGCTGCCGACGACGAGCCGAAGCGGCCGATTGGTTTTCAAGTGAGAGAAACGGGACGGCCTTACGTCGTCCGGCCTCGACGGTTTTCGGACAACTAGCCATGGCGAGCACGCGCGATTTACGCCGACGCATCCGGTCGGTCAAGAGCACATCGCAGATCACCAAGGCGATGCAGATGGTGGCTGCCTCGAAGATGCGCAAGGCCCAGCAGGCCGCGCTCGCCGGCCGCCCCTACGCCGAGATGCTCAACACTGTGCTCGCGGAGGTCACCGGCAACCTCGGCGATTTCCGTCATCCGTTGCTGGAGCAACACCATACCGGCCGGCGTGCCATCATCCTCATTACCACCGACCGCGGACTCTGCGGCGCGCTCAACGGCAACCTCCTGCGCCAGGCCGCCGAGTTGGACCGCGACACCACGACCTTCATCTGCGCCGGCAGGAAAGGCGCGCAGTTCGTCGCGCGCACCAAGCGCCAGCTCGCCGCCGAGTTCACCTACAAGGACACGCCGAAGTTCGACGAGGCGCGCGCCATCACGAAGTTCGCATCGGACCTCTTCACCCGTGGCGAAGTGGACGAGGTGGATGTGCTGTTCACGAGCTTCATCTCGACGCTGAACCAGAAGCCGTTGCTGCGGCCGTTGCTGCCGGTCGGCGAACTGCAGGCCGTCGAGGCGGGCTTGGCCGTGCCGGAAACCGAGACCGAGATGGTTCGCGGCGGAACCGAATATCTTTTTGAGCCGTCGGCGGACCAGGTGCTCGGCACGTTGCTGCCGCACTACGTGAACTATCGCGTCTATCAGATGCTGCTCGAAGCAAAGGCCAGCGAGCACAGCGCGCGGATGGTGGCGATGAAGAACGCCACTGACAACGCCCAGCAGCTCGTGAAGGACCTGACGCTCGAATACAACAAGATTCGCCAGGCCAGCATCACGAAGGAACTTTTGGAGATCGCCACCGCGCAGATGGCGGTGGGTTGAGGTTTGTCACACATGAATAAAGGCAAAATCGTTCAAGTCATCGGGCCGGTCGTGGACGTCGAGTTCACGGACCAGTTGCCCGCCATCTACAACGCGGCGACCGTCGAGTTCCCCGCCGGCGGCAAGACCGTCAAGCTCGCGCTGGAGGTCGAGCAGCATCTCGGTGACCACTGGGTCCGCGCCGTCGCGATGGGTTCCACCGAGGGTCTCAAGCGCGGCATGGATGTCGTGGACACCGGCAAGCCGATCATGATGCCCGTCGGCGACTGCGTGATGGGCCGCGTGTTCAATGTCCTCGGCGAGCCTGTGGACGAGCGCGGGCCGGTCGCGCCCGAGAAGTTCTATCCGATCCACCGCCCGCCGCCGCCCTTGACCGACCAGTCCACCAGCCCGCAGGTGCTCATGACCGGCATCAAGGTCATTGATCTCATCTGCCCGTTCCTCAAGGGTGGCAAGGTCGGCGCGTTCGGCGGCGCGGGCGTCGGCAAGACCGTCGTCATCATGGAGTTGATCAACAACATCGCCAAGATGCACGGCGGCGTGTCGGTGTTCGCCGGCGTCGGGGAGCGCACGCGCGAGGGCAACGACCTCTACCACGAAATGTCCGAGGCGGGCGTCATCAACCAGAAGGAACTCGGCAAGTCGAAAATCGCCATGGTGTTCGGCCAGATGAACGAGCCGCCCGGCGCGCGCCTGCGCGTGGCGCTCTCGGGCCTCGCCATCACCGAGTATTTCCGCGACGAGAAGAACCAGGACGTGCTGCTGTTCATTGACAACATCTTCCGCTTTTCGCAGGCCGGCTCCGAGGTCAGCGCGCTGCTGGGCCGCACGCCGAGCGCGGTCGGTTACCAGCCGACGCTCGCCGCCGAGATGGGAGATTTGCAGGAGCGCATCACGTCCACCAAGAAAGGCTCGATCACGTCGATGCAGGCCGTGTACGTGCCCGCCGACGACTATTCCGATC
>JACRKA010000360.1 GCA_016219905.1 Verrucomicrobiota bacterium
AGCGTCTTTTCCTCCGGGCGCGAGGCCGCTTTGAGCGCGTTCTGGTAAAGCTTCACGGGATCCACGGCTTTGTCGGCCTGGCCGATGAGCTGGATGTAGCCGCGCAGGGCGAGGATGCGACAGGCCGTGTCGCTGTCGCCGGTGGCGACGCCCAGCAGCGCCTCCATCGGCGCGGCGTCGCTCCACGAGCCGAGCGCGCGGATGGCGGCCTTCCGGGTGTCGAGGTCGCCGCTCTTGAGGTCGGCGCGGACGGTCTCGAGCGCCTTGTCGCCGCCGAGTTTGGCCAGCACGGCGAAAAGCTGCGGCTTGGCCGACTCGGAGCTGAGGCCCGCGACGATGACGGAGGCGGCGGCCTGCTTGTCGGTGGCGCGGCTCACGGCGGAGGAGAGCGCGTCCAGGATCGGGTCCTGCTCGGCGGGTTTCGCGGCGGCGAGCATCGCCAGCAACGGCTTCAACTCGTTGGGGCCGGCGAGGGATCGCAGCGACTTGAAGGCGGCCTTGCGCACGTCCGCGTCGGCGTCGCGGGCCGCGTCGAGGATCGCGGCGACCTGGCTGGTGGCGCTGCGCGCGGTGAGGCTCTCGAGGGCCAGCACGCGGCAGGGAGTCTCGTTGCCCTTGAGGATGGCGAGCAGCGCGGCGTTGACCTTGGCGTCGTGGAGGCTGCCGAGCGTGGCCTTGGCGGCATCGCCGGCAGGGCCGCCGGCGACGGCGGCACGGACGAGGGCGGGAACGTTGGAGGCGTCGCCGAGGCTGGCCAGCGCGGTCAGCGCGGCGAGCTTCACGTCGGCGTCGCTGCTGTCGGCGAGTTTGGCGACGGCCGGCCCGGCGGCGGCATCGGCGCGGACGCCGAGGCTGGTGACGACGACGGCCTGCGCGGCGGGCGGCAGTGACGGCAGCGCGGCGGCGAACGTCTGGGTCGCGGCGGCGCGGGGCACGCGGGAGAGGAGATGCGCGGCGGCCTGCTGGAACTTCGGGTCGCTGCCCTGGACGAGCTTGAGCAACTCGGCGGCCGTGGCGGGATCGTTCATGGCGAGGCCGGTGAGCGCGGCGACGCGGGAGGCGGTGGCGTAGTTGCCGTCGTAGATCTTGCGGTAGATGGCGAGCGCGTCGGCGGTCTTCTTCGCGGCGACGGCGCGGTCGGCGCACTTGAGATACGCGTCGGCCCAGGTGGCGCGCAGCGGCTCGGCGGGCTGGAGTTTCGCGAGCGCGGCGCGGGCGTCGGCGTTGCCGATCTGGCCGAGGGCGAGGAGGGCGGCGCGGGCGGTGTCGGCGCCGCTGCCGGCGGCCAGTTTCGCAAGGGCCGGCACGGCCTTCGCGTCGCCGCGGCGGCCGATGGAGTCCATGACACCGATCACGAGGGCGCCCTTGACCTTCGGCAACGCGTCGCGGAACGCGGCGTCCACCTTGGGGCTGGGGTTGCCCTGGAGGGCGAAGCGGGCCATGTGGCTGAGCTTCTCGTCGGTGAGCAGGGCGGCGGCGGGCGCGACGCAGGCGTCGGAGCCGATCTCGCGCAGCATGCGGCAGACAAATTGTTTGGCGGCGTAGGTGGCCTGCGGGTTGGCCAGCGCGGCGAGCAGTTTCTTCTCGATGACGGCGCGTTTGGCGGCGTCGGCGGCGCGGGCTTCGTCCTCGATGGCGGCGAGCGTCGCGCGCGGCTGGTTGAAGTCGTAGGCCGGGAGCTGGGCGTAGGGATCGGCCTGCTGCGCGCGCAGCGGGCTGGCGGCGAGCAGTGAGAAGGCCACGGCGGGTGTCAGGAGGAAGATGCGCTTGTTCATGGTGTGCGTTCTTTCATTCGCCAATGCAGGAGAGCATCCGGATGCTTTCCAGGGATCGCGGTCGCGGCGGCCGGGCGGCGCCGGCTCGTTGGCGACGCGAATCCGCGCTCTGCTACCTGAGCGCGCCGGCAAGTGCAAGCCTCAAATGTTGGGTTTGCAGCCGCGCGCGCGGCGTGCCATGCCCGCGAAGACGGGGGGTGCGGATGAAAATTGAACTTCCGGCCATCGCGCGCTGTCTCTATAGTCGCGCGCCACTGAGGTCGCCTATGGAAAAGAACATCACCGAACTCACCGAACTCATCCGCCGCGAAGGCGCGTTTGTCTCCGCGGTCCACACCGAACTGGCCAAGGCCATCGTCGGCCAGCGTTACATGATGGAGCGCCTCATGGTCGGGCTGCTTGCCAACGGCCACGTGCTGCTGGAGGGCGTGCCCGGCCTCGCCAAGACGCTCGCCGTCAAGTCGCTCGCCTCCGTCATCAACACCCGCTTCCAGCGCATCCAGTTCACGCCCGACCTGCTGCCCGCCGACCTCATCGGCACGCTCATCTACAACCCGCGCGACGGCACTTTCTCGGTCAAGCGCGGCCCCATCTTCGCCAACATCATCCTCGCCGACGAAATCAACCGCGCCCCCGCCAAGGTCCAGAGCGCGCTGCTCGAGGCGATGCAGGAGAAACAGGTCACCATCGGCGACCAGACCTTCAAACTGGAGGAACCGTTCCTGGTGCTCGCCACGCAGAACCCGATCGAGCAGGAAGGCACCTACCCGTTGCCCGAGGCGCAGGTGGACCGGTTCATGTTGAAGTTGAAGATCAGCTACCCGACCAAGCAGGAGGAGCGGCAGATTCTCGAAGCGCGCGCCTTCACCAGCGCCGTAGTGCAATTGAAGGCCATCATCGGCCCCGACGACATCCTGCGCGCCCGCGCCGTCGTGGACCAGGTCTATGTGGACGAGAAGATCAAGAACTACGTCGTGGACATCGTGCAGGCCACGCGCGACCCGAAGGCCTACAAGATTGACGCCGCCGACCTGATTGAATACGGCGCCTCGCCCCGCGCGACGATCTACCTGACGCTCGCCGCCAAGGCGTGGGCGTTCCTCCACGGCCGCGGCTATGTGACCCCGCAGGACGTGAAGAGCATCGGCATGGATGTCCTGCGCCACCGCGTCATCCCGACCTACGAGGCCGAGGCGGAGGATGTGGCCGGCGAGGATATCGTGAAGCGAATTTTTGACGAGGTGCCGGTGCCGTAAGGCGTGAGGCGTGAAACGTGAAACGTGAAACGTAAGCGGGGACGCGTTGGCTATGAACTTCAATGATTGGTTAAAGTCCGTGCCTCCGAGCATTACAGCAGACTCGCTTTGGAAAATGCAGGCATATCGGGTGGCCTTGTTCTTTGGTGATATCGCTTGGCGCGATGTCACGAAACTGCATGGCGACCGGCGCACGATCAGCCTCTCAGACCAGCTATACAGGGCGCTCGGATCCATCGGCGCCAATCTCGCCGAAGGCTACTCCCGTGGCACGGGCAAAGATCGGGCGCGGTTCTACGAGTATGCGCTTGGTTCCACCCGTGAAAGCCGGGATTGGTATTTCAAAGGCCGGTTCGTCCTGGGCGAGAAAGTGGCCAGCCATCGTTTGGAGCTTCTCAGCCAGATCATTCGGTTGCTGCTGAGAATGGTTCCCGAACAACGCGGCGACGTGTTGCGCGAAGCCCCTGCTGCCTACCGCGTGGATTCGACTCCAGCAGAGGCTTCTCACACGGAAGCAGAACTGGAAGCTCTCCTGCGCGAGATTCCGTTTGCCGAGCCGCCGTCGTAATCACGTTTCACGTTTTACGTTTCACCCATGTTACCCCGCGACGTCATCCAGAAGATCCGCCAGATCCAGATCACCACCAGCCGCGCCGTCAACGACGTGCTGGGCGGCCAGTATCACAGCGTCTTCAAGGGCCGGGGCATGGAGTTCAACGAAGTCCGCGAATACCAGCCCGGCGACGAGATCCGCACCATTGATTGGAACGTCACCGCCCGCATGGGCCACCCGTTCATCAAGAAGTTCGTCGAGGAACGCGAGCTGACCGTCATGCTGCTGGTGGACGTCAGCGGTTCCGAGCAGTTCGGCAGCGTCCGCCAGCTCAAGAACGAACTCGCCGCCGAGGTCGCCGCCGTGCTCGCCTTCTCCGCCATCAAGAACAGCGACAAGGTCGGCCTCGTCATGTTCAGCGACCACGTCGAGCTGTTCGTGCCGCCGAAGAAGGGCCAGACCCACGTCTTGCGCGTCATCCGCGAAATCCTCTACTTCAAACCGAGCGGCCGGCGCACCGACATCCCCGCCGCGCTGCGGTTCATGCAGAAGGTCACGCCGCGCAAGACCGTCACGTTCCTGCTCTCCGACTTCATCGCCGACAATTACCGGAAAGCCCTGCAGGTTGCCGGGCAGCGCCACGACTTGGTGGCCATCACCATCACCGACCCGCGGGAAACGGAGATGCCGCCCGTCGGCATCCTTGAACTTGAAGACCCCGAGACCGGCGACCGCGTGCTGGCCGACACCTCACACAAGGCGACGCGGCAGGCCTACTGGGAACTCGCCGTCCGCCGCCATCGCGAGCGCACGCAGACACTGCGCCAGTGCGGCGTGGACACGGTGGAGTTGCGCACCAACGAGGCGTATCTGAAGCCGCTCATCAAGTTCTTCCGGATGCGCGAAGCGAGGCACTAGGGGAGAAATCCGAAGTTGGAAATCCGAAATCCGAAACAAATCCGAAGGTCGAAAAGCAGAACGGGGCAAACCTCGCTCCCACGCCTTGGCAGTTTGGTCGTTTCTCTTCTTCCGGATTGCCGTTTGTTTCGAGTTTCGAGCTTCGGATTTCGAGTTTCTGGCGAACGCCCTCAACTCAGATCAACCGCCGCAGCCTCTCTCGCAGCACCTGCTTCGCCCGGTAAATCCTCGACTCGACCGACTTCACAGTGCAACTCATCGCACGCGCAGCCTCCGCGTAGCTCAAGCCTTCGAACTCGCACAGCACCAGCGCCGTGCGCTGCTCCAACGGCAGCGAACGCACGGCCGTTTGCACCAGCGCGGCTGTTTCCGCGCGCGCGACCGCCTCGTCGGCCGTCGGCGCGCCGTCACGCAACGTGTCGGCTGGCGCGCGCCCTTCGTCGCCGACGGGCGTTTCGAGTGAGACGGGCCGGCGGACTTCCATGCGGCGCGCGTGGTCGGTAGCCAGCCGCGAGGCGATGGTGAAGAGCCAGGTGGTGAACTTCGCCGTCGGCCGGTAGCGCGGCGCGGATTGCCAGAGCCGCACGAAGGTTTCCTCCGCAAGGTCCTGCGCGACGTCGAGGTTGCCAGTGAGCCGCGCGAGAAACGCCACCACCGGCCGCTGGTAGCGGCGCATGAGTTCCTCGAACGCGGCAGCGTCCTCGCCGTCGCGCACGCGCTCCATCAACTCGATGTCGGTGGGTTCCAAATCCGTCCTCGGCGCCGTGGTTTGCGGGCCACGCTAAGAGGCGGCCCCAGCCAAGTCAAGCAGCGCGCCGGAAAAGGGCTTGACCGTCGCGGGTGGCCTGCGGAGAGTGCGCGGCTCATGAAGTTGGCGTGGCGCAAACTGTTGGCCGTGGCGGTCCTGACCGGGCTGGTCGTCGCCATCTGGCGGCTGCAGCCGCCGAGGCCGCGCACGGGGGCGGATTTCCTGCCGGCCGACACGCCGGCTTGCCTGATCATCGCCGACATGCCGGGGGCGTGGAGACATTGGGCCGCGTCTCCCGCCAGCGGCACCCACCACGCCGCCAGCGATGGCCGTGTGTTTGCGACGGTCTGGGATGAGGTGCCGCGGTGGTTCAAGGAACTGGGGCCGCTGGTGGTGCGCGGCACGGATCGGTTTGGCGATGGCGAGGTCTTTGTCGCGCTGACAGGTTTGCAGACGACGCCGACGGTCGCGCCGGAACTGGCGGTCGGCATCCAGTTCGGCATGCGGCGCGGGGGAGTCGGGCCGTGGCGCGAGGACTTGCGCGGGCTGCTGGGGCGCGTGTTTCCGAAGGCGTCGCCGGAGAAGAAGCAGTTTCAAGGGAAGGATTACGAACGATGGCAGCCACACCCCGGCCTGGAGTTGTGCGTGGCGGAACTGGAGGACTACCTGGTGCTCACGCTCGGTGCGACGCCGATGATGGCGATCATTGAACGGGTGGCGGACCCGTCACGCGAGACGCTGGCGGGCAGCGCGGAGTTCCGGCAGGTGTGCCGGCGGTTGCCGCCGCAGCGCGACGTGACGCTGGCGGTGCAGGCCGCGCCGCTGACGGCGAAACTCGACCCGCTGTTGCGCTGGCTGCCGCAGTTGCAGTCGCTCGGCGAACCGTTCACCGGCGCGCGTTTCGTCGGCTGGGCGCAGAGTTTCGGCTCGAATGACGTGCGCGAGGCGATGGTCATGGTCCGGACGCCGGCGGCGAGGCAGTCGCCGGAACCGGTCCCGGCGGCGGTGCTCGGAAAGCTGCCGGCATCGTGCGCGGCGGCGGTGGTGGCGCGGGCGGAGCCGCGCGAGGTCTTCCGGGTGGCGACGCGGACGGTTGTGTAGCTGGGCCAGCGGGAGTGGGCGAAGTCGGTGGCGCTGATGGAGGTGGGCTGGAGCGCGGCGGGGGTGGATTTTGCGGGCGACGTGCTCGGCAGTCTCGGCGGGGTGTGTGTGGTGGCGTGGGACTGGCCCGCGGAGGCGAAGTCGCCGCAGGTGGTCTTCGGCGCGGAGCTGCGCGACGCGGCCCGGTTCATCAATGCCACCGAGCGGATCGCCGCGAGCCACCAGACAGCCCCGGTGCGTTGGCGCATGAGTGACGGCTGGTTGTGGCTGTCGTCGTCGGCTGCGGCACTGGAGAACGTCTCGCGCGCTGCGGCGGGCGCTGCGCCGTCGCTGGGCGGCGACCCCCAATGGCCGAAGCGGTTGGAAGGCTTGCCGCACAACAATTGGCTTTGGATGTATGCCGACACGGCGCGGCTGGCGCGCGGCGGGCAGCAGGAGTCGGCCAACCATCTGGCGCCGCTGCTGGCGTGCGCGACGGCCCTCGGCGACAACAACGCGGTGACGGTGACGTCGTCGTTGGGAACGGTGGCGACTGCGTGGCTCGCGCTGGAACGTCTGGCCGGACCGGTGGCAGGAAAGTGAGGGTTTCGCGGCGTGCGGAAGCGTGCCCGCTCAGCGGGAACGATTCAGTTGCAGCGGGGAGCGCACGCGCCTCGCGTGCGGTGTTCGGCGCCCCCGCCGAACACTTCCTGGTTCCTGCGGCGGCGAACCCAACGGTGTGGCTTGCAACAACAGCAGGCCATCGGCGAGGCGCCGATGGCTGCACGCGAGGGCGCGTGCGCTCCCCCAGATCAACTGCATCGTGCCCGCTCAGCGCACGACCAGCACGCTCTGGCGGCAGCCGCGTTCGTCGCTGGCCTTGTGGCGGAGGAAGGCGACGATGTCGTGTTCGAGGCGGCGGCAGGATTTGCTCCAGATTTTCGTGCCGGCCAGCACTTTCACGCACGCCCGGAGACCGGTGAACTGGATGACCTTGGCGCGATGGTCGCGCAACTGGCGCAGCGTGGAGCCGAGTTTGTGGAAGAAGACCAGCTCGGAGCCGTGGCCGGCCTCGATGGCGAGCTTGCGCAGGTCGGCGTGGAACGACGGTGACGGCTCATCGCGGTCAATGACCTCGGTGCAGCGCTCCAGCACGAGTTGGAGGACGTCGTTGAGTTCGGTCTCCTCGACGATCTCGCGGCCTTGGTCGGCGCGGAAGTAGTGGAGCACGGCGTGGGCGATCTGGCGGGCGACCCACATCTCGATGGCCCCGATGGTCGGGTGGGTGGTGATCTGGCGGGCCAGTTCCTCCAGCGTCAGCGTGACGCACCGGCCGCCGTCGCGTTTCACGAAAATCACGTCTTCTCGCAGGTCAATCATGGTTCTTCTCCCGCAGGCTCGGTCAACTCTTGCCGCTCAACTCCTGGATGGTGTGGACGAACTCGTTGATGTCGCGGAACTGCCGATAGACTGACGCGAACCGCACGTAGGCCACCTCATCGAGCTTGCGCAACTGTTCCATCACCGCCTCGCCGATGGCGCTTGCGGGCACCTCGCGGTCATATTTGTTGCCGAGCTTCTCGACAATCTCCTCGGCCGCCCGCTCGATCTGGTCGGGGCTGACGGGGCGTTTCTCGCAGGCCTTCTGCATGCCGTTCATCAGCTTGTGCCGGTCGAGCTTCTCGCGCCGGCCGTCGCGCTTGACCACGAAAAGCTCCTCGCGCTCGGCTTCCTCGTAGGTGGTGAACCGGTGGCCGCACTGGATGCACTCGCGACGACGACGAATCACCGCTCCATCCCGCGAGGCGCGGGAGTCAATCACCTTGTCGTCTATGTGCCGGCACTTTGGACAGAGCATTGGGAAAGCCGCTATAGGATGTGGCCGAGAGGGTAGGTATCACACAACGTATAGTGCCGTCAAGCCCCCATACGCCATCCGCCGCCTTGACAGGGCGGCCCGGCTCCAACATTATCCGCCCCAAAAACGGGGAACCTCTCATGGCAGACTTTCAACCTTTCAAGGCACTGACCTACAACCTCGAGCAACTGCGGGCGACGCCGCAGGCCGGCGCGGGTCTGGCCGACGTGCTCACCGAGCCTTACGACAAAATCACGCCGGCCATGCAGGCCACCTACTACCAGCGCCACGACCACAACATCATCCGCGTCATCCTCGGCCGCGAGGAAACCGGCGACACCGAACAACAGAACAAATACACACGGGCCGCCGGCTTCTTCCGCGACTGGCAGGAACAAGGCGCGCTGATCCGCCATGAGCGTCCGGCAATCTTTGATTACCAGCAGACGTTCCGCGTCGGCAACCGGACGCTCACCCGCCGCGCGCTGGTCGGCCGCGTGCGCCTGAGCCGGCCGGAGGAGGGGAAAATCCTGCCGCACGAGCGGACGCTGTCGAAGCCGAAGGCCGACCGCCTCAACTTGCTGCGCCAAACGCGGGCGCACTTCGGCCAGATTTTCCTGCTCCATCCGGGCAACGGCTCGGAATTCGAGGCGCCGCGCCACGGCGCGACGCCGCTGGCGCAGTGGCAGGACGAGTTCGGCATCACGCACCGGCTCGCGGTGATTGACACCGCCGCCGCGCTCGCCGCGATTAAACACGTCCTTGACCCGCTGAAGTTCTATATCGCCGACGGCCATCACCGCTTCGAGACCAGCCTCAACTACCGCGACGAGATGCGGCCGCAGTATCCGAATTACAAAGCGGACGCTCCTTTCGACTTCACGATGGCGACGCTGGTGGCGATGGACGACCCCGGCATGGTCGTGCTGCCGACGCACCGGCTCGTGCATGGCGTCGCCAACTTCGATGCCGCCGCGCTACGGCGCGGGCTGGCGGAGTGGTTCGAGCTGGAACCGGCTGCCAGCCTCGACGCGCTGCTGGCGCAGATGGCGCAGGCGGGCTGCGACGATCATTGGCTGGGGATGTTCCTGCCGCCGGGAGAGTTCACCGTGCTCAAACTGCGCCGCGACCGCGACCGCAAGCCGCTTTTCGCCGGCCAGCCGCCGCTGTGGGACGGCCTCGACGTGGCCATCCTCCACACGATGGTGCTGGACAAGCTGCTGGGCATTGACGAGGCGCGGTTGCGCGAGGAATCCAATCTCCACTACCTGCGCGAGGCCGCGCCGGGCGTCGAGCGCGTCCGCAAAGGCGAGGCCCAAGCGTTGTTCCTGCTCAACCCGACGCCGGTGCGCTCGGTGCAGGCCATCGCCGACGCGCGCTCGCGGATGCCGCAGAAGAGCACGGATTTTTACCCGAAACTGCCGACCGGGATGACGATCTACGACGTGTCGGTGTGGGCACAGCCGCCGCAGTGAGTCACGATTCGCGCGCGACGACGGGGCGGACGACGCGTTTCTGGAGCCAGGCGATACCGGCCAGGTCGCGCAGGCCGCGCCAGAGGCGGTTGCCGATGCCGTATTTGGAGACCCCATGCAGCCGCGGCCGGTGCGACACCGGCATCTCCGTGATCCGGAAGCCGTTCATCACCGCCAGCGCCGGCATGAAGCGATGCATCCCGTTGAATGGCAGCATCACCTCCGCCACCTCGCGCGTGAAGACTTTCAGCGAACAGCCCGAGTCGCTGATGCCATCGTGCGTGAACCAGTTGCGGACGGCGTTGGCGATCTTCGCGGACAGAAGCCGCGTCGCGGAATCGCGGCGTTGCGCGCGCAGGCCGCAGACCATTTGCACATTGCCCTGGCGGAGCCGCTCCAGCAGCCGCGGAATGTCGGCGGGGTCGTTCTGGCCGTCGCCATCGAGCGAGGCGAAGACCCGGCCGCGCGCGGCGCGCAGTCCGGCGTAGAGCGCGCCGCTCTGGCCGAGGTTGGCTGCGAGGTGGAGCGCGCGCAGCTTGGGCTGGCTGCGGCGGATTTCGTCCAGCCGCGCGCCAGTCGCGTCGCGGCTGCCGTCGTTGACGTAGATCACCTCGTAATCCAGGCCGGCGCGGTCCAGCGCTTGAATAATCTCCGCCGCCAGCGTCTGAATGTTGTCTTCCTCGTTGAAAACGGGGACGACTACCGATAGATACGGGTCAGCCATGTTTGCGCTAATGATTACCAAGTTGCGGCCCGCCGCAACTTTAATCTGTCTCGGCCTCGCCGGCGTCTTCGCGCTCGAATCGCCCGCTGCCGACGCCCCACCTGACGCCAGCGCCATCATGCGCCGCGTGGCGGCCAACCGGCCCGCCCTCCCGCTCGCCCTCGACGCCACGCTGAAGGTCGAGCGCCGCGTCGCCGATGTTTACGATTTGAAGATTCTCATCAACGGCGATCCGCGCCAGGTCCGCACCGTCTATCGCGTCACCGGCCCGGCCGACGACAAGGCGTGCGGCACCGCGATCCTGATGATCGAGGGCGGCGACCTGTGGCGGCAAACGCCCGGCGAGTCGGCCGCGCGAAAGCTGGAGGCCACCGACCGGCCCCAGCCGTTCCTCGGCGGTGATTTCTCCTACGAGGACCTCGACTTCGCTTTCCTGCGCTGGCCGAACCAAAAGTTCATCAAGGACAGCCGCCGGCTCGGTTTCGACTGCTGGGTCATCGAGAGCACGCCCGGTCCTGGCATCGCCTCGCAATACAGCCGCGTCCTCTCGTGGGTGGACAAGAACTACATGGCGGCCGTCATCGCCGAGGCTTACGACCCGAAAGGCAAGTTGATGAAAAACCTCACCGTCCAGAGCGTGCGCAAGCTCGACGACAAAGGCCACTACATCCCCGGCCAGATCACGCTCGAAAACGTCAGGACGAAATCCCGCACCGTTCTCCGCGTGGACGAAGACCATCCCGGCCCGAAGGACGCCGCGTTGTTCGAGCCGGAGACGTTTTTCTCACAGGCCAAGAGACCATCTCAAACAAAGGACTGATCATGGACGAGAAAACGTTCTTGGACCGTTTCTTAGAGAGTGGGTTGGTCGGCATTCTCATAGTGCTAGTTACACCTTCATTGCTTGTCTGGGGCGTTCTACTGGTTGTAAAGCGGCGCAGCCGTGAACGTTTGCTCGTGTTTCTCAACCTCTCTTTTTTGCCGATGTTCTTTTGCCTTGTGGATTTGTTTCTGAACGTGCGAAGGATTTCTTGGGCCTGCAAGTATGGAGACGTTTTTACTATTGGTAGTATTATTCGCGGGCTGGACGCGGTCGTTTGGCCAGCGATGATTGGTTTTGCGGCAACCGGCGTGCTTCTGACAATAGCAAGTTTTGGTCTTATCCGTGAGACGATTCACATTAGGAAGGAACGCGCAAAGTCGGAACCAACAGTGTAGCTGCAATGAACACTGCAAAGGCACCGCCGTTCTGCGCATAAACCGAATGACTTGGTCAGCGTTCAAGATTGACCGATTGCTGAGCCGCGCAGCAGCGACGGGATGCAGCCGGTAGCGCGAGCCTCTACGGGGCGGGGCGAATCAGTTCCCTGCAAGCGCCCACCAAGTCGGTTTCCAGCGCGCGGTTCCATTCCTCCCATCGGCTCGCGTGGCGGTAGAGCGCCAGGGCCGCCAGCTTCTTGGTCAGGATGGCGTCGCGATAGGCCCGCAGGCCGGGAGAGTTGAGGGTGCGCAGGATCTTTGCCATGCCGAGTTGGTCCACAAGCGTCGCCGGGATGTAGGCCCGCAGCGCGCCGCGGACGATGTCCGGGTGCGCCAGCAGCCGGCCGAGTTTCTCCTGCAAACGGGCCTGCAAGCCGAACAGTTCCTCGCTGGTCCGGGCGGAGAGCTGGTGGAGCGGCGTGTGGTCCTTCTGGCGGAGCGCCAGCAGCATCCGCGTCTCGGCGGCGGCGTTGGCCGCGATGAGATCGAACACTTCGCGGATCAGCCGCGTCCGGGTCTTCGGGTTCCTGACCAGCACGCGCTCATAGTCGTCGCCGAGGAGGAACGCGGTCAGCACTTCGGCGATGGCGCTGCAGGTCACGCCGCCCTTGTTGGCGCTGGAGTCCTTGATCTGGAGGATGGCGCTCTCGCGGGCGATGACCTCGCGGGCGGTGTCGTCGAAGAACACGTTCGCGCCCTCGACGATCACCCGCAGTTCGCGGAAGACCGCCAGGAAATCCCGCACGTTGCCGGCATGGACGGTGTCCTTCAGCCCGCCGCACGGCACGAAGGCCTGGATGTTGGCCGCGGCGATCCAGCGGCGGCTCCGCGGATCGGTGAGGAACGTGCGGTGAAAGAAGTGGCCGTCTTCGACGCGGCTGCCGTCGGGCAGCGTGAATCGGCCCGCCGCGCGCGGCACGCGAAAGCCTTGCGGGCTGAGTTTCGCGGCGGGATAAGCGAGGCTGTTGAGGCGTGGTTGCGTGTGCCGGGCAACGGCGAGCTTCAACAGCTCTCCCGTGTCGAGGCCCCGCGGGTCGAACAAGACCGAGCCGCCGTCCACGAGCAGGCAGATGCGGCCCTGGAACGACTGGATCTGGTTCGCGCCGAGGTCGCCGTCGGGGCCGCCGGTCATCATCAGGTTGGCCTTTTCTTCCTTCAGCCCGACGTGATCGAGCAGCGTGCGCAGGCACGCCATGACGCCCATCGTGGTCATGCCGCTGGCCTCGATGTTGCCGCCGAGCCGCGCGCAGATTTTCGCCGCATCGGCGGTGATCAGTCTGGAAGCGCCGTCCATCAGCAACTCGGTTCCCTTGTCTCCGCGAGAAATCAGGCCGAACACCCGCCGGTCGCGCGTGAGGCCGTAGGTGTCGTGCGGGATGCCGATGCTCTTGCCGGTGGTGATGGTCCGCCAGTGCTTGTAGCCGCGCTCGCGGGCGCGTTGCGCTACGGCGTCCATGAACGGCGCGGTGCCCTCGTCGGGGCCGAAGAAGATCATCTCCGGTTGGCCGGGGCGGTCCACGATCTCATCGGAGGGCTGGATGAGGTCCATGATGCCCTCGGTGAAGTCGAGCGTCGCGCCGAGGCCGTCGCGGGCATATTCGGGATACGGGACGATGACACCCTTGGCGCCGCTCTCGGCGATGTCCTTGTGCTTGAGCCGCTGGGCCACGGGGCCGAGCGCGTAGTTGAGCAGCGGCATGTTGTCCAGCTCGGTGTCGTAGTTGGCCGGCGTCACGCGCACGAGCCGCACGCCGCCGCGGGCGATGTCCTCGGCGCGCATGTGGGTGCCGATGGCATGGAAGCCGTTGATGAAGAAGACGCCGTGGACCTTGCCCGGAAACACGAGCGGGTCGAGGACGGCCGGCGCGAGCCGGAACGCGAACGACCGTTTGCGGACCCTGTAGAAGTTGGTCTTGAGCGTCTCCGTGATCAGCCGGCCCATGAACGTGAAGATGTCGCACGCCGTCTTGTCGTCGAGGAACACGATGGCGGCCCGGCGGTTGAACGCCTCGGTCTCCCTGGCGATCTCGCGGTCGCTCGCGCCGGCCCGTCGGCGCGGGTGGAACCGGCGGGCGAAGATGTCGTGGAGTTGTTTCATCAGCGCCGGCTGCCCGCGCATCGTGTTGAGGATGACCTTGCGGGTGTATTCGGCG
>JACRKA010000365.1 GCA_016219905.1 Verrucomicrobiota bacterium
AACATGCTCGCCGCCGTCAGCCGCCACGCGAGTTGGGGTTATTTCGACTTTCGCATGAAAGGCGAGGGCCACGGCGACGGCTACCAAAGCGTGCCGGTGAACTGGGCCATCAGTTCGCCTCGCAAACGCGGCTTCTTTGAACTGCTCGGCAATGTTGCCGGCAACGATGTGCTGCCGCCGACCGTCGGCCTTCGCGGCAAGGCACTTTCGCAGTTGCGCCGCGAGCCGGCGGCGGAGTCGCTGAAGATGCTGCGTGGCAAGGCTGAGAAACGACTGACCGAGCCGCTCGTGGCCGTCACCGACAAGAAAGTCGCTTCGCCCAGCGGCAATCCGCACGATTACGTCAGCCTCGGCCGTTACTGGTGGCCGAATCCGAAGACGGCCAACGGCCTGCCCTACGTCCAGCGCGACGGCGAAGTGAACCCGGAGAACGACGCCTACGACCGGGTGCCGTTCGAGCGGATGACCGAGGCGGTGGAGCAGTTGTCGTTGGCGTGGTTTCTGACCGGCGAGTCGCGTTACGCCGAGCGGGCGGCGCGACAACTGCGCGTCTGGTTTCTCGACGACGCGACGCGCATGACGCCGCACCTTAAGCACGCGCAACTCATCAAAGGCATCAACGACGGCCGCGGCGTTGGCCTCATTGACGTGCGCGGGCTGACGTCGGTGGTGGACAGCGAAGCGTTGCTGCGCGGCGCGAGCGCGTGGCAGGCCGAAGACCACGACCGGCTGGTGGCGTGGTTCCGTGATTATTTCAAGTGGCTGACCACGAGCAAGCACGGGCAGGACGAGGCCGCGGCGAGCAACAACCACGGCACGTGGTATGACGTGCAGGCGGCCACCATCGCGCTGTTCATCGGCGACACTGCCAGCGCGCGGCAGATTTGTGAGCAGGCCCGTGCGCGCCGCATCGCGAAACACATCGAGCCGGACGGCCGCCAGCCGCTCGAACTCCGGCGCACGTTGTCGTTCGGCTACACGCTCTTCAACCTCGACGGCTTGTTCCGGCTGGCGCGGCTCGGCGAACACGTCGGCGTGGACCTCTGGCATTACCGCACCGATGATGGCCGCAGCATTCGCGCGGCATTGGACTGGGTGCTGCCTTTTGCCACCGGCAAGGAGCGATGGAGCCACAAGCAAATCAGCAAACAAGATTTCCGCCCGCTTGTGCGCTTGCTGCGTCAGGCGGCGCGGGTTTACAACGAGCCGGCTTATGAGAAAGCGATCAGCGAATTGCCAGACACCGGCGACGAGCTTCTCTGGGTGAATCTGTTTCACCCGCGACTGTGAGATTGGAGAATTCAATTATGAAAACACGCGTAGGATTAGGATGGGCAGTGGCGCTTGCAATGTGCTGTGCCGCAGCGGGCGCGGCGGTGGCGGGGCCGAAGATTGACACCTGGTCTGATCGCGCGAAGACGCCTCTGAATCCGGGGCTGAAGCAGATCGGCACGATCAAGCCGCGCGGCGCGAATGAAATCGCCGGCTCGAACTGGACGCTGGGCTGCGAGACGCTCGACCGCGATTTCGCCGACTACCAGCAATACAAGGAATACATCGTGCCGCTGGGCATCAAGACCATCCGTCTGCAAGGCGGCTGGGCCAAGACGGAGAAGGTGAAGGGGGCCTATGATTTCACCTGGCTGGACACGATTGTTGACGACGCGCGCGGGCGCGGGCTGAACATCCTGCTGGAGACCGGCTACGGTAACTCGCTCTACAAGGGAGGCGGCGGCACGGACTTGGCAGGCGGTTTCCCGACCTCTGACGAAGGCTTGGCGGCGTGGAACCGTTGGGTGGAAGCGATGGCCAAGCACTACAAAGACCGAGTCTGCGACTGGGCGATGTGGAACGAGCCGGACATCAACAAGAAGCACAAGCCGGAGGACATCGCCGCGTTCAACATCCGCACGGCGGAGATCATCAAGCGCGTGATTCCTGACGCGCGCATCGCAGGGCTTTCGCTGGCGAGTTCCAGCCCGAAGCTGCTGGAAAGTTGCCTGAAGGCCCTCGCTGAAAAAGGCAAGGTGGACTTGTTCCACTGGTTCATCTACCACGGCTACGAGTTCAACCCGGACAACTCCTACCAGAAGGTCGAGGAGTTGAAGGCGACGCTGGCGAAGTTCTCGACGAAGGCGAAGATGCGGCAGGGCGAGAACGGCTGCCCATCGGAATTGGCGACGAAGTTCGCGCTCTCCAACCATCCGTGGACGGAGTTCAGCCAGGCCAAGTGGGATCTGCGGCGGATGCTCGGCGACTTGGGCCACGACGTGGAGTCGGCGGTCTTCACGATCTGTGATTTCAACCACACGGGCCGCGAGATCAACCGCAAGGGTCTGATCCACGCGACTGCTGACAAGAAGGTGGACAAGATCAAGCTCGCTTACTATGCGGTGCAGAACTGCGTGGCGGTGTTCGACAACACGCTGGAGCGTGTGAAGCAGCCCGCCGTCGGCGTGATGTATGACAAGAGCACGGCGAGTTTTGCCTACCGGAACAAAAAGACGGGGCAGAGCCTCGTGGTCCTGTGGGATAACTCGGGAGTGCCGGACGATGCGTTTGTGACGCGGCCGGCGCAGGTCGTGGTGAAGGGCCTCGCCATCAAAGGGCCGGTTTGGGTGGACTTGGTCTCCGGGCGCATTTACGAAATCCCGGCGGACCGCGTCGTGAAAGCGGGCGCGTTCACCATCTTCAAAGACATTCCCCTCTACGATGCACCGGTGCTGATCGCAGAAAAGGCAATGCTGCAGCTCGGTCCGTAAGATTTGGGCAGCGCCCGCATTTCGACCTCATGAAAGCACTCAACTTCCCATCTGGCTTCCCTGTCCGTTGCTGTCTGTCGCTCCTGCTCGCCGCGGCTTCCATTCTCCACGGCGCGGAGCCGGCGGAGTTGTTGCCGACGGATTCGCGCCGCTGGTCGCGCGCTGGCGACGCCGTGGTGCTGACGGATTTCGCGAAAGCTGAACCCGCGACAGCGCTGATCACTGGCAAGCGCGAGAAGGGAAAGTGGAAAGTCATTCCTTTTGCCACGGCGGAATGGAAAGGCATGGCGCTCTCCGCGTATGGCGGCACGGCGCCGCCCGTGGTGCGGCTGCCGCTGGTGGCCCGCGGCTGGCATGCGGTTTATATCGGTCTTTCGACGACCTCCGGAGGTTTCAACATCGGCGGCAATGGCATCAAGGTTCGCCTGAGCGATGAGCCGGTCTTCAAGCGCATGGCGAACAACCTTGCACTGCTGGAGAACCGCCGTGCGGTGATTCAAGAATGTTATCTCACCGTGGCAGAGTTGAACGGCCAGTCGGTCGAGGTCGCGCCGCTGCCCGGTCTTCCCACGACAATTTGCTACGTCAAGCTGGTGCCTTTGACGGATGCGGAAGTGCAGGCGCGAAAGTCAAAGTCCGCATCGTCATCCACGCGCACTTCCATCGCCACGTTCGACGGCCACAGTTGGATCTGGCCGTTTCGTCCGACCACGGCGGCGGAGCTGGCGGAGGAGTTCCGTGGCTTTGAGGACACGGACATCGGCAAGTGGTGGTTCCAGGTCACTGGGGCCGATCTCGTGTGTTATCCATCGAAGGTGGGCACGTATCCCGGCGAGGGCACCACGGATTTTCCCACCGGCGCTTACGCCACCTACACGCGCTCGCTGGAGGCGCTTTTCAAGAAGGGCATCAATCCGCTGAAGGTGGCGCGCGAGGCGGCCCGCGCGCAGGGCGCCGAGTTTCATGTGATGCTCCGGCCTGCCGGCTGGGTCGGCTCAATGCCCTATGAGGAGACGTTCAACAGCAAATTCTATTACGCGCATCCCGAATGGCGCTGCGTGGACCGCGACGGCACGCCGACGTTTTACATGAGCTACGCGGTGCCGGAAGTGCGGCGGCACTTGCTGGAGATTTTCCGCGAGACGCTGGCGTTGCAGCCGGAAGGCGTGGGCTTCCTGTTCAATCGCGGGATGCCGCTGATGCTGTGGGAGGACGCCTTCTGCAAGCGGTTCAAGACAATGCACAACGCCGACGCGCGCGAGGTCGCAGAAGACGATCCGCGCATCCTCGCGACGCGCGCCGCGATCATGACGGAGTTCATGACCGAGGTGCGCGCGTTGCTCGACGACACCGCGCGCTCCCAAGGCCGCAAGGTGCCCTACAAAATCTCGCTCGGCACTTTTGCGAAGGAAAACGACAACCAGAAGTGGGGCCTCGATCTGCCGGTGTGGATTCAGCGCGGCCTCGTGGATGAACTCGCGGTGGCGTGGTTCGCCTATCACACCTCCTTCGCGCAGCCGGACATGGCGTATTACCGCCGCATCACGAAGGGGACAAAGACACGCGCTTATCCGATGGTCATCGCTTGGAAGACCGGCAAACCGAAGGGACTTTGCCAAAAAGTCGCCGCCTACCACGCCGCAGGCGATCCTGGTGTCGCGATTTGGGATCCGCAGGTGCAGAAAGGCTGGCCCGAGGGATCGCCCGGCAATGTCTTCGATGTCTTGGGCCGACTCGGCCACCGCGACGACATGCTGCGCTGGGCAAAGAACGGCGTGCCCCTGCCGCTGACGATTCCTCTCACACGCCTCGGCGACAATTATTTCAGCCGGTGGTTCCCGAACACTGGATTCTGATTTCATGAAACCAATCCAACTCCTTCTGGTCGTCCTTTGGTCAACCGCCTTCGCCATCGCCGCCGAGCCAACGAAGAACCTCGCCGCGCTCCAAGCCCGTCCCTCGCCCGATTGGCTCACGCGCGGTGTTATGTATCAGGTCTGGCTGCGCGGGTTCACACCGGAGGGGACGTTGCGCGCCGCGATGAAGCGGTTGCCGTCGGTGGCGGAACTCGGCGCGAACATTATCTATCTCTGTCCCGTCCAGCTTCAGGACGACGACATGCGGCAGGAGTTTTGGAGCAAGCGCCAGAAGGCGTCCGGCACCAACAACCCGCGCAATCCGTATCGCATCAAGGACTACAACCGCATTGACCCGGAGTATGGCAGCGAAAGCGACC
>JACRKA010000361.1 GCA_016219905.1 Verrucomicrobiota bacterium
GGCCGCGGCGGCGTGTCCAAGGAGTTGCATTTCGTTTGGCTCTTGACGGACAGCGGTCTCGTCGTGCCAAATATCAAACCATGCGATTTGACCCGTCTGAAAGCGAAGGTGGCATCAAGATCTACCTCCGGGAGATCGGCCAGACGCCCTTGCTCACGCGCCAGGACGAGGTCGTGCTTGCCAAGCTCATCAGGAAAGGCGACAAGGCCGCCCGCGAGCGCATGATCAAGTCCAACCTCCGCCTCGTCGTGAAGATCGCCCACGATTACGCCGGCCTCGGCCTGCCGCTGCTCGACCTCATCAGCGAGGGCAACATCGGTTTGATGAAAGCCGTCGAGCGCTTCGATCCCCGCAAGGGCGGCAAGCTCTCCACCTACGGCTCGTGGTGGATCAAGCAGTCCATGAAACGGGCGCTCGCGAATCAGGCCAAGACCATCCGCCTGCCGGTCCATCTCGTGGACAAGATCGGCAAGATGCGCCGCGCCGCGCTCAACCTCAGCGAGAAACTCGGCCGCGACCCGACCGATGCCGAGCTGGCCGAGCACCTCGACATGCCCGTCGTGAAGGTCGTCGAGCTGCGCACCGTGGGCATCCGGCCCGCCTCGCTCGACGCGCCCATCGGCGAGGACGACACCACCGAGTTTGGCGAGATCGTCGGCGACGATGACGCCACCAGCCCGTCGCAGATGCTCCAGGACAAGGCCCTCCGCGACGACATCCGTGGATTGATGACCAAGCTCGACGACCGCGAGCGGCTCATCCTCAACCAGCGGTTCGGCCTCATCGGCAACAACAAGGAACAGACCCTCGAACAGATCGGCGCCAGGCTCGGCATCACCCGCGAGCGCGTCCGCCAGATCCAGAACATCGCGTTGCGCAAGCTCCGCAAGATGATGGACAAGCGCGACAAACCCAGGAAGGTCACCTGAATGGCCGCCAGCGCCGTCCAGAAAATCAAAGCCGCCATCCGCGACGTGCCCGACTTCCCCAAGCCGGGCATCCTGTTCAAGGACATCATGCCGATGCTCCAGCAGCCGGAGCTGTTCCGCGCCGTCGTGGACACCTTCGCCAATCGTCACGCGAAGCGGAAGCCCGACGTCGTCGTCGGCATTGACGCGCGCGGCTTCATCTTCGCTGGCGCGGTCGCCTACAAACTCGGCGCAGGCTTCGTCGCCGTCCGCAAGAAGGGCAAGCTCCCCTTCAAGACCATTGACCAGACCTACGACCTCGAATACGGCAGCGAGACGCTCTCGATGCACGTGGACGCCATCCCGCGCGGCGCGCGCGTGCTCATCGTGGACGACGTGCTGGCCACCGGCGGCACCGCCCGCGCTGCCGCCGACCTCGTCACCAAACTCGGCGGCAAGGTTGTTGAGTGCGACTTCCTCATCGAACTGACCTTCCTCCCCGGCCGCAAACGCCTCGGCAAGCTGCCCGTGTTCTCGGCCATACCCGTGTAGCGCCTCGCCATGCCGGCAATCGCTTTCGTCAACGGCAGGTTCTCGCGTATCGAGAAAGCCGTCGTCTCTGTCGAAGACCGCGGCTTCCAGCTCGGCGACGGCGTCTATGAAGTCCTGCGCACCTACAACGGCCGGCTCCACGCCGTGGACGCCCACCTGCGCCGGCTCTTCCGCAGCCTCGACGCCATCGAACTGAAGCACCGCTTCACCCGCGCCGGCCTCACCCGCATCATCCGCGAGGCCGTCCGGCGCGGCGGCTTCAAGGACTCGCTCGTCTATCTCCAGATCACCCGGGGCGCGACCAAGCGGATGAAGGAGTTTCCCAAAGGCGTCCCGCCGACCCTCGTCATCACCGTCCGCGAACTGGAACTGCCCTCGCCCGCGCTGCGCGCCAACGGCGCGAAGATCATGACCGCCGCCGACATCCGCTGGATGCACTGCGACGTGAAGAGCATCTGTCTCCTGCCGAACGTCCTCGCCTCCAACAAGGCGAGGGCCGCCGGCTGCTACGAGGCGGTCTTCGTCGCCAAGGACGGCTCCCTCACCGAGTGCGCCTCCGCCAACATCTTCATCGTCAAGAAGGGTGTCATCGCCACGCCGCCCATCAGCGCCAGCATCCTCGGCGGCATCACCCGCGAGGAAGTCATCGCCGTCGCCCGCAAACACCGCCTCCCGCTCCAGGAGCGCCGCGTGACACTGAAAGAGTTGCTTGCTGCTGACGAAGCCTTCCTCACCGGCACCACCATCGAAGTGCTGCCCGTCGTGCAGGTGGACGGCCGCCGCATCGCCGACGGCAAACCCGGTCCCGTCACCCAGCGTCTCCACGCCCTCTATCTCGCCGAAGTGGCTTGAGCAGGCTGCGCGGCGCGCCTCGCCGACGCTTCGCATTGACTCTTGCCGGGCGAGGGATTCAAATGCCCGCGCCGAAGCGAATCCGGGCCGGGACCGTTTCTCGATTCGGATTTCGAGCTTTGGATTTCGGGTTTTCTTTACGCATGCCGACGACCGACACAGACGTGACCGCGCAGTTTCTCTCCGGCATCCCCGTGCCGGTGGAGCCGGCCGCCATCGAACGCGAACTGGCCGCGCTGTGGAAACCCGCCTCGGAACAGGCCGCCGAAGGCAGCGGCTCCGCCGTCACGCGCGTCTGCCTCGCCAACCTGGTCGTCGTCGCTCGCGCGCGCGACGCGGCGTGGATCGGCGGCGCGTTGGACGCGCTCAGCGCGCGTTATCCGTGCCGGATGATCTGGCTGCAACTCGATGACGCAAGCGATGACGCCGGCTTTCACGCGGAAGTCACGGCGCTCTGCCATCTGCCGTCACCGGGGAACCCGCAGGTTTGCAGCGAACTGATCACGCTCCACACCGGCCGCGGCGGCGTGGCGGGCGTGCCGGGCGCGGTGTTGCCGCTGCTGGAGATTGACGTGCCGGTGGCGTTGTGGTGGGCGATGCCGGCGGACAGTGAGGTTGCTTTGTTCGATGCGATGGCTGCGCTGGCCGACCGCATCGTCGTCCATCCGGAGCCGCTCACCAGCGCCACGTTGCGCACGCTCAGTTCGCTGCCGTGCCTGCGGCTCTGTGAGCGACCCAGTGCGACCGGCAAGGCCACCGTGCTTGTCTGGCACGCGATGGGCCACTGGCGCGAGCTGACCGCGGAGTTCTTCGATCACCCGCAGCTCCGCGAATCGCTGGACAAGATCACCATCGTCAACATCCGCTACGCCACGCCGACCGGCGCGCCGACCGCGACGTTGCCGACAGCGTTGTTCGTGGGCTGGCTCGCGGGACAGTTGGCGTGGACGCCACGCGAGCGCATCGCGACGGACGCTGGCCTGCGCGCGACGTTCGACGCGGGCGGCGGGCGGACGGTGACGGTGGAGATGACCGCGCAGGCCAGCGACAAGGTTGCGCCGGGCCGGCTGCTGGCGGTGGATGTTATCGCCGCGGGTGCGTCGTTTCATCTTGAGCGCGTCGTGGGCGAACGGCAGGAGATCCGCCAGACGCTGTGCGTCACCGAGGCTTGCACGCTGCTGAAGACGCTGCCGATCACGGAGCGCCACGAGGCCGTGCTGCTCGGCGTTGCGCTGGAGTCGCAGTCGGCCGCCCGCGTCTTCCCGCGCGCGGCGCGTATCGCGCTGTGGCTGCAAGGCGGCAGGTAGGCGACGTGGTGGCCGAACTTGCTTGGCTGGGTTGGGTTTTCGGGATAGAAGGACGAAACAAACAGAGTGCAAAGAGTGGACCGCACGTCCCGTGCGGTCAGTTGATGAATGATGATGGCCGCGCGGGACGCGCGGCCCACCCTGCGAAAGGAAACCATGTTCTCACACGTCGTGATCTTCTGGGCGAAAGCCGGCAAGCCGGACGCTGCGGACGAGTTGCTCGCGGGCGCGAAGAAGTATCTGCAGCCGATCCCCGGCTGCCGCGCGTTCCACGTCGGCAAGATGGTGCCGAGCCACCGGCCGGTGGTGGACCAGAGCTACCAGGTGGCGCTCAACATCATGTTCGACACCAAGAAGGCGCAGGACGACTATCAGGTGCATCCGCTGCACCTGGAGTTCGTCGAGAAAAGTTTCAAGCCGAACTGTGACAAGGTGGTCGTTTACGATTTTGAGTAAGCGCGTTGCTCTCCCGTGTCCGGAAAACACTGCTCTTGTTTGCGACGGCAATACGACTACACTGTCCGCTGTAGATAATCTGTGGAGAGACAGCTCATGTCACTGGATGAACTCACGCTCATGGACTGGATCAAGACTCTCGATATCTTCAGTCTGCTTGCCATGGTCGTCACTCTTGGCTTGGCGGGGAGAGGAATCTACTTCTTGGCTTGCAGGCGCGACCGTGGAATGTGTCGACCACTCGGATTCCTGACGCTGCTTCCTCTCCTCATCGGGTTGATGGGCACTTTTCTCCTGACTTTCCGAGTGGAGTTGCTGTTGCTCAATGGTTGCATTTTCGATCCGGTCAAGGCAATACGGGTCAGTTTTGGTGGGATCAGACACCCGTCGTATGTTGGTTTTTTCGGAAGTGTTGTGTTGATCATAATCGAGTCTGCAAGGTTGCTGCTTAGTGCGCGCCGCCGCTCCGTGGGCTGCGAGGAGGGTTACCGCCATGCTGGAAAAAGTTGACCTGACCAAGACGTTGGACAAGGAAGTGTTCCGCGAGGTTTGTCCCGAACTGGAGAACCGGCTCTGGAGCGCCGCGCACGCGGCCCGCGACGCGGGGCTGCCGGTGATTGTTGTGCTCGAGGGCTGGGACGCCGCGGGCAAGGGCACCCATATCAGCCGGCTGGTGGAGCGGCTCGACCCGCGCGGGTTCAAGGTGCATCCCATCGCGGCGCCGCTCGATGAGGAGCGGCTGCGGCCGTTCCTGTGGCGGTTCTGGACGAAGCTGCCGGCGCGCGGGCAGATGGCGATCTTCGACCGGAGCTGGTATGGGCGCGTGCTGGTGGAGCGCATCGAGAAGCTCTGCAAGAAGGCCGAGTGGCAGGAGGCGTATCAGGAGATCAACCAGTTCGAGCGGCAGCTCGCCGACGACGGCTGCGTCATCGTGAAGTTCTGGCTCCACATCTCGAAGAAGGAGCAGAAGAAACGGTTCAAGAAGTGCGAGAGCGACCCGTTGCTGCGGTGGAAGATCCAGAAGGAGGATTGGAAGCACCACCGGCAATACGAGAAGTATTACAGGGCCGCCGAGGAAATGCTGGAGCGCACCAGCACCGCCGAGGCGCCGTGGACCATCGTCGAGGCGACCTGCAAACGGTTCGCGACAATGAAGGTGCTCCAGACGGTGGTGGATGCGATCGAGGAAGGGTTGCGGAAGAAAGAAGCGAGGGCGAGGGCGCTCGCCGCCGCCAAATCGGCCGCTGTTCCCGCCGCGAAGCCGCGCGCGGCGCATCACGTCCACGTGCCGACGATCCTCGACAAAGTGGACCTTTCGCAAAAGCTCACCGAGAAGCAATACGACAAACGACTGCCCGCCGCGCAGGTGCGGCTGCGCGAGCTGGAGTTCCAGATCTACAAACGCCGGCTGCCGGTGGTGGTCGTCTATGAAGGATGGGACGCGGCCGGCAAGGGCGGCAACATCAAGCGGCTGACGACGACGCTCGACCCGCGCGGTTACTCGGTGACGCCGTTCGCCGCGCCGGTCGGCGACGAGAAGACGCACCATTACCTGTGGCGGTTCTGGCGGCAGGTGCCGAAGGCGGGACACCTGACGATCTTCGACCGGAGCTGGTATGGGCGCGTGATGGTCGAGCGCGTCGAGGGCTTCTGCGCGGAGGAGGAATGGAAGCGCGCGTTCCAGGAGATCAACGAGTTCGAGGGCCAGCTCGCGTCGTTCGGCGCGGTGATCGTGAAGTTCTGGCTGCACATCGGCAAGGACGAGCAACTGCGCCGGTTCAAGGAGCGCGAGCACATCGAATACAAGAACTTCAAGCTGACCGACGAGGACTGGCGCAACCGCGAGAAGTGGCCGCTCTACGAGCGCGCTGTCGTGGACATGCTGGAGAGGACCAGCACCACCTACGCGCCGTGGACGGTGGTGGAGGCCAACTGCAAAGAGTTCGCGCGGGTGAAGACGTTGAAAACGCTCGCCGACGCCATCGAACGCGGATTGAAGGCCGGCCTCGGCCGCAATGCGTGAGCCGGCAGGCCGCCCGCGCTACCGCGTGTGCGGCGTCTGCTCGTAGTGCTGGCGGAGCGGGTCGCCGCCGAAGTCCTTCTCGAAATCGCGCCAGACGCTGTGGACGTGGTTGGCCTTGTTCTGCGTGTTGTCCATCTCCAGCAGGAACACCGGCCCCTGCACGCGATAATAATGGCCCTGGCCCGGCTCGAATCCGCCGGCCCACGCGAAGCTGACCTTGTCGAGACCGGCTTTCTGGATGGCCGCCCAGTCGTCGTCGGCCACGTCGGGCCGGACGCGGTAGAGGAACTCTTTCACGATCCGCTCCAGCAACGCGCGCTGCGGCGGTGTCATCTGCGCGGCGGCAAGGCCGGCGGGCGAGAGCGGGCTGACTTGGCGGAGGTTGCTCGTGACGATCTCCTTCGGCGCAACCTCGGCGATGACGGCGGTCTTGCGTTGTTCGTCTGTGAGCGACTTCGCCAGTTCGCGGCCGAGATTGTCCTCGTTGGCGAGCGGACTCTGGCCCTTGCGCGGGCCGTCGGGGACGACGCCGGGGTTGGAGCCGAAGAACGACGGCGTCGCGCCGGCGACACGGCCGTCGTTGAGGGTGAAGTTCACGGAAAGATGATGGCCCTCGACGCGCCAGCCCCACGGGCCGCGCAGGTTGGGCGTGCCGAAGATGCTGAAGAAATACAGGTCCGGGTCGCGCCGGGGCGACTGCTTCTCCATGTCGTGGAGGATCTGTTCGAGGCTCATGATGGTCGCCGCCTTCACGTAGCCGCGCTGGCTCAGGCCGGTGGCGAGCAGCGCATGGGCGAGCATCCGTTGGGCGGGCGTCATCTCTTTGAGTGGCAGGCTGAGGCGCGTGCGCGGGATGAAGTGCCAGTTCTCGCGCTCGGCGTCGGTGAACTGGAACTGCGCCTTCGCCTGTTGTTCCGGCGGCAGGGCGGCGAGGAAGTAAGCGGCGGCGGCGGCCATCTCGCCCGCTGCCGGATGGGCGAAGACGTTGAAAGACGCGGAGAGGATTGCCAGCGTTGCGGCGAGGATTCGGGTTTTCATAAGTTGGCTCGGAATGGTGCGGGACTAGTAGCACACGGCAACGCCAGCCGCCACCTGTGCGGCGTCGTTTGGCCGTCGCGCCGCGAAGTCGAACACCGATCTTCTTCTCGCCTTATTTCCTGCCGGCCACGTCGTAGCAGAACAGGAACTCCTGGTCGCGGAGGAACAACCTCCCGCCGGCCACGACGGGCGGCGTCCAGATCTTGCCGGCCGGCTTGCGCGAGGCGGACTGCTCCGGGATCGTGAACCGGCCGTTCTCCTTCCAGCCGGCCGTGGTCGCCTCGATCAGCGCGACGCCGCCGTCGCTTTCGCTGTAACAATAAAAATGGCCGTCGGCGAAAGTCATCGCGCCGGAGCGGAACTTCTGCCGCTCGGCCCAGACGGTCTCGCCCGATTTGAACTCCAGGCAGGTCCAGCCGCGGCCTTCGCCGAAGCCATAGACGTGGTTGCCGAGCAGCACGACGTTGCCGTGATGGTTCGCCAGGTTTTTGTTGGTGCTATAGACCGGCTCCGCCTTGAAGGTTGTTCCGCTCTTGGTCACGCGAACCAAATCGCAACCGTGGCCGGAGCCGACGGTGACGAAGACGAACGGCGGCTGGATGATCGGTGAGTTGACGACCTCGGTGCGGTAGGGCAGTTCCCGTTGGTAGCTCCACAACAGCTTGCCGGTCTTCGCGTCCACGCCGATCAAGCCCTTGTTCGTCAGCGCGACGTATTGCCGCACGCGGTCAAACTCGGCGACCATCGGCGAAGCGTAGGCTGCCTGGTCGGTTGCTTCGCTGTTGCGCCAGAGCACCGCGCCGGTGCGCTTGTTCAATGCGGCGAGCGTTCCTTTCGGGCCGCCGGGCAGGCAGATCAACTGTTCGCCGTCCACCAGCGGCGACCATGTGAATCCCCAGCCGAGTTTCTTCGGGCCGCCGCCGATGGGGTTGACCTCCGCCTCCAGTTCGGTGGGCAGGTTCTTCTTCCAGACCAATCGGCCCGTGGCCGCTTCGACGCAGATCAAGTCGCCGCGTCCGCCGAGCGCAAAGATGAGGTTGCCATCCACTGTCGGCGTGGCGCTTGGGCCGGCGCTCCACTTGTTCCCTTCCCAATCAAACGTCGCGCCGATGGCGGCCGCCCAGACCTCCGCGACGGTTCCGTTCCTGATCGCCCTCAGGTCCAGCGCGATGAGCGACTCGGTCCCCGCGCGGCCGCCGATGGTGTAGAGCCGCTCGCCGACGACGGCGGGGCCGGAGTAGCCGATGCCGGCGTTCTTGAAAGTCCACAACAGCCGCGGGCCGACGTCGGGCCATTTCTTCAGCAGACCCGTCTCGGCGGAGACATCGTTGCGTTGGGGACCCCGATATTGCGGCCAGTCCGCGGCAGAGGCGGGAAGCGACAGGAGGGCGGTGAGTGCGAACAGCAAGGTCAGGATTTTCATTGGGCGCGGTCCTTTCGTGGGTTCGGCCGGAGTGTAGCGTTGGCAAGCCCCGGCGCAATGGCGAAATCCGTTTTTGCACAGCCATCGCCCGCCGCACGATGAATCCGCGCTTGCCAACACTCGCCTGTGGGGTGCAAAAGAGTTTCGCCACCATGATGAACCGCCGCCAGCCACCGTTCCGCGTCCTCTACAGCAACGACACGATGCGCGGACTGGTGGCTGCGCTGGGCTTGCCGCTGCTGATGCTCCTGGCCGCGCGGGCGGACGATTGGCCGCAGTGGCGCGGGCCGGACCGCGACGGCGTGTGGAACGAAGCCGGTATTCTGCATACTTTCCCGGCCGGGGGGTTGAAGATTCGCTGGCGCGTGCCGGTGAGCGGCGGGTTTTCTTCTCCCGTCGTGGCCCAGGGCCGCGTCTATCTCACGGACTCCGAGTTGCAACAACCCAAGGCCCGCGAGCGCATCCATTGTTTTGCGGAAACGACCGGCGAGAAGCTGTGGACCCATGACTATGACGGGAATTACCCGGAATGGGCTTTCGAGAAGAAGAACAGGCTCGGCCCGGTGGCGACGCCGATCGTTGCCGATTGCAAAGCCTATGCGATGGGTTGGATGGGCCGTCTCCACTGCCTCAATGCCCTCAACGGCAACGTGCTTTGGCAAAAGGACCTGGCGAAGGAGTATCCGGGCAGGGAGATCGTGTGCAATGCTTCGCCGTTGCTCGACGGCGACCGCCTGATCGCTTTCATCGGCGCGAAGCCGGCGCCCGGCGTCATCGCTCTGGACAAAAACACCGGCAAGGAAATCTGGAAGGCGCTCGACGCGGCGATCACGCACAGTTCACCGGTCATCATCACCGCTGGCGGCGTCCGGCAGCTCGTCGTCTGGACGGAAGCCGCGGTGACCTCGCTCGATCCCGCGACAGGCAGGACTTGGTGGAGCCAGCGGCTCCTGGCCAGCGCGGACTATGTGGTGGCCACTCCGGTGTTTCATCAAGGGCTGTTGTTGATCAGCGGCCTGATGTTGAAACTAGACCCTGGTAAACCCGCCATGTCGGTGCTTTGGCCGCAAACGCGCGCGGTCTCCCGCAGGGTTTTGAGCAACACCTCGACTCCGTTGTTTCGCGGCGATCATCTCTACTCCGCCAGGTCATCCGGCGAATTGGTCTGCATCGAGGCGCGCACCGGCAAACAAGTCTGGACAACTGACAAGGCGACCGGCCTGACAAAAGGCGCGAGCATCCACCTCACGCCCAACGGCGATTCCGTGTTGCTCTTCACCGACAGAGGCGATCTGATCCGCGCGCGGTTGACGCCGCAGGGTTATAAGGAGTTGAGCCGCGTTCACCTGATCGAGCCGACCTTCCTTTTCGGCGGCCACAAGGCGGTTTGGGCTCCGCCCGCTTACGCGAACCAGCATGTGTTTGCCCGCAACGACAAAGAACTGGTCTGCGCCTCGCTGGCGGCCGAGCCGTGATCTTCGTATGAACTGCTGGCATTTGACTGCGTTGGTTGCTGTGTTGAATCTTCTTCTGCCGGCGCGAGCGGAAGATTGGCCGCAGTTCCGCGGGCCGAACCGCGATAGCGTCTGGAACGAAACCGGCATCATGCAGACCTTCCCGCCGGAGGGATTGCAGGTCCGCTGGCGTGCGCCGGTCGGACGCGGCCTGTCGAGTCCGGTGGTCGCGGAGGGGCGTGTTTACCTCTTCGATTCCGAACCGCGGAAACCCAAGGCACGGGAGCGCCTGCATTGTTGGGACGAGAAGACCGGACAGCCGCTTTGGACTCACCTTGATGACGTGAGCTATCCCGATTGGGCCTTCACGGGTGGTGAACCCATGCCCAATTCCACACCCATCGTCGAGGCGGGCAAAGTGTTTGCCATCGGCTCGACCGGCCATCTCCTTTGTCTCGATGCGGTCAAGGGCGCGGTGCTTTGGGAAAAGAAACTGTCGGCGGATTACGGACTGAAGGAGCTGTGGGGAAGCACGCCCTCGCTTCTGATCGAAGGCGATCTCCTGATACTGGTCATCGAAGGCACGCCGAAGGCGTGGGCGCTGGCGCTCGACAAAAACTCCGGCAAGGAAGCCTGGCGGGCGCTCGATGACAAACAGACTTACAGACGGACTTACAGTTCGCCCATCGTCGTCAACGCCGGCGGCCAAAGACAGCTCATCACCTGGACTCCCAAAGCGGTGACCGCTCTGAATCCCGCCACGGGCCGGACTTGGTGGCAGGAGGAATTGACGACCATCGAATACCATACGGTGGCGGCTCCGGTGTTCCACGGCGACCTCCTGCTCATCAGCGGTTTGATGTTTCAACTCGACCGGGGCAAGCCGGCCGCGTCAGTCCTGTGGCCGGCGACGAAACCCATGTCGAAGCGCGTTTTCAGCAACACCTGCATGCCGCTGATCCTAAATGACCATGTGTATGCAGGCAAAATGGCCGGCGAGTTTGTCTGCCTCGAAGCGCGCTCCGGCAAACAGATTTGGGAGACCGACAAAGTGACCAGCCAGATACAAGGAGCGGCCATTCATCTGACCCTCAACGGCGACTCGGTCTTGATCTTCACCGACGAAGGCAACCTGATCCGCGCGCGTCTGACGCCAAAAGGTTATGACGAACTCAGTCGCGTTCACGTCATCGAGCCGACCTACTCCTTCGTCGGCAGGAAAGTCGCCTGGCCGCCACCCGCCTATGCGAACCGCCACGTCTTCGTCCGCAACGACATGGAACTGATCTGCGCCTCACTGGCAACCGAACGAATTTCCCCATGAACCGACGCCAATTTCTACGCACCACTTCCATCGCAGCGCTGTTTGCTGGCTGTCCGAATTTGTTTTCGGCCAGCGCGAACAGACCGAAGCCGCCGTTCCGCGTCCTCTTCAGCAACGACACCACCAACACGGTCTCGTGCACCAGCCCGTGGCACAAGAAGGGCGAGCCGTTCCGCGCGGCGCAACTGGAGGCATCCGTGGACGAGGTCGCCGGCACGGGCGTGGACGCGCATCTGCTCCAGCCGGGCCTCGGCTGGATTCCGTGGTGGAAGAGCAAGGTGTATCCCGCGGACGAGCACTACCGCTGGTTCAAGGAGCGGACGGGGCTTGATGCAGATTCGTTCGGCAAATACATGCTCGCCGGCGGCGACATGGTAGCGGTGTTCATCGAGCGTTGCCGCAAGCGCGGGCAGGCGCCGTTCATTTCGCTTCGGATGAACGACGGACATCACCTGGAGCACGCCGGCGAAAAAGACCGCGGCGCCGTCTGGGCCTGCAAGTTCTACATCGAGCACCCGGAGTATCGCCTGGGGCCGGATCCGGCGAAGTGGGAGCAGCACGTGTTGAACTGGGCCATCCCGGAGGTGCGCGCGCACAAGTTCTCGTTCATCCGCGAGCTTTGCGAGAACTACGATCTCGACGGCTTCGAGATGGATTTCATGCGCCACTACAGTTATTTCCAGCTCGACAAGACCACCAGCGAGCAGCGGCGCGGCATCATGATGGAGTTCACGCGGCAGGTGCGCTCGCTGCTCGACCGCACCGCGCGCGACGGCAAACGGCGCTGGCTCTGCGCGCGCGTGCCGGCTTACACCGCGGCGCACGACCCGCTCGGTTTCGATCTGCCGGGGATGGTCGAGGCGGGCCTGGACATGGTCAACCTGTCGGCGAGCTACTTTACCGTGCAGCAAACCGATCTTGCCGCCATCCGGCGCAGCGTGCCACAGGCGGCGGTTTACCTGGAGATGTGCCACTCGATCTGGAACGGCCGGAAACTCACGGCGGGTTACGACGTTTTCCCCTTTCGGCGCGCGACGCCGGAGCAATACTACACCGCCGCGCACCTGGCCTTCGCGCGCGGCGCCGACGGCGTGAGCGCGTTCAACTTTGTCTATTACCGCGAGCACGGCGGGCCGGGCCGCGGACCGTTCGCGGAGCCGCCGTTCCACGTCTTCAAGCATCTCGGCGACCGCCAGTGGCTCGCGCGGCAGCCGCAGCACTGGTTCCTCGCGCCCGGCTGGGGCCAGTCCTTCGTCAAACCCACGCCGCTGCCGCGGCGATTCACAGCCGGTCAGGCGGAGACTTTCACGCTCGACCTCGTGCCGCCGACGGGCGGCTGGAAGCGCGCCGGACGGCTGCGCATCCAGGGCGAGTCATCGCTCGGCGAGAGCCGCTGGACCGCGTGTCTCAACGGCAAGGAACTCGTGGCGACCGACGACGTCTCCGAGCCGTATCCCACTCCTTATCCGCCGATGCTCGGCAAGCCGGACGAGATGCGCGCGTGGACGGTGCCGCCCGCTCACCTGCGTGACGGAACGAACAAGCTGGAGTTCACGCTGACGAACGGTCCGCGGGTGACGCTTGATTATCTCGACCTCGCGATGCCCGCTGGCGAAGCGGCGGCGAATGAGAAGAAGGTGACATGATGAAACCTTATTGTTGTTTCGGAACCGCCGGAGTGGCCCTGCTGGCGGGCTGTGTGATGTTGTTTGCGGCTGAAACACCGCGCGAGATGTCTGTCAGCCACCACGCTTCGATTCAAGAAGCCCTCAACGCCAACCCCGGCCGGATGATCTATGTGCCGGCGGGAGATTACACAATCTCGGAGAAGATTCGGGTTCGCGGCGACAATTCCGGGCTGTTCGGGCCGGGGCGGATCATCCAGACAACGCCCAACGAGCCGATCATCGAGATCGAGGGAGCGGCGGGCGTCCAGATTCGCGACCTGACGCTGACGCGGGCGGAGGGGAAGATGGAGACGATGAACGAGGCGGTGCTCGCCATCAAGTGTCGCGATCTTGTGCTGGAGAACCTGCGGGTGCTCGACAACCGCACACGGTCGGCGGCGATTGCGTTGCGGGAATGCACCGGCAGCCAGATTCGCGGTTGTCTGGTGCGGAACTACATGCGCATCACCGTGGACGACCGCACCCGCGGCACGGATTGGGGTTATGCGTTCAAGTGCATTGACGGCACCGGCATCGCGGTGAGCTACAGCCAGGGGACGCTCATCCAGGGAAACCGCGTCATCGAGCAGAACCTGCTGCCTACGCCGGAAATCCAGAAGCAGTTCGACCTCGGCAGATTCGTGAAGAAGAACGCGCAGAAGGGTGTCATCACTAACCAGAAGACGTGGGACGCAGAATACACTGATACTTGGCATCAAGGCTCGGCGATCATCGTGACCGCGCCGGAGGTCAGCGATTGCACGCAGATTCTCGGCAACACCATCGAGAACGCCGCGCAGGGCATTGATCTCCACAGCGACCACGTCATCGTCTCGCAGAACATCGTCAACAACTCCCACATCGGCATGAAAGCGATGCACGGCTCGCGCCACGTGCTCATCATCGGCAACCAATTCTCGAAGAACGACCTCTGGAGCATCGGCCTGATGCCCGGCGCCGCCTCGCACGCTGCCGCGCCCGCGCGCGATGGAAAGCCGGCGGTCGTGGCGAACGTGGACGGCGGCTCGATCATCGCCAACAACATCATCTCGGACTTCGGCTACGGTCATTCGCATTGGATTTGGGCCGAGAGCGCCGCGCCGCTGCGGTTCTGCCGCGGCCAGAAGCCCGACAACCCGCCGCTCACCGACGTCATCGTCCAAGGCAACATCGTCTATGACACCGGCCGCGATCAGGTCATCGTGGACGGCCAGCCGAAGGTCGAGCCGCCGCGTTACAAGTATGCGGTCATTGTCGAGGGAGGCGCCAACGGGCCGAAAGGGCTGCATTTCTCCAACAACATCCTGCATCCTGGCGCAAAAGGCGTTTCCAACGTCGAACTCAAGCCGTAAGCTCCCCGCAATGGACACGAGCACCAGTAAACGCATCGGCATGATCGGGTTGGGTTTGATGGGCACGGCGATGACGGAGCGGTTGCTCGCGCATGGCTGGCGCGTGCTGGTGTGGAACCGCACGCGCGAGAAGGCCGCGCCGCTCGTCGCCCGCGGCGCGGAGTGGTGCGACAACCCGCTGGCGGCCTGCGACCGCGTCATCATCAGTCTCTACACAAGCGACGTGGTGGAGCAGGTCGTCGAGCAGATGCAGGCGGGGCTGCGCGCCGGGCAGATCGTGCTGGACACTACGACCGGCGAACCCGCACAGAGCGCAGCGTTAGGCGCGCGGCTGGCGGCGCGCGGGGTGCGTTATCTCGATGCGCCGATCTCTGGGTCGAGCGAGCAGACGCGGCGCGGGGAGGCGACGGTCATCGTCGGCGGTGATCGCGGCGCGTTCGAGGCGTGCAACGACCTGTGGCCGGTGCTGGGGCAGAAGGTCTTCCACGTCGGGCCGTGCGGCAGCGCCGCGAAGATGAAGCTGGTGACCAACCTTGTGCTGGGACTGAACCGCGCCGCGCTGGCGGAAGGACTCGTCTTTGCCGAGGCCATCGGTGTCGCGCCCGCCGCCGCGCTGGAGGTGCTCATGGGCAGCATGGCGTATTCGCGCACGATGGACGCGAAGGGGCCGAAGATGATCCAGGGCGACTTCACAGTGCAGGCGCGGCTGTCGCAGCATTTCAAGGACGTGCGGTTGATCCTCGAAGCGGCCGCGGCGGCGGGTCAGGAATTGCCGCTGTCGGAGACGCACCGCCGGCTGCTGGAGCAGGCCGAGGCGGCCGATTGGGGCGGGCTGGACAACATCGCGGTCATCAAGGTGATCCGGGCGTTGCAGCGAAAGCCGGCGTCATGAGCGAAGCGTTTTCTTTCACCCGCACATCGCGTTGGAGTTCAAGCTTCAGCTTGTGCTGCGCATCGGACAGCCTGAAGGCTGAACTCCAACCATGAGCGACCGGCTTCTCTCGCCGCGCGCCCGTGTGGCGGTGCTGGCCGTCGCGTTTGCGGGGCTGGTGTTCGACGGCGTGGAACTGGGGCTGATGCCGGTGGCGTCGCTGTCGGTGTCGCAAAGCCTGCTGGGCGCGGCCTACACGCCGACGTTGGGCGGCGACTGGTTCGCACGGTTCACGGCGGCGCTGATGCTGGGGGCGGCCATCGGCGGCATCGCGCTGGGCAACCTGGGCGACCGCATCGGGCGCACGCGCGCGATGGGCGTGAGCGTATTGTTTTACTCGGTGTTCGCGGGTCTGGGGGCGTTTGTGACAACGCAGGAACAGATGCTGGCGCTGCGGTTCCTGGTCGGGCTGGGCGTGGGCGGCATGTGGCCCAACGGTGTCGTGCTGGTCTCGGAGTGCTGGCCGAACAGCTCGCGCCCGGTCGTGGCCGGCGTCATGGGCGCCGGTGTCAACTTCGGCATCCTGCTGCTGTCGCAATTGGCGCGCGTGTGGCCCATCACTCCGGATTCGTGGCGCTGGCTGTTCCTACTGGCGGCGGTGCCGGCGGTGCTGGGCATCCTGGTGCTCTTCGCCCTGCCGGAATCCCCCAAGTGGCTGGCAGCCCGCAGCAGCCGGCGCAAGCAGGCGCCAACTCCCGCCTCTGGCAGCGGCGGCTCGCTCCTTCGCGAGCTTTTCCGCCCGCCGCTGCTCCGGTTGACACTCGTCGGAATCGTGCTCGCCTCGATCCCGCTGGCGGGAGCCTGGGCCGCGACCAAGTGGATGATCCCCTGGTCGGACAAGCTCACCAGCGGCACGCTGCCGGGATACAAAGCCATCGTCCAGGGCTGGTGGGCGCTGGGCGCCACCCTGGGCAGTTTTGTCGGCGCGCAGGTGGCGGTCTGGCTGGGGCGTCGGCTCTCCTATTGCCTGATCAGCCTGGGTATCACGGCGCTCACCATCGCCATGTTCCAACTCACCGCCCCGCTCCAACCCTCTTTCCTGCCGGTGGTCTTTGCGCAAGGCTTCGTCGCCACGCTCTACTTCGGCTGGCTGCCGCTTTACCTGCCGGAGTTGTTCCCCACGCGCGTCCGGGCAACCGGCAGTGGGCTGGCGATGAACTCCGGCCGATTTGCCACGGCCGCGGGCGTGATGGCGGCCGGGATGTTGTTCACGGCGCTGGGGGGCGACTACGCGAGAGTCGGCGCGCTCTGCGGGTTGGTTTACGCGCTCGGCATCGTCGCGATCTGGTGGGCGCCGGACACCAGCGGCAAGACGATGGACGAATGATGAATCACCGACAAGTTACTGAGATCGTCCCACGACTACTGCTCGCGGCGTTCCTTTGCGTCTGCGCTTGGATTGCGCCACTTGTCGCCGTCTATGCCGCCGAAGAGAAGCTGAACGTCCTCTTCATCGTCGCGGACGACCTGCGGCCGGAACTGGGCTGTTACGGCGCGGCGCACATCCAGTCGCCGAACGTGGATCGGCTGGCGGCGCGCGGGCTGCTGTTCGAGCGCGCGTATTGCCAGCAGGCTGTCTGCAACCCTTCGCGGGCCAGCGTGCTGAGCGGTTGCCGGCCCGACACGACGCGCGTGATGGCGAACAACAAGTTTCTGCGACCGATGATGCCGGACGTGGTGACGCTGCCGCAGCACTTCAAGAGCAACGGCTGGCACACCGTCTCGCTCGGCAAGGTCTTTCATCACAGCGAGCGCGAGCCGGGCGACGACCCGCAGTCGTGGACTGAGCCGTCGTGGTATCGCGGCCCGTCCGGCCATTGGCACGCGAAGGAATCGGACGAGTTCATCAAGCGCCTGAAGAAGCTGCCCGCGAAAGAGCAGCCCAAGCTCATCCGCGGCCCGCCCTTCGAGGCGGCGAACGAGCCGGACGACGTTTACCCCGACGGCCAGATCGCCGTGAAGGCCATCGAGACGCTGCGACGGCTGAAGGACAAGCCGTTCTTCCTCGCCGTCGGCTTCGTGAAGCCGCACCTGCCGTTCACCTGCCCGCAGAAGTATTGGAACCTTTATCCGGCGGACACGATCAAGCTGCCAGCCAACTATCATCCACCGAAAGGCGCGCCCGAGCCGGCGCTGCACAACTGGTATGAGTTGCGCACCTATGGCGGCGTTCCCGCAACCGGCGGCATCCCCGACGCGATGGCGCTGAACCTCATCCGCGGCTACCGCGCGTGCGTCAGCTTCGTGGACGCGCAGGTCGGCCGCGTGCTGGACGAACTCGACCGGCTCGGCCTGCGCGACAAGACCATCGTCATCCTCTGGGGCGACCATGGCTACCACCTCGGCGAGAACGGCATCTTCACCAAGATGACCAACTTCGAACTCGGCACGCGCGCGCCGCTCATCGTCAGCGCGCCGAAGCAAAAGACCGCAGGTCAGCGCACGGGCGCGCTCGTGGAATTCGTGGACATCTATCCGACGTTGGCGGAAGTCTGCGGCCTCGCGCTGCCGAAACATCTCGAAGGCGTGAGCTTGAAGCCATTACTTGACGATCCGCAGCGCGCATGGAAGAAGGCTGCCTTCAGTCAATATCTGCGCCCCGGCAAGGATAAGGTCATGGGCTGCAGCGTCCGCGTTGACCGCTGGCGCTACACCGAGTGGGTCAACGGCAAGAACGAGAACGTCGGCGTCGAACTCTACGACCACCAGAATGATCCAGCCGAGAATGTGAACGTCGCGGGCGACTCCGCGAGCAAGGCGACCGTCGCCGGGCTTGCGAAGCTGCTCCACGATGGCTGGCGGGCAATGCCGCTTCCTGGCGTTGTTGCCGGAGAATGACCCGCTATCATCGCGCCAACCCATCAAGGACAACGTTATGAACCCACTCCGCCTGCTCCTGCTCCTGCTCGCTCCGGCGATTGCTTTCGCCCTGCCCGCGAGCGATCCCGCCTCGTCGAAGGGTGCATGCAAAGCGCAGCCGTTCGACCTCACGGCGGTCAAGCTGCTCGACGGGCCGTTCCGCGACGCGATGCTGCGCGACAAGGAATATCTGCTCAGCCTCGACGCCGACCGCTTGCTGCACATGTCCCGCGTCACGGCAGGGCTGCCATCGTCGGCGGAACCGTATGGCGGCTGGGAAGCGCCCAAGTGCGAAGTGCGTGGCCACAGCATGGGCCATTACCTCTCGGCGTGCGCGCTGATGTTCGCCAGCACGGGCGACCAGAAGCTCAAGGCGAAGGCCGACTACATCGTCGCCGAACTGGCGAAGTGCCAGGAGGCGATGCCGGCGCAGGGCTACAACAAAGGCTTCCTCTCGGCCTATCCGGAATCGTTCTTCGACCGCGTGGATGCCTGCAAGCCGGTCTGGGCGCCTTACTACACGCTCCACAAGATTCTGGCCGGCTTGCTCGACGTGCACGATCACTGCGGCAACAAGCAGGCGCTCGACATCGTTGTGAAGGTGGCTGACTGGCTGAAGCTGCGCATCGGCAAGCTCAGCCATGAGCAGCAACAGAACGCGCTCAAGATCGAGCACGGCGGCATCAACGAAGCGTTCGCCAACCTTTACGCCGTCACCGGCAATCCCGACCACCTCAAGCTGGCGCGCGACTTCAACCACGAGTTCATCTTCGACCCCCTCGCGCGCGGCGAGGACAAGCTCAACGGACTGCACGCGAACACGCAGATTCCCAAGATTATCGGCGCGGCGCGCGAGTATGAGTTGACGGGCGAGAAGAAGTTCGGCGATGTGGCGAAGTTCTTTTGGGAGCGCGTGGCGCTGCACCGCTCTTACTGCATCGGCGGCCACAGCGACCGCGAGCATTTCCATCCCATCGAGGAATCCTCCAGGCACCTCAGCCCC
>JACRKA010000367.1 GCA_016219905.1 Verrucomicrobiota bacterium
AGTTGCCGCGCTCGAACGCGATGTCGGTGCGGTCATACTGGATGTCCACGAGCCGTCGCAGGAACGTGTCGCGTGGCAGCACGTCGCCGACCTTCAGCGCGACGACCATGCCGAGCCAGTCCTCGGGCGAACCCAGGCCGTAGATGCACGAGACGCTCGCCACCACGATCACGTCGCGGCGCGAGAGCAGCGCGCTGGTGGCCGCGAGCCGCAGCCGCTCGATCTCCTCGTTGATGGCGCTGTCCTTCTCGATGTAGGTGTCGGTCTGCGGGATGTAGGCCTCGGGCTGGTAGTAGTCGAAGTAGCTGACGAAATACTCGACCGCGTTGCGGGGGAAGAACTGTTTGAACTCGCTGTAGAGTTGGGCGGCGAGGGTCTTATTGTGGGAGATGACCAGCGTCGGCCGCTGCAACTGCTCGATGACGTGCGCCATCGTGTAGGTCTTGCCGGAGCCGGTGACGCCGAGGAGCGTCTGGAGGCGGTTGCCCGCTTTCAGCGACTTCACGAGCGTCTCGATGGCCTGCGGCTGGTCGCCGCGCGGCTTGAACTTGCTGACAAGCTCGAAGTTCATGCGCAAAAATCCGACCCTACTTAGCGCAGTGCGGCGGGATTTGCCAGAAGCAAGCGGCGAGGCCGGTCAGCGGGCCAGTTCCGCCAACAGGAGGCGGGAGGCCCGGATGGCGCGGGCAAAGACGTCGAGGTCGAGGCTTTCGTCGGGGGAGTGGGCGTTGGCGTCCGGCAGGCCAAAGCCGACCATCACCGAGTCCGCGCCGAGGATTCTCTTGAACGAGGTGATGATGGGGATGGAGCCGCCTTCGCCGACAAGGACCGGCGGCCGGCCCCAGACGGAGCGGAGCGCATTCGTGGCCGCCCTCATGCAGCGGCTGTCCATCGGTGCAATGTAGGGTTCGGCACTGTGGCCGGGGATGAACTCCAGCTTCACGCCCGGCGGCGCGATGGCGCAGAGGTATCGCCGCGTCGCGGCGACGACGCGCTGCGGGGACTGGTCCGGGACGAGCCGGGCGGTGAACTTTGCGCCGGCCCATGCGGGGATGACGGTCTTGCTGCCTTCGCCCTGGTAGCCGCCGAAAATGCCGTTGACCTCAAGCGTCGGCCGCGCCCAGCGGCGCTCGAGGGAGGTGAAACCGGACTCACCTGCCAATTGCGGCACGCCGAGAGCGCGCCGGTAGCCGTCCTCGCTGAAAGGTAATCGCCGCCATGCGCGTCGTTGGGCGGCGGTCAGCGGGCGCACGCCGTCGTAGAAACCCGGCACGCGCACGCGGCCGGTGCGCGGGTCGTGCAACGCGGCGATGAGCTGGGCGAGGACGGTGGCGGGGTTTGCGACCGTGCCGCCGAAGATGCCGGAGTGCAGGTCGCGCGCCGGGCCGCGCACGCGCAGTTCGAACGCAGCCACGCCGCGCAGGCTGCAGGTGATGGTGGGCAGGTTTTTCGCGAACATCGAGGTGTCGCTGACCAGCACGAAGTCGGGCCGCAGTTCGCGCCGGTGGGCGCGCAGGAACGGTTCGATGCTCAGGCTGCCGATCTCCTCCTCGCCTTCGATGAGGAAGATCACATTAGGCAGCGCGGCGTCGGGTTCGCGCAACGCCTGCGCGACGGCGGTGATGTGGGCAAAGACCTGGCCTTTGTTGTCGGCGGCGCCGCGGGCGAAGAGTTTGCAGCCGCGGATGGCCGGCTCGAATGGCGGGCTGTGCCACAACTCGACCGGGTCGGGCGGCTGCACGTCGTAGTGGCCGTAGATCAACACCGTGGGTTTGCCTGGCTTGCGCGGGCCATGCGCCACGATGACGGGATGGCCGGGCGTGGGGTGCAGCGTGGCGGCCAGGCCGATGGAACGCAGGTGCGCGACGAGCCAACGGGCGCAGCCGGCGACGTCCCGACGATGGGCGGGGTCGGTGGAGATGCTCGGCCAGCGCAGGAAGTCAGCAAGTTGCGCGACAACGCGGCGCAGCGCGCGGGCCGTGTTCACGGCTTCGAGGCTCCTGCGGGCTGTGGCTGCGGCGGCGGCGGCGGCGCCACCGGCGCGACGGCGGCGGGCCTGGACTTCCACCGTTCGGTGTCGCAGAGCACGATCACGTGCACGCCGTTGATCAACTCATTCAGATCCACCGCGCCTTTGAGGTTCCACGAAACCGGACGTTTGTCAGGGCCGACAAAGAGCCGGCCATATTTCAGCGGGAATTCGTTGGGGAACTTCAGGAAGCCGAGGGTCGCGGACCACGGCGCCCATTCGCCCACCAGAATTTCCGTGAGCATGCGGCTGTTAAGTGTCACCGGGGTCAGCATGAACGCGGCGACGTGCTGGTGCATGTCGTTGAGAGTGAAAAACTCCGGGACGGAGAACGGGATCCAGAAGCAGCGCCGGTCGCCATACCACGCCACGGCCCACGGCTGGTCGCTGATGATGAACTCGCCGGGTTCCACATAACCGGCGATCTGCGACACCAGTGGCGGATGATAGGGGGGATATGCCATGCGTCCGGCCGTCGGGCCTGCCAGGCGCAGCAGCAACGGCAACGCGGCTACCAGGACCAGCCCCGTGATCCAGGCGGCCCGCACGGACTTGAACAAGATGCGCAAGCCGTCGAAATAAGCGTAGAACACCGCCGTCGAGAACACGGTCACGAACGGCACCAGCAGCACCAGGAGATTGTCCGCCTGCGCCGCCGACCTCTCCGGCCGCGCGCCAAGGCCGACGAAACACCACACAACGAACAACAGCGCCCAGCTCGCGGCCGCAAGCCATTTGAAGCGGTTCACCACGGGCCGGCGGAATTTGTAGAACAACACCGCCACGAAGAGCGAAAGAATGATCCCGTAGCTCCCAATCCACGGGCAGTCACTCCAGATGACCGAGGCATTGGCGAGCGCCTTGGCCCAGACCATCTTCATGCTGACGACGACCGGCTTGGCATCCATCAGCCGTTGAAACATGTCGCCCGGCGTCATCGGCGTGTGCTCGCTCACAGCGTAGCCGGCCAGGCCGAGGAAGTTGCCCGACAACGAATAATTCCGCGCCAGCCACGGGCTGACCAGCGCGACAAACACCGCGCCCATCGCAGCCGCCATCGCCGCCCCGCGCGCCAGCCCCCACGTCCGCCACGCCACCACGCACAACGGCAGCAGCAGCCAGCCCGCGGCGTAGTGTGTCAGGAACGCGCCCGCGATCGCCACGGCCGCCGCCAGCGCCAGCACCACCGCGCCGCGCGGCCGCGCGCCCGTCTCGCGCCAGTCCGACGCGACAATCAGCGCCAGCCACGCCGCGCTGACCCACGCCATCGTCAGCATCGTGCTCAGCCCCGACAGGGCAAACTGGAAGGTCGTCTCGGCCAGCCCGAACAGGCAGGCCGCCATCAACGCCACACGCCGGTCGAACAGCCGGTGCGCGGTCCCATACACCAGCGCGCAGTTCAGCAACATCAGCGGGATCCCCAGCCCATACGCAATCCACCGGTCCGGCCCGAACACCGTGAACGCGCCGGGCGGCCCGACTTCGAACGAAACCGTCTTCGCCCAGAACAAACCGCCCAACAGCGCGCAGATCACCGCGCCCGCCGCGTGCCGCGGCACGTGGGTCGGGAGCACGCTGAACCGCGTCGCGCGCAGCACCAGCCACAGCATCCAGACCACCGCCGCCAGGAACCAGAACAGCGACCAGTGCCGCCAACCGATGAGCCTCGCGACCAGCCCGCCCGCGGCGGACGGCGCGGCCTTCGCGCCGCCCGGCGACGTCGCCGCTGGCGGCTCCAGGCCGCCCTTCTCGACGATGTAAAACAGCGCGCCGATCAGCGCCGGATACAACGGTGGATAGACCAGGTCGGAATGCCGGAAAAGCCGCTTGGCGTCCACGCCTGCGTGCTGCGTCGTCTTCCAGATGCTCAGCGGCCGGATGAAATACGTCGTGAAGCCCTCGCCCCGCGCCAGATTGCGGCCAATCTGCGCCTGATCCATCGCGTCCGCGTGCTTCAAGCCGTTGAACTGCCACACGCCGTAGCCCAACAGCAACAACGCCGCGACCAGCATCAGCAGCACCGCGCGGCCGGTCGCGACCAGCGTTTCCCGCAATGCAGGATGCTCTTCAGGAGAAATCATCACGGGCTTCATAAGACATGGCGTGGCAGCGCGACGGCGCCTCCCTGCCTACCCGCGTGCGGGGCGAATTTCAAGTTGGATTTGTCCGCAGCCCGCCGATAGCTTCACCGGCGCATGGATTGGCTCGACAAACTCGAACGCCGGCTCGGCCGCTTCGCCGTGCCCGGCCTCACCCGCCTCATCGTCGGCTTCAACGTCGCCGCCTTCGTGCTGCTGCGGATGGACTCGACTTGGATCAAGGCCCTCATCCTCGACCCCGACCTTGTCGCGGGCGGCGAAATCTGGCGGCTCGTCAGCTACCTCTTCATCCCGCCGACCCTCGACCCCATCTGGCTGTTCTTCGCCCTCTACCTCTTCTGGATCATGGGCGACGGCCTCGAACAGGAATGGGGCGCCTTCAAGCTCAACGTCTTCTACCTCGTCGGCATGATCGCCACCACCGTTGTCGCGTTCTTCATCGCACACAACTCCGTCACCAACGCCTACCTCAACCTCTCGCTCTTCTTCGCCTTCGCCACCGTCTTCCCGAACTTCGAAATCCTGCTCTTCTTCATCCTGCCCGTGAAAGTGAAATGGCTCGCCGCCGTCTCCGCCGCCTTCGTGGCCTGGACCATCCTCACCGCGCCGATGGGCGGCAAACTCGCCGCCGTCGTCTCGCTCGCCAACTACCTCGTCTTCTTCGGCCCGCAGTTCTGGCAGATGGCGCTGCTCAACCGCCAAGTGGCCAAACGTCGGGCGGAGTTTGAGACCAAGAAACGCGAGGGCGAAGCCGACACATGGCATCGCTGCGTCGTCTGCAACCGCACCGAGCAGGACAACGCCGACTTGGAATTCCGCGTCGCCGACGACGACCGGGAATACTGCATGGAGCATCTCGCCCAGGCGCCCGAGCGGAAGAAGGCATAGCGGAAGCTGTGAGGCGCGCACTGAATGTGGGAGGGGCCTCAGCGCCCCGACGCGCCGAAGGTTAACCACACACATGGTCGGGGCGCTGAGGCCCCTCCCACATTCCGGATACCCAACAACAAACGCATACTTCAGAACCGGCCGATGCGTTGGATCGCACCCATTCCGGAGCGTAGAACGGACTTCCAAGTCCGTTTATCATCACGAGCCGGTTTCCAATGTCCTGCGGCAACGGACTTGGAAGTCCGTTCTACGTCAGAGAGCCAGCGCAAGAAGCCGTTGCCTGTCAGCTCCGTCAGGAGCGCCATGTTTATAGTTTCCCGACGTGGAAAACCACCAAGCTCCGTAGGAGCGGCAGGGGCTTCTCCCCGCGCGGCATGGGGCGCATCCCGTGCGGCAGGGGACGTATCCCTTGCGGCATGGGATTCATCCCCAGCGGCGTGGGATTGATCCCATACGGCACGGGATTGATCCCGCGCGGCGCGGGATTCATCCCACGCGAAAAGGGATTCATCCCATGCGCCGCGGGATTGATCCCCAACGGCATGGGATTCGTCCCTTCTGGCATGGGATTGATCCCGTGCGACGCGGGATGCATCCCATGCGGCAAGGGATTCATCCCTTTTGAAAAGGGATTGCCCCCTTTGGACAAGGGATTCATCCCATGACGCTGGGGATGCGTCACTTAGGCAAAAACACTGTCTTTTCAACGCCGGCTGCCGTTTGGACAATCCGGACAATCGCCGGGGACATCTTAGGGGGCGGGAGTGGCATTATCCAACAGCTCGAAATCTAGTTGGAACTTGTCGGGATGGAGAACCGCACGTTTGATGTAGATGTGAGATAATTCGGGGCGCTTTTTTTGCTGACTCGCTTCCAAGATAAGCTTGTCACTGGCTCGACACCCCAAGATCA
>JACRKA010000362.1 GCA_016219905.1 Verrucomicrobiota bacterium
CCTTGCTCGCGGCGAAGAGCTGGTGCTCCATCGTCGTGGTCCACTTCAGGTATTTCGGCTCGCGGCCGAAGCCATAGACGTTCTTGTCGTCGTGGACGAGTATGCGGCCACTCGGCGTGTATTTGCCGGCCTGGTAATAGCCGTTGTGGCCGCCGGCGAAGCTCTTGCCATAGACCCAGTAGCTGCGGTGGAACCACTCATCGTCGAGGAAGCCCATCGGCGCGAACAGGTGCCCGCCTTCGCCCTTCTGCGACGCGCCCTGCTCGATGGCGTTGCCGGAGACGGGGCCGATGTCCACGCGCTTGCCGTCGGCGGCGATTTTCTGCGAACGGAGGTAGATGTGCTTGCCGTCGCTGGAAAGGATGTCGTTGAGGCCCACGGGCATCTGGAGCGTCTTGTGGCGCATCTGCAAATCGCCGCCCGTCTCCGGGTCGCGGCTGTCATAGACGACCTCGACCAGCTTCTTGCCCGTGGCCGCGTCGAGCCGGACAAATCGCAGCCCGCCGTCGAGGAACACCGAGCGGCCCGCGACACAACTCAGCACGCCGTTCTCGATCAACACGCTGCCGTGCACCGGCCAGACGCTCTCGATCTGCTCAAACGCCGTGTGCCGCAGCAGATTCGGCGCGGCGAGATAACGCCAGATCATCGCGCCGTCGCTCGCCCTCAGGCAATAAACCCAGCCGTCCATGCCGCCGAAGAGCACGCGGCCTTTCCAGTAGGTCGGCGGCGAATCAATCCGCGCGCCAGCGATGAAATGCCACAGCTTCTTGCCGTCGGCTGCATCGAGCGCATGCAATGTGTGCTCGTCCACCTGCGCGACGAACACTTTGCCCGCGGCGATGGTCGGCGCGCTGAGCCGGCCGCCGAGGGCGATGTTCCACGCGATGCCGAGATCGTCGAGCAACGGCTGGTTGCTGTAACCGCTCCGCGCGGCATCGTGACGATAGGTCGGCCAGTCTTTCGTGTCCGCCTCGGCTTCCGTCAGCGGCTGGCCCCACGCGGGACCATGCTCGATGCGTTGCGAGTCGGGCAGCGCGACCGGCTTCGACGTGGCGCCAGCGGGCGCGAGCGCGTTCATGCCGTCGAGTTTCGCTTCGGGATAGCACGCGCAGTTGTGCGGACCGGCATAGACGAGGCCGTTCGCGGGCAGCACGCCGTAGAGGCACGACGCGCGGACCCAGTGGTTGATGTTCCAATGGCTCTTGGCGATGTCCACGAACTCGATGCCGGTGCGCGAGGGCAGGAGGTATTTCTCGGTGGCCTTCGCGATGTAGCAACGATGATGGAACCAATAGCATTCCACGTCCGGCGCGAACTGCTTCTTGATCTCGCCCGTGCGCGGGTCGCGGCCCTTGAACTCGCCCGTCTGGTTGCCCGAGGTCGTGCCGGCGTTCCAGACCAGCCCGCCCGCGACGATGAGGTCCTCCGGCGAACGGTAGCCCGACTTCTCGTGCGGCGCGTTCCAGAGTTCCTTGCCGCTGTCGGCGTCGAGGCCCTTCATCGAGCCGTCGCCGCCGGCGTAGAGCACCGTTTCGTCGTGCAGCAACAGCCGCGGGCCGTAGTTGAACTCGAACAGCTTCCGCTTCGTCACCGGCGCGCTCGCCCAACGCTGCTTGCCCGTGGCCGGATCGAGGCAGACGAGCTTCTCGCCATCGTGATAAACCAGCCGCTTGCCGTCGGTGGCCAGCGTCAGCGGCGCATACTTGCCCGAGTTCCGCCACAGCACGCGGCCCGAGGCGGCGTCCAGCGCGAGCAGCTCGCGGCCTTTCTCGTCCCAGTTGAACTCCGTCTCCACGCGCTTCTGGTCGCCCGTGTTGTGCACCGGAGCGAACTCCGCCAGTTCCCATTTGCCGGGATTGGCGAGCACGTAGAGCGTGCCGTTGACGTGCAGGATCTCCTCCGCGCCTTTCGTCTCGGGATAGACCCGCACCGGCTCGCCCGTCGCGCCGTCGAGGCAACTCACCGGCGCGCTGATGCCGAGCGTGACGAAGATGCGGTCGCCCGCCGCCACCAGCCGGCGCGTGAGCTGCGTCGGGCCGGACTTGAGCGGCCAGAGGTTGGTGTTCCACTTCGTGATCGGCTTCTTCCAGAGGATCGTGCCGTTGAACGCGTCGCGGGCGATGAGCGCCCACTTCGACGGCAACAGGATCGAGATGCGCGAGCCTTCGTCCATGATGTAGAACATCCGGCCGTTGCACGACACCTGCGCGCTCAGGCTCGACATCCGGTCGTGATGCCGCGACCAGCGCGGGCTGCCGACCCATTGCAGCCGCTCCGGCGGCGCGATCACTGTGTCCTTTGAGACCGTGTTGCCGCGCGCGTCGTAGTAATAATGTGTCCAATCGTCCAGCCCCGCCGGCTTTGGCTTCACCGTCTTCATCCACTGGCCGTCCTTCTTCACCATCGCGACGCCGTTCGGCGCCAGCACCCGCAACACCTCCGCCATCGGCACGCCCGCGAGGTCCTCCGCCACCACGAGATTGATCAGCCCGTCAATGTAAGGCAGTTGCCCGCCGACGAGCCGCTCCACGCTCACCTCGCCGTAGAGCTTCTTGCCGCGGATGAACTCCCGCGCTGCCGCCACCCGCTGCGGATCGCTCTCAAGCCCTTGCACCTGGAAACTCCCGCTGGCCCGCAACGCCGCCGTCAGTTGCCCGTCGCCCACGCCGACGTGGACGATCAGGCCGCCTTTCACGCCGGACAGGCCGAGAATGGCCTTCGCGTCGCTCACAGCCGACGCCGCGCGCCCCGCCGGGGCGAATGAAAGAGCGAGAGTGAGAAGGAGGGAGGTGCAGATGTGTTTCATGTCGTTCACAAGTTGTCGCGCATTGTTTCCCCGACTGCAAACAGGAATCAAGAACACCGTCGCTGCGATGCAGTTGCGGAGAGTTTGCCCCTGTAGCGGCGGTCTGTGACCGCCGAAATCTGAGAATCATCAACCATGGAGTGCTGCGGCTTGACGCAGCCTTTCTGTGGCGCGGCTCGACGCGCCCATTCTGCGCGCCGGTCAAGCCCGGCGCATCCAAGGCGGGGTCAAGCCCCCGCACTCCAAGTGCTCGTTCGTCATCCTTTGCCGATGACCACTTTTCACTCTCCGCCGATTCGGACATGGAAACGCTGCCGCCAAGAAGCCCGGAGGGCTTCAACATGAGTAGCCGTGGGCGAAGCCCACGGAGGAGAATGTTCCTCCCCATGAACCCCGCAAGGGGTTCAACCCCGTTCGGGGTTGTTTCTATTTCCTTAATCGTTTCCACGGGTTTCACCCGTGGCTACTCGTGTTCGGCCCCTTTGGGGCCGTAAGCGGGTTGGGGTCTGTATTTCGCCTCAGAACCATCCGCGGACGTGGGCGATTTCGGCGGCGATGTTGGCGGGGAGGTCCTGGCGTTTGCCGCCGGCGGCGGGCATGTGTTCCAGCCATGTGTAGGTCTCGATGACCAGCGGAACGTCGGGGTGGGACAGGGCTACGCCGCGGACGAAGGACTCGACGGCTGAAAGCGTGGTCGGCATCGCGCCGCCGGGCAGCAGCGGCATGTGGTAGTGGATGCGGAGGGTCTCGATGCCGGCATGGGCCATCGCGCGCAGGCCGTCGGGCGTGAGGACTTCGGGGAGGTCGAGCGAGAAATAGACGACGCGGCCGGTCTTGTCCGCGCCGGCGGTCTGGTGGAGAAACTTCGATTCGGCGTAACCGCGCCGCAGGCTCTCCAGCAGTTCGGGCGCGACGAGGGGCTTGGCGATCTCGATGCAGTTGGAGACGTGGATCTTGGTGATGCGGACGCCGGCCTTCTCCAGCGCGGCGACGGAGGCGAGCAGTCCGGAGGGTTCGTAGGGGCCGACGTGAGGAGGCCGATCCGTGGCGTCCGAGCCATGCGCCCCCCAAGGAGCGGCGACACTCTTGTCGCCGACTTCATCTCGACTGATAGGGCGACAGGAGTGTCGCCCCTCCTTGAGATCGCTCACGAGCAACTGAGGTTCATTGATAGGCGGATTGGTGGCATCCGGGGCAACGACCACCTCCTTACGTCGGTGGCTACGGGCGGATTGGTCTTCAAACTCGACGAGTTGGTGGCAGATGTCGAAGTTGACGCCGAGATGGCGGCGGCTTTCCGGCGAGGGGAAGAACTTTGCAAAGAACGCGATGACCTCATCGGTGCGTTCGTAGGTGAGGCCGGGTTCCGGTTCGATAGCGATGACGATGCGGCGGCCGGTCCGCTTCTCCAGCGCAGCGCAATGCCCGGCGCAGCGGCGCAGTGCGTCGGCGGTCTGCCGATGAATGTCGGGCGCGTCTGCGAAATCCCGTTTCAATACGCCGCCCGGCACGCTCAGGCTCGGCTCCGCGACTTCGGCTGGCGCGAGTTCAGCCAGCAGGTCGGCGCAGTCGCAGGTGTAGCGGATGCGCTCGTCGCCCTCGTGCCACGCGGGCAGATAGACGCGCTCCTTGAGGTTGGGCTGGTGGAAGCTGACCGGCACGAAGGCGTTGAGCGTCACGAGCCGCAGTCCTTCGCGGCGCAGGTAGTCCCGCAGTTCGACGACCGCCTGCGGCTTGGCGCGCAGTTCGGCGACCATCTGCGCGGAGAGGCGCAGTTCGACGGGGAAGGGGCGGTTGCCGAAGGCTTCGCGCCGGATGCGGACGGCACGGGTGCGGAGCGTGGTCCACAGCTCGGCGAGCGTCTCGTCGGGGAAGACGTTCAGCGAGTAGCCGACGCTTGGGCTTTGGCGGACCATTGTTTGAGGAGCTGGATGGAGCGGCGCGCCACGTCGGGCGCGCGATGGCTGTCACGGCTCAGCTCGACGTTGACGAGGCCGCGGTAGCCAGCCTCGCCGAACGCGCGGAGGATGGGCGGGAAGTTCAGTTCGCCCTCGCCGAACATCAGGTGCTCGTGGACGCGGCCGCGGATGTCCTCGATGTGGACGTTGCGCAGCAGCCCGCGATACTTCGCCAGGACGGCCGGGAACGGCACGGTCTCGGTGATGAATGCGTGGCCGACATCGAGGGTCAGGCCAAAAGTGTCGGACGGGATCTCCGCCTTCAGCCGGTCGAACGTCGTGAGCGAGTCCACCAGCATCCCCGGCTCTGGCTCGAACGCGAGCGCCACGCCGGCGCGTTTGGCGTAGTTGGTCAGGTCGTGGCAGCCGTCGGCGAGCCATTGCCACGCGCTGGCCTCGTGAGCCTCTTTCGAGCGCACGCCCGCCCAGAAGCCGAGCGCCTCGGCCTCCAGTTCGGCGGCGATGTCCACGGTGCGCTTCAGGAACTGGAGGCGCAGCTTGCGGCCCTCGGGCATCGCGCTGACCAACGTCGGCTCGTGCTTGAACCACTTGCCGAGCAGGTAACGCGCGCCGGTCTCAATGACGACGGAGAGTTGCAGCGCCTTGAGGAGGCCCTTGAGCTTGCGCAGGCCGGCGGCGTCGGTTTCGAACGGGTCGCAATGGTTCACGTCGAGCGTGAGGGCGACGCCGTCGTAGCCGCATCCGGCGATGACGACCAGCGCGTCGTTCAGGCGATGGTGGGCGAACCCGTTCGTGTTGTAACCAAATCTCAAGTTCATCGGAAACAGTCCAGTATCCAGCCGGCGACTTCCGTCATCGCGACGCGTTCGCGGCGCGGCGGCGCGGCCGGCCCTCGCGCGACGAACGTGGCCGGCACGTCGTCACGGCCGTGCGACCCGCGCACTTTATCCGGTCGGAGCGGAATCCGCAACCTCGGCCAATCAAACCATAGCTCGCACGGGTCGTAGCCCGGCTTGCGGTGGATGTCAATGTGCCGCGCGAACGGCGGCGCTTTGCGGTCGTCGAGCCACCAGTAGTAGGCGAACCACTTGTCGCGCGGCGCCACGGCCACCAGTTCGCCGCTGCGGGCGTGGTCGGGTCTGCGGAACTCGATGCCGGCCTCCTGCGCGAGCGCCGTGCGGGCGGCGTCAAGCGCGCCCGGTTGGCAGTAGATATGGGCGACCTGATGATCCACCATCGCCCATGCTTTGCTGTGCTCGATGTCGAGGTATTCGCGGCCGGCGATCTCGCGCACGGCGAGCAGGCCGGCGCGGCGGAGAATACGGTTGGGCAGAATCGCACCGTTCACCGGCGTGATGGAATACTCCGAGACGACGAACACGGTCGTCTCCGGTCCCGCGGCGGCCACAATCTGGCCGACGAGGTCGTCCACTTGCTGGAGGCCGCGCTCCAACTGCGGCGATTGCGGGCCGAACTTCTGCGACGAGTAATCGAGATGCGGCAGATAGACCAGCGTGAGGTCGGGCTGCTTCTCGCGAAGCGTGGCGATGGCGGCGTTGGCGATCCAGCGGCTGGAGCCGATGCCCGCGAGCGGCCCCCAGTAATGGTGGAGCTTGAAGTTGCCGAGCTTCTGGCAGAGTTGCTCGTAGTAGCCGACGGGCTTCGAGTAGCACCACTGGATCATGCCGCCGTGGTCTTCATGGATCGGCTTCGGCGTGACGATGACATCGGCGTTGGCGTAGAGGCTGAGCTGCCAGAAGAGGATGGCACAGCTTCTTGACTGGTCGCGTTGCTTGAGCAGGTCCCAGATGCGTGGGGCTTGGACAAGCTTCACGGGCTGTTCCCAAAAGCCGAAGCTGAGCGTGTCGCGGTCGAAGAGACCGTTGGCGACGATGCCGTGGCGCGCGGGCGGCACGCCGGTCGTCAGCGTCGCCTGTGCGGTGCAGGTCACCGCCGGGAACACGGGGTCCATCGGCGCAGTCCATCCATCGCTTGCGAGCCGGGCGATGTTCGGGCAGCGGGCGATGTGCTCCGGCGCGAGCGCGGCGACGTTGATGACGAGTGCCTTCGACGATGACATGGTCTGAATTGGAGTGTTGGAGCATTGGAGTGATGGCTCAAGAAAAAACATCGGCCGGAGACTTCCCATTACTCCATTACTCCAAAACTCCACTACTCCAGTTTCTTCACGTCACGTAGAGCCAGCGGGCAATCAGCCATGCAGGCAGCGCGAACGCCGCGACGGCGAGGCCCAGCGCCGGCGTGGTCAGCAAACCGACGAAGAGGCCGTCGAGCAACGGGATGGCGAGCACCATTGCCTTGACGATGGCTTGCAGTTGCGGCCGGGCGGCCTCGCGTCGGCTGATGAGGCTGATGACGGCGACCCACGCGGCCATCGCGGTGGCGAACGGCAGCGCATGGACGGAACAGGCTGGCGCGGCGCACGCGCCGAGCAGGACGTTGCCGAAGCGGCAGGCGGCCATGTTGATCGGGCCGAGGACAGGCACGGATTTGAAGCGCACGTCGTAGGTGGCGATGAGCAGTGCGATTGCGGAAGCCGTCATGAGCGCCATGATGTTAACGGTTGCGGCGAGGGCGATGCCAGCGGCCAGCAGGCCGATCGCAAGGGCGAGCGCGACGCGGGGCGAGACCGCGCCGGAGGGCAGGGGGCGGGTGGGGCGCTCGACGCGGTCGGGTTCGAGGTCGCAGTAGTCGTTGAGGACGATGCCGCCGGTGTAGAGGCACGCGGAACTGAGCGCGAGCAAGGCGACGGTGGTCGGCTGGGCGTGCGGTCCCGCGGCGGCGGCGCAGCCGGTGAAGACATTGGTGACCGCCGTGAAGACGTTCGGCGCGCGCGCGAGTTGAAGGTAGCTTCGGAGCGACATGTGACGTGACGCCGCATCTTGCCGCATGTCGCCGCGCGAAAGCAAACCTCACTGTGCGAGAGGCAGCGTGGGGCAGCGGGGACAAAGTTCCCGCGCCATCTCGAAGCTGATATCAATGACATCCTGCGCGCGCATCCGCATGACGTGGCAGGGGCCGATCCGGCCGTCGGCGATCAGGCCGCGCTCGCGGATCCGCTTCTCCAGCGGATCCCACTCGATGAGGCAGTCGCCGCTGCGCCAGAGGTCGCCGCGGACGCTGTGGACCTGGCCGGTCTGCGGGTCACGGACCCAGCGCGGTTGCTTGCCCCAGCCGATGCAATGCGACAGGGCCATGCACTCGCCGAGGTGGGCGGCGGTGCAGCGGTTCATGCCGACGCCGAGGAGGAGGAGCCAGCCGCCGCGCCGGGCGAGCTTGCCAAGCGGCGAGTCCATGGTGAACGTGCCCGCTTCGAGATGATTGGCGCAGAGTTCCGCCGCGAGCGGGCCGATGGCGGCGTAGGCGTGGGTCGGGTGGAAGCTGCGCACCGCTTCGGGGCGATGACGGAATGTTTCGCTGATGGCGCCGTTGTGGGATGGCGAGGCGTGGAGGTCGAAGATCTCTTCGGCGCCGTGGTTGAAGGTCGGGACCATCACCGTGCCGCCGGGCGCGACGCTCTCCAACAAGGCGTCCACGACGGCGCTGGCACCGCCCTCGATGTAACCGAAACTGCTGAGGGAACTGTGGGCTTGGATGAGATCGCCGGCCGACACGTCGAGCGCGCGCAAGCCGGCGACAATGTCGGCGCGGCTGACGTGAGGTTGGCGGGACATCCGCCACAGGTGTTTGACCCTCTTCCACATCGCGCCTCATGCTAGGGCACGGGGCGTCTCTCTGGCAAGACACGCCCGCGCCCTGAGCAAAAGCGCCACTGCCCAGTCCTGTGGCCGCTTCCAAGCTCAGGGCGCGGGAAAATGATGTGACTTGCGCTTGAGGCGCATCTCTTGCTCGTAGTCGGTCTTGAGTTGCGCTTCCGCCTCCCGCCAATGATCGTCGCGCCGTCCCTCCGGCCTGCCTTCCTTTTCCCAGATCAGATGCGCGAACGCCGCGACCTCGTCGTGCGTCGGCCAAGCAACTTTGCGCGTCTTCTGCTTTTCCATGCTCCTCATCTCCGGCTGCTTCCTGCTCCGCTTGGCTGCCTGGGCCTCCCACGGCAGGCAGCCAAGCTACGCATACCGATACACCCGGTTGCGAAAACGGCGCAAGAGCGTGAGAACTGTATTTTTGGCTGCGGGAACACTGTAGGCGGCGGAGCCGGGCTTTTCCGATCGGAATGATCTGGGCGCTATCGGCCCGAGGGCGAAAGCGCGCGGCCGTTGCGGGTCGGCGCGCTGCCGCCGACGTGGCGCATCAACACAGGCGCTTCGGCGGCGTTGAGGCGGATGAACAAGAGCTTGCCGCCAAACTCGATTTCACCCAGCGCGCCCGCGGCGATCTTTTTCGGCGACGGGCGCGGGTCGAGCAGGCTCGCGATGCGAAGGTCGTTGACGTAGAGGTGTGTGCCGGTGCGCGTGACGATATTCAGCGCGCAGACGGCTGTCCGGTCCAGTTCGCGGCCCTCGCTGTCGGTCACGCGCAACCGTTGCGCAGCGATCTCGGCCGTGTCGCCGGGCAGCGCGGGCAACAGGATGCTCTCCATGACCTGCGGCGCAGGCCCGCGGCGACGCTGGATGATGCAGGGAGCGGGTTCGATCTTCTGCAACGCGACGGAGAACCATCCCTGGCGCGGCGTGCGCGGGTTGGTGGGGTTGGCCGACCAGCCGCGCAGGATCTCCACCTCGACGTCCGTGTCCACCGGATAGAGGACGAGGTTGGGCCGCCGGAGGTTCTCGGTGAAGGCGACCTTGGTTTCCGCGTGGATGCGGATGCTGTTGGCAGGCGGCAGATGGTAGAGCGCCTCATAGGTATGCGTGCCTGCGCCGGCCAGCAGGTCGTGCACGACCCAGTAATCCGGCTTTGCGAAAAGAATCTCGCGCCGCTGCGACACGGCGCGGTTGTTCTCCGGCCCCCAGCCGTCGTCGTAGGTGCCCGACACGAAGTCGAACGCGTCGTTGCTGGCCCAGTTGCCTTCGAGCGGCTGTTTCGCCGTCCACGTCTCGCGCTGCGCGCGGCGGTTCTGGCCGAGGCCGTCCACCAGCACCGTGTTGTGCGCGGCGGTGCCGCGGAAATACTCGCGCCATGGCGTGTCGGCGTGGCCATACACTCCCATCTCATCCACCAGCCGCACGCCGAGGCCGTAGAGCACAAAGCCGAGTTTGTCCTCGTGCTGGTGGTCGGTGCCGAACGGCCCGCAACGGAACGCCAGCGCCATGTCCGTGGGCTGCCAGCGCGCGTTGGCGCTGACCGCGGGGACGCCCTGCGCCGCGCGCGCCGCGTTCACGCGGGCCGCCATGTCCGCCGAAATGGGCGCGCGCATCAGATACGTCCCGGCCCACGGCGCCGCGGTTGAGGCGGTGGCAGGCGGCGCGCCTTCGCGGCCGGAGGTGGCGCGGAAACGGAGTTGGTCGCGGCGGGCCGGCCCTTTCTCCTGCGGATAAAACTCCAGCGCGCGTTGCAAATCTCTCGCGACGACCGCGGGCGCCCACGTGTCGCCGAAGGCCGGCAGCGTGCCGTCGGGCATCATGATGTCGCTCAGATAATCCATCATGCTACCCAACGCGCTTCGCACGGCGAGCGGCAGCGGAAGCTGGTTCGCAGCGGCGAGCGCGGCGACGTTGCGCAACACGGCGAGATTCGCGGCCTGGTAACCCGGCGCCAGCTCCTTCGACGCGCCGTCGGGATAAAGTCCCTCCCCGGCGAATTTCGCCGCGTTGTCGAGCGCCCACTCGCGCCAGCGCGCCGCGTCACGCAACTCCGGGAAGTAAGTCGCCGCCGCGTGCACCGACTCGATCTGCACCGGCAGCCTGCTGACCGCCTCCGGGTTGCGGATCGTGAAGCGCGTCTTCTGGATGATGCCCCTAAAGAACGCCGCGGCCACCTCCGGCGTCGTGGCGGGTGATTGCAGGAAATAATTCCACGCGCCGATCCACATCGGGACCGAGAACGCGACGGTCAGCCGACGCCACGGCGGGGGAGTGAGCTGCTCATCGAAGGTCGTCGGCGCGGGATTGCGCGCGACCCAGTCCTGCACCTGCGCGGCCCACTCGGTCGCGTAGCGCTCGTCGCCGGTGGCCCAATAGGCCGCGCCGAGCACGTCGCGCCACCACGGGACGCGGTTGATGTAGAGCGACAGCGGCAACTGGAAGTCCGGCGAGCCGTCGGGCAGTTGCGCGGGCAGGTGGCGCCACTCGATCTGCGGGCCGAATCTCGCGCTCGCGCCCGCGATGGAGAAATCGTGCGCCATGATTTTCTCCGCGGCATCGAGCAATGCAGCCGGCGGCGCGTTGGTGGCGCGGGCCGGATGGTCCCACCAGTTCTCAAACCACACCGGCGACCGCCGCTGGCGATAGTAGGCAAGAAGCCGGGCCTTGGCGGACTTGAAGTCGCCCGCGGCGACATCGAGCTTGATCACGGCGAACGGCGACCGGTCGAGATCGAACGCATCGAACAATTGCCGGTCGCTCTCGATCGGCACGCGCGGGACGAGCGGCTCCGCAGCCGTGAGCGCAGGAATCAGCACGCCGGCCAGCAGCCACAGCGAGAGTTTGGAGCGGCGAAGGTTCATGCGGACTTGTTGGCGATGGATGCGCGCTTACTTCTGGAACGTCACGATCGTCACCGAGTGCGCGAGCGCCGGGATGCGGTAATCGGCGACTCCCTTGGTCAGCTTGCGCGACGAGGACGGCACGTTGCCGAGGCTGCTGAAGTCCCGCTTGTCATCGGGCGCCATGCTGTTGATCGTCCATTCCTCCAGGCGCGCGGGTTTCCACTTGCCGAAGTCGAGCTTCACCTCGAAGTCGCGCTTCATGTCGCGGTTCAGCACCGCGACGTTGTAACGCGAGCCGGTGCCGGTGCGCGTGACGAGGATGTCGAGCGCGGGATTGCCGCCGTCGAATGCCAGTTTCTTGCCGGGCATCTTCTGGCGATACGCGGCGAGCGTCTCGCCGAGCGGCGTCAGGAACGCCACGCCATGTTCATACTGGATGGCGCCGCCTTGCCATCCGTTGATGAGGTCTGACGAGCACGCGTAGCTCACGAAACCGTCCTGCCGCGCCATCTCGTGGGCGAGGCCCGCGCCGAAGAGCGCCGCGCCGAGCGACCAGTGATGCCAGCCGTGGCCCATCAGGTTCCACTCGTTGAGCGAGACGCGGATGTCGCGGCCGGGACAGGTGGTCTTGATCAACTCGCGCAGCTTGCCGAGGAACTTGGCGTAATGTGCCGGCTCGGCCATCAGCGCCTCATACTCCGCCTTGTTCGTGTAGAGATGCTGCGCGAGACAATCAATCACGCCGCCGGCCTTCTCCAGCACGGTGCGGTCCCACGCGAGGTCGTGACCGACGGCGATGAGTTTGATCGTCTTGTCGGCGGCCTTCATCGCGCTGGCGTATTCGAGCGTGCGCTGGGCGTAGGTCGCCGCGTCGCTGTGGCCGACCTCCCATTTGCCGTAGATCTCGTTGCCGAGTTCCCACCACTTCACTTTGAACCCGCGCCGTTTGCAGTAGGCGACCCACTCGGCGGCCTCTTTCGCGGTCGCGCCGTTGCCGGCGACGTTGACGCAGATGACCGGCTCGGCCTGCAACGCGCGGCAGACCGACAGGAACTCATCCGTGCCGAAGTCGTTCGATTCCACCGGGCCTTTGGGCCACGCCATGTTGGTGCGCGGCGGGCGGTCGTTGCGCGGGCCGACGCCGTCGCGCCAGTGGTAGGTCTGCGCGAAGTTGCCGCCCGGCCATCGCAGCCATGTCGGGCCAACCTGCTTGAGCAACGGCAACACGGCGGGGTTGACACCGGCGGTCGTCGAGGACGGCGCGAGCGTCGGTGCGCCGATGATGAACGTGCCGTTGCCGCGCACGATGAACCGCATCGTGCAGGGCGAGTCGGCCGACGGCGCAACCAGCGCCTGCGTCGAGAACCGGCCTTTGATCTGCGGCACGCGGGCCTTGCCCTTGTCCATCACACGGTCGCCGTGCAACATCTGGAACTCGATCTCGCCGCTGAACCGCTCGGTGTTGATGTAGGCCGTGCCGCGGTAGCGTTTGCCCGGCATGCCATAGATGCCGTTCAGTTCCACGCCGACCTCACCGCCGCCGGGGCTGAGATGGACGGCGTTGTCCTTGCGTTTCACCTTTGCGGGGTCGCCGAGCACGCGCCAGAACCGGCCCATCGGCTGTTCCGGCGTGGCCGTGTCGCCGAACTTCCGGTCCGGCAGGATTTCAGCCCACAGGCCGCCCTCGATGCAGGTGTGCATGTGCTCCAGGAACCCGCCGAACAGCTTCGGGCTGACCTCGACGGCGTCCTTGGGGAGCTTGGCGACGGTGTTAACGGTGACGGTAACTTCCTCCGTGGCAAACAGCGGCAGCGCGAGGCTCAGTGATAGCAGCAGGACGGCGGTGTCTCTCATGGAAGTGACGGCAGATTAGTTCGGCTGCCAATAGTTTGCAACGACTCGATGTAGACGCGTCGGTTGCGCTCACGCATACACCAGCAAGTCAATCTGCTCCGGCAGGAGTTTTGCTATCCGGCGGATGATGTTTCCGCGCAGGACGTTCACCAACGCGCCGCGGCGGGTGGTGCCGAGGATGAGGCGTTCGGCGCCGATGGTGGCGGCGATGTCCACGATGGTGTCGGCGGGCGAGTCGCTCACCGCGTAGCAGGGACAAAACCCTCCGCTGCCGAGCCGGCTCTTTGCGTGGACAAACACCTGCGACGCTTCCTCGTCGTCCTGCCATTTGCGCGCATGATCTTCGGCGGTCAGGGCCGGTTGTTCGCGGATGAAGGCGACGTAAAGCGGGCGGTGCGTTTCCCGGGCTTCCTTGATGGCGAAGTCGAGCGTGCGGTTGATGCCGCGCACGGCACAGAGCAGGGGCGCGCCCGATACGGCGGCAATCTCCGGCACAGGCGTTGAAACAGGGTAGGGCGTCGGGGTTGCCGGGGCGGGCGCGGTGGCGCGGGCTTTCTTTTCCGCGCGTTCGCGCACCAAGCCGCGCAGGATCAGACCTGCGGCGAGGACGGTGACTGCGAACACACGCGCCCGCGGTTTGTCCACGAACAACGAAAGCTCGATCGCGAGCATGATGAAAAAGGTGCCGAACATCAGCCAGCGTTCCCATCGGGCGAGCGGGAGTTTCCGGTCGGTGGCGGAGGCGCCGAGGTTGGTGGCGATGGCGCCGACCACGCCCACCGCGTAGAGGTCGGCTAGGCTGGCCACGTCCTTCACGAACATGACGAGCGCGACCGGGACAACCGTGGCCACGATCATCGCCAGCGTCGGCACGCCGAAGCTGTTGAGTTTCTGAAACGCCGCCGGCACTTCCCGGTCGCGGGACAGCAGGAACTGGACGGAGATCAGGCCGACGATGGCGGTGTTGACCGCTGACAGCAGCAGGAAACCGAACACGATCGAGACGGCCCAGCCCGCGATGTGGCCGATGGTCTGGCCGAACGTGTTGCCGATGAAAACTTCGGCCATGTAACGGAGCATGTAGTCGCGCACACCGGGATGGGCGGGGGCGTTGACTTCCTGGCCGCTGATCTGGAGGCCGCCCAGCGCATTCATGGCCAGACCCAGCAGCGCGGTGAATACGCAGACCTCGACCATGACGAGGACGGTGGCCGGCGTGGATGTTCGGGAGACCGACGGCCGTCCGTTGGCGCTCGTGGGATTCAGCTTCATCACACCGGTGGCGTTGGCGACCGCTTCAACGCCGGAGAGGGCGAGCACGATGCTGACGAAACCGTTCCAGTTGGTCCAGAAGCCGCCGTGCAGCGGCTGCAGATTGTTCACGGCCTCGCCCAGATGCGGCACGCTGAACACGCCGAGGAGGACGACCACGATCACGGTCGGCACCGAGATCAGGAACGCCAGCCCTCCGGTGTGTTTGGGGCCGAAGTAATTCAAGACGCCGATGACGGCGATGGCGGCGGCCGCGTATTTCTCCGGATGCGGCACGCCGAGATATTGGAACGCCGACAGCGCGCTGATGGCCGCCGTGACGATGTAGTCGGCGATCAACAGAAACGCGCCGACGATGGAGATGATCTCCGAGCGGTGGCGCACGCTGGCATACACGCCGCCGCCGTCGGGGTAGTGCTTGCAGATGGCGATGTAGTTCAGGCCGACCAGCGCCGTGAGCACGCACATCGGCGCGATGAGCCAGAACGAGCTGTAGCCGGCGACGGCGAACGCCAGCCCGATGACGTAGGCTTTGCTCGTGCCCCAGTCACCGTAAAGTATGGCCGCCGCGCGCGGCACGTCCACATTGCGCGGCCGTTTCGTAACTGATGCGATCATGGTCCAACAGCGAAAGTCCGCCACCTGCGATGGCAGACGGATTCCAGCAAGAGGAGAGGTGGTGAAACCCGCGGGGCGGGTTCGAGGGACATCCCTTGCCCTTAATGTTGCGCTGACGAGGTTAGCTGTCGGGCTGGAACCACTAAGTGTTCCCGATGCCGCAGGCATCGTGCGCCCCAATCCGTTTCCGGAAACTTCCTGGGTTCCCCGCTGGCCCCGCGCGAGCGGAACCATTAAGCAGACAAAGAACTGGCGGAACGCTGGGGCATCCGGCGGCAAAAGTCAATAGACCGCTGGCGCGCGTTGCCTGCGGCGCCGGCGGCCGCTAGACTCGCTGCGCGATGCAGGAGCCGTTGCTCAACATTATCTATGAGGACAACCGCCTGCTGGTGGTGAACAAGCCGGCTGGACTCGTCAGCCATCCGACAAAGGAAGGCCCGCTCTCCAGCCTCATCGGCCGCGCGCGCGCCTACCTCGGCCGCGACGAGGCGTTCATGGTCAACCGCCTCGACCGCGAGACGAGCG